>JAIRLE010000009.1 GCA_031259605.1 Zoogloeaceae bacterium
CCAAGACGCAAGCCACGCGGGTATATGGCGAAGCGAACGCCGTGCGCACCGCCATCGAGCTGTGCATCCTGGAAGGCCGCACCGCACTGGGCACCGACAGGGGTGAATGCGATCCCGGCTATACCGGCTCCAATCTGGTGGTCGGTGCTCGCCAAGTTGGCGGTACTCTGCCGACCGGGCTGGGCGTTCCGCAGATGCTCGATCCTCTTGTGAATTCCGGCAACCTCATCACTTCCACATTCGGCAACAAGGCATCTCTGGTGTTGGCAGGCTCCCAGATCATTCTGCATCGCTCCCAGGAGGGCGACTGGACTTGCCAGGTGGTCGGCAGCGGCTTCACGGGAACCAACGAGAAATACATTCCGGGCTCTTGCCAATAACCCTGATGTCGCGGCCGGAAAGCGGGCGTATGTAAATATGCCCGCCCAGCCCGAAGCCCCCGAAAGCGGGGGCTTTTTTTCATCGCAAAACCAACCCCGGTTTGCCACCCCGCCCGCAAGAAAGGCGCGAAGGCCGGGGTTTCGGCCGCGGCCATTCTTGAGGGGAGAGAACCCCCTCCCCATGAAGTTGACCGGCAGCCCCGAAGGGCTGCCGCCAATGTTTGCGCGCAAGACAATTTCTTCCTCACAAACCGGTTTTCCCTGCGCCTGCGCATGCTAGGCTTCGCGCTTTTGGGGGTTTTGCGCGCATGAAGGATTTCCGGCTTTCTTTTCTGGTGACGTTCGCCTGCCTGGCGTTGGCGGGATATTGGGGCATGCGCGGCGGCATGGGGGTTTTTGCCGCCCTGACGCTGACCGCCGCGCTGGGCGTGATGGAGGTCAGCCTTTCCTTTGACAACGCGGTGGTGAACGCCGCCGTGCTGAAAGACATGAGCGCTCGCTGGCAGCGGATTTTTCTCACGCTCGGCATTTTGATCGCGGTCTTCGGGATGCGGCTCTTTTTCCCCATCGTCATCGTCGCCGCCGCCACGGGACTGGGCATGTGGGAAGTCTCCGGCATGGCGCTGGCGCAACCGGAAGAATACGCCCGCCATCTGGCGGCCAGTCACGCGGGCATCGCGGCCTTCGGCGGCATGTTCCTTCTTCTGGTGTTCTTCGCTTTCCTGTTCGACGCCGAACGCCGGGTTTTCTGGCTGGGTCGCGTCGAAGCCCGTCTCGCCCGGCTGGGCAAGCTGAAAACGCCCGGCGTCACGCTGGCGCTGTTGGCGCTCCTGGGTCTGTATCTGTGGCTGCCGCTGCCGCCGTCCACGCGCGTGAGCGTGTTGAGCGCGGGATTGGGCGGCGTGGCGCTGTTCCTCCTGGTCAGCAGCCTGGATACGTTCTTCGCCAGCGAAATGGCGGGCAAGAAGGCGGTCGATACGGCAAAACGCAGTGGCGCGGCGGGCTTTCTCTATCTGGAAACGCTGGATGCCTCCTTTTCCTTCGACGGCGTCATCGGCGCGTTCGCCGTCACCCGCGACGTGGTCATCATCATGCTGGGTCTGGGCATAGGCGCGATGTTCGTGCGCTCCCTCACCGTGCATCTCGTCAGGAAGGGCACGCTGGACGAATACATCTTTCTCGAACACGGCGCGCATTACGCCATCGGCGCGCTGGCGATCATCATGCTGGCGGGCATCGTGCTGCACATCCCGGAAATCTTCACCGGGCTTGTCGGCGTGGCGCTCATCGCGCTGGCGCTGATTTCCTCCATCCGCCACAAACGGCAGAAGCCGATTTGTCCGCAAAATCACTGACAGCGATTCCCGCTATCCCAGCGCCCACGCCGGAATGGGTATGTGCTGAACGTAAATGAGCGCTCCCGCGTGAAACTCTACGGCCAATATCTGTGGAGCCGCCAGGGTGCGGATACGGTGACGCTGACCACTGGCGAGCCGGTGAAATTCAATGCGGTGGATTCACGCCATACACGCTTGGGCGCAAGGTGGAATCAGAGCATCACCCAGAACGGCAACGCCTGCCTCGGCCTGGTCGGGAACATGAGTTCGACGGAAAGGCCAAGGCAAGCCTCCACGGCTGCCGGCTGGATACGCCGGAACTCAGGGGCGATACGGGAATGCTGGAAGCGGGATTTACGCTCAATCCAACAGCCAAAGCGCCCCTGACACTGGATGTTGGCGTTCAGGGCAATGCGGGCAAACGCGAGGGGTGACGGGGAGCATCCGGGCAAATTACCGGTTTTGAGGTTTGCGGCTGCGCCGTATGGCACGACGCCCTCTCCCGGCGAAGCCGCAAACTTTCCTGATCCCTGCCCCCTGAAGAATTCGCCACGTTCATCAGATCGCCGCCGCGCGCGCCGTTTCGATCTGGCGGCAGAGGATTTCCGCGCCGTCCAGCAGGCGTGGGGTATGGCGCTGGATCAGATCCGGGGGAATGTGGAACAGGTTGCCGCGGCGCGCGGCTTCAAGCCGGGGCCAGCGACGCCAGTCGTCCAGCCACTCCGGGCGCGCCTCGTCCATGCCTGCCGCGATGATGGCTTGCGGATTGGCGATCAGCACGGATTCCAGGCTCACCACAGGAACCAGCGAACGCAGATGCCCGTAGATATTCACGCCGCCGCACAGGGTAATGACCTGGGTAATGATCTGCCGCCTCCCGACTGTCATCAGCGGCGCGGGCCAGATCTGGTAAAAAACCGTAACCGGCGCTTGCCGGCTGTAGCGCGCGCGCAAGGATTCCAGCCGTTGCCGGTAGGCGCTGGCGGCGGCAAGCGCCCTGGCCTCGCGCCCGGTCAATGCGCCGAAGGTTTCGAGCAGGCGGGCAATGTCTTCCAGCGTTTCCGCTTCCGTCACGAAAACCCGCAAGCCCATCGCGCGTAGCCGATCCACCTGCGTCGGCGGGTTGCCGCTTTTCCAGGCGAGGACGAGATCCGGGCGCAAGCGGACGATGCGCTCCAGATCCAGGCGATCGTAACCGCCAACACGCGGCAACTGACGCGCGGCAGGCGGGTAGTCGCTGAATTCCGCCGCGCCGGCCAGGGTATCGCCCGCGCCAATGGCATGGAGGATTTCCGTGATGTGCGGCGCAAGACTGACGACGCGCCGCGCCGGAACCTCCAATGCGAGTTCGTATCCCGCGTCATCCGTGAGCACTGCCGTCCCGGCAAGACACGACCCGCCCGCCAGCGCCATCAGCGCCATCAGGACGGAACGGAGCAGCGTCACGCCGAATCGCACGGGGGACTACTCTGGCGCTTCCAGGCGCAGTTTGACGTAGCTGCCGGGCGCGTCTTCGATGGCCTTCAACAGGCGCTTGCCCGGCGGACGGGCGACGACCCGTTCCTTGCCGCCGGGATGCGCGCCGATCCATGCCTGCCAGTCCGTCCACCAGGAAACGGAGTATTGCGTCGCGCCTGCCAGGTAATCCTCAGCGGCCTCCGGCAGGGGACGTGCGTCATTGACCCAGCAGCCGTATTTGTTGGCTGCCGGCGGATTGACGATGCCCGCGATGTGACCAGAGCCGCCGACCACGAAACGCGCCAGGCCGGAAGGCAGGCGCGCGCCCTTGTAGGCGCTCTTCCAGGGCGCGATGTGGTCTTCGAGCGTGGAGACGAAACAGCACGGCGCCTTTACTTTGCCAATATCGATCGGCGTACCGCCCAGGCAATAGCCGACGACGTTCAAATCCTTTTCGCCGGTATCCGCGAGCGCCCTGTCGATGGCGGTCAGCGCGCCTTCCTGCAGGTAGTCCTCGAAACGCTTGTGCGCCAGACGCGCGGCGGGATTCACCCAGGAAATCAGGCAGGACCGCTTCATGAAATCGAAGAGAAAATGCCGCTCCCATTCCTCGTCGCGCGGCAAACCTGGCGTCACGCCTTCTTTCATCTTCTTCCCGATAAAGCCGCCCAGGATGCGGGAAGCGCGCTCCGCCGCCGCCGCGCAGGTTCTGGCGATTTCCGCGAGATCGGGCAGACCCGGCAAGCCGCCTTCCGGATCCGCCGCGAGAATGGGAACGGACATCAACGCGCTCCTTCCATGAGCATGAAAACCGAAAAACCATCACTTTCGACAGAGGACGTAAACGATCCCGCGCCTGCGCATCATGACGTCGCCTGATTGCCGTCGCCTGCGCTTGTGCCGTCATCCGCGGGAGGGTTGGCCGTTTCTTCGCCCGCCGCATCCGCCGCATCCATTTCGCTTTCCGCGACCTTTTCCAGGCTGGTGAGTTTTTCGCCCGTATCCAGCATGATGAGGCGTACGCCTTGCGTGGCGCGCCCCAGTTCGCGGATTTCGGAGACTCGCGTGCGGATCAGCACGCCGCCGGTGGTGATCAGCATCACCTCGTCTTCATCCGTCACCAGCTTGGCGGCGACGACCTTGCCATTCCGTTCGCTGGCGGCGATGGCCTTCACGCCTTGCGCGCCGCGCCTGGAACGGCGAAAGTCGCCCAGGCGCGTGCGTTTGCCATAGCCGTTCTCGCTGGCGACGAGCACGGTTTCTTCTTCGTTTTCCGCCACCAGGAGCGAGATGATCCGTTGTCCGGGAGGCAGGCTCATGCCGCGCACGCCGCGCGACTGGCGTCCCATCGGACGCACTTCGTCCTCGCAAAACCACACGGCCTTGCCGCCGTCGGAAACCAGCACGATGTCGCTCTTGCCCGTGGTCAGTTCCGCGCCGACCAGATAATCGCCCTCATCCAGATCGACGGCGATGATGCCTTTTTGGCGCGGGTTGGCAAAACTGGCGAGCGAAGTCTTTTTTACCGTGCCTTTCACGGAGCACATGAAGATGTAGCGCTCGTCGGAGAATTCCTTCACCGGCAGGATGGCGTTGATCTGCTCGCCTTCCTCGATTGGGAACATATTGACGATGGGCCGTCCCCGGCTGCTCCGGCTGCCCTGCGGCACTTCATAGACCTTGAGCCAGTAACAGCGCCCCCGGTTGGAAAAGCAGAGGATGTAGTCGTGGGTATTGGCGACGAACAGATGGTCGATGAAATCGTCATCCTTCATCGCCGTCGCCTGCTTGCCGCGTCCGCCCCGGCGCTGGGCGCGGTAGTCGGTAAGCGGCTGCGACTTGATGTAGCCGGTATGCGAGAGCGTCACCATCAGGTCCTGCGGCGTGATCAGGTCTTCCATTCCCAGATCCTGGGCGTGGGTTTCGATTTCGGAGCGGCGTTCGTCGCCGAACTGGTCGCGCACGGCGGCAAGCTCCGCGACGATGATTTCGGTGATGCGCTCGGGACGGGCGAGAATATCCAGAAGGTCACTGATTTTTTCCAGCACTTCCTTGTATTCACTCACGATCTTGTCTTGTTCCAGCCCGGTCAGGCGTTGCAGGCGCAGTTCCAGGATCGCCTGCGCCTGGGCGTCGGAGAGCCGGTAGCCCTGCGCGAAAAATCCGTATTCCGGCAACAAGCCGTCGGGACGGGAGACATCCGCGCGCGCCAGCATTTCGGCGACCAAGGCGCTCTGCCAACTCCGCGCCATCAATTCTCGCTTCGCGTCGGCGGGCGTCGGCGCCGCCTTGATGAGGGCGATGATGTCATCCACATTGGAGAGCGCCACCGCCAACCCTTCCAGGATATGTCCACGCTCCCTGGCCTTCTTCAATTCAAAGACCGTGCGCCGGGTCACGATTTCCCGGCGGTGCGCGAGAAAATGCTCCAGCATCTGTTTCAGATTCAGAAGCCGCGGCTGGCCGTCGACCAGGGCCACCATGTTCATGCCGAAGGTGTCCTGCAACTGCGTCATCTTGAAGAGATTGTTGAGCACGACTTCCGGCACTTCGCCGCGTTTCAGCTCGATTACCACGCGCATCCCGGATTTGTCGGATTCGTCGCGCAGATCGGAAATGCCCTCGAGGCGCTTTTCCGCGACCAGTTCGCCGATTTTTTCCAGAAGGCTCTTCTTGTTGACCTGGTACGGCAACTCATCGACGATGATGGCCTGGCGATTGCCTTTTTCCAGATCCTCGAAATGCGTTCTTGCCCGCATGACCACCCTGCCCCGCCCGGTGAGATAGCCTTCACGCACACCCTTCACGCCGTAGATGATGCCCGCCGTCGGAAAATCGGGCGCGGGGATGGCTTCGATCAGGTCTTCGATGGAAAGTCCCGGATTTTCAAGAAGCGCGAGACAGCCGGCCACGACTTCGTTCAGGTTGTGCGGCGGGATGTTGGTTGCCATGCCAACGGCAATTCCGGAAGAGCCGTTGATGAGGAGATTGGGAATGCGCGCGGGCAAGACCAAGGGTTCTTCTTCGTTGCCGTCGTAGTTGGGGCCGAAATCGACGGTTTCCTTGTCGATGTCTTCCAAAAGCTGGTGTCCGATTTTCGCCATGCGCACTTCCGTATAGCGCATGGCGGCGGCGCTGTCGCCGTCCACAGAGCCGAAGTTGCCCTGTCCATCCACCAGCATGTAGCGCAGTGAAAAATCCTGCGCCATGCGCACCAGGGTATCGTAGATCGCCGTATCGCCATGCGGATGGTATTTCCCCATGACATCCCCGACAACCCGCGCCGATTTCTTGTAGGCCTTGTTCCAGTCGTTGCCGAGTTCGTGCATGGTGAAGAGCACGCGGCGATGCACGGGTTTCAGGCCGTCGCGCACGTCCGGCAGCGCCCGGCCGACGATTACGCTCATCGCGTAATCGAGGTAGGATCGACGCATTTCGTCTTCGAGACTGACGGGAAGGGTTTCCTTGGCGAATTGTTCCATGATGATGATCTGGCGTCGCCCCGCGACGCGCCCATTCTACAGAATCGCATATTTTAACATGGCAATCGCCGCAGCAGGCCATATTGGGCGAAGACACGTTCCAGCACGGGCTGCGCCGTTTCCCGCCGCTCGTTCTCACAGGCGACCAGCGCCACGTTGTCGCGCGAGTGATCGTCGATCACCGTCAGCGGATGGCAACGCCCGCGCTCGAGGGCGAAATGCCCCTTGAAATCCATTTGCCACGAGCTATCAGGGTGTTCGTGCTCAAAGCGTTTCCACGGCGTCGCCGCTTCGCTGGCCGCCGCGGCGAAGCGACGGGACGCCGTGAACGATCCCGCAACGTCGGCACAAGGCACTCACATTGCCGCCCTCTGGTCAACACGACAAATTCCTCTCGCTTCCCCGTCACTGTACAGGCTTCCCAAGGCATCGCTTTTCCCGTTCGTTTTCAACGGGAAAAGTCTCACCCATCTCTTGGCGCATCTGTTACCCATGTCTCCGGTCCATACAGATGCGGGAGAGGAGGAAAAACGGGCATTCATGCGATTGCCTTGTCCGGCACATGGCGGGCGCGCTGGATCCGTTTTTTCAGGGATAATCCATGTGCCCTGTTTCATCGCTGGACAGGGTAATCTTGCACACAAGACTGCCGATAGACACTCACCCCGGCTCATCCGCGCGGAAAACGCGCGGAACACCCCGCGCAAACGCTTGCATTCGCCCATTGCGCGAGGTTGCCAGGCCGCCACTCGGAAGAACGACATGGATGAACGCGCGGAATTGATTGCCACTGCCCAGGCCATGAGCGCCATCGGCCTGAACAGGGGAACGGCGGGCAACCTGAGCTGCCGCCTGCGGAAGGACGACAGGGAAGGCTTTTTGATTACGCCCACCGGCATGGATTACGCGCGCCTGGAACCCGGCGACATCCCCTGGATAGGTCTGGACGGCCGCCATTCGGAAGGGAAAAGACCTTCTTCCGAATGGCGGTTACACCGCGACATCTACGCCGCCCGAATTGAAGCGGGCGCGGTATTGCACGCGCATTCGCCGTTTGCGGTGAGTCTGGCCTGTCTGCGCCGCGACATTCCGCCCTTTCATTACATGATCGCCCGTTTCGGCGGCGACAATGTGCGCTGCGCCGCCTATGCCCTGTTTGGCAGTCAGGAATTGTCGAATGCCGCCCTCTCCGCGCTGGAAGGCCGCTCGGCCTGCCTTCTGGCCAATCACGGCATGGCGGTCTACGGAGGCGACCTGGAACAGGCGCTTGCCTTGGGCGTAGAACTGGAAACCCTGTGCGAACACTACTGGCGCGCTTCTCTCCTTGGCGAACCCGTCTTGCTGAACGCAAGAGAAATGGCCGCCGCGCAGGAAGGCTTTGGGGACTACGGGCAACAGGCGTCAGGGATCGAGCCGCCATAGGACGAGCGCACTGCGGCGGATCCCCTCGCTTCGTCGTTGCGAGACCTGCGCAGGGGCGACCCTCGTGGCCGCCCTTTTGGGCAGCCGCAAGGACTGCCCCTACGCTTTTGTCAATGCCTGATACAGCGCCATCAGCCGCGCCACGATGGCCGCTTCCGTGTCTTTGGCGGGAAAGCCGTAGAGTTTCATCACGGCGCGGTCATTGGCTTGATGCGCCTTCAGAAGTTCCGGCGGCATGGAAAGCGGGTCGTACAAATCCGCGAGACTGCTTTCCGGGAACCGTGCCCGCGCATCCAGAATATCTTGCGCCAGTTTTTCGATTTTGGCTTTTTGCGCGTCGTCCGATTCAGGCCAGGGGAAGTTGTTGTAGACGATGTTGATTGAATAGGAATAATCGCTTTTCAACCGTCCACAGACGGCGCGTACCCACGCCATGTGCACGTTCGACATCAGGATTCCAAAATGATACGGAGCGCCACCAGGCATGAGCCGTAATTTATTGCTGCAAAGGGTTTCTTTCGACAGAAACCCCATAGGAATATATTTTCGGCGCTCGGACGATACTTCGGGAAGTACGATATAATTTTTGCTCGGCATGTTTTCTGTTTGAAATTGGGTCGGTGTGTCCGCGAGCTTTTGTGTTGAGCGCCGTTTGCTGGCCTGCCTGAATTTTTTTACGGCTTCCACGCGCTTCATGACTTCTGGCATTTTCCTGAGTTCATCCGGCGGACATTTGCCAAGCCATAAACAATAGCGTTTATATCCATTGATAAATTCATCGGCACCCATCCACGGGCGAAACCACTTTTCGGCTTGCGGCTCCCTTTTCAAAAAATCATTTTTCTCCTCTTCGGCAAAGAGATAATTTCCATCATCTATCGGCTGATTTCCCATGCCGATTTCCGGCACGTCGCATATCGGGCGCTGGCGGCTCTCGATGAACACCGTCGGCGCTTCCAGCAAATACGGGTTGATGTTTGCTTTGGTCTGCACATGGGAAAAACCGATGATGACGCAATGCACCGCCGCCTTGCCTTTCGCCTCGTTCGACCATTTGAACGTCGGCACGCCAAAATTGATGCGCGCGCCGTTTTCCATCAACGGTTTCCAGAGAATCGCCGGTTGTTCGCCCTGCGCGACACTATTCGTCGACACAAAGGCGCAACGGATGTTCGTCTCCCGCGTCAAGTCGGCAGACTTTTTGTACCACGCCGTGACGTAATCGAGATTGCCCGCGCCTTTCAATCCTCCGAAGACATGCGTCATGTCGGTTTTTTGCGTTGCCGTCATCGTGCGCGCGCCGTTGAACGGCGGATTGCCGAGGATGTAACGCAATTCCGCCTTCGGCACGACGCTTTCCCAGTCGATGCGCAAGGCGTTTGCGTGAACGATGGCCGCGCCCTGTGTCAGCGGCAGGCGGGCGTAATACGCGCCAAAAAGCTCCGAGACGCAAAGATTCATCTGGTGGTCGATCAGCCACATCCCCACCTGCGCAATCTGACAGGGGAATTCTTCACATTCGATGCCGTAAAACTGCCCGACATTGACTTTCAGGTGCAAAGCGAGATAGTCGAGATCAAGCGCCTTCTGGCTGCCGCCCAGCCGCATCTTCAGGATTTCGAGTTCGAGCCGGCGCAACTCGCGGTAGGTGATGATCAAGAAATTGCCGCAGCCACAGGCCGGGTCGAGAAATTTCAGGCGGCTGATCCGCTCATGAAACTGCTCCAGCGCCTTCTGACTGGTCTTCACGCGCTCGAATTCTTTCCACAAATCATCCATGAACAGCGGATTGATGAGTTTTGCGATATTTTCTTCGCTCGTGTAATGCGCGCCGAATTCCCGCCGCTGTTTTTCGTCCATCACGCCCTGGAACATCGCGCCAAAAATGGCGGGACTGATGGCGCTCCAGTCGAAACGCGCGCAGTCGATGAGCGTTTGCCGCATCTTTGCGTCGAAATCGGCGGGCGCGAGCCGCTCCGCGAACAACCCGCCATTGATGTAGCGAAACTGCCGCAATTCATCCGCGAGCCGGATGCGCTTTGCCCGCGCATCCTCCGGCATGTTCAGCACTTCAAACAAATCCGCGATGCGATGTGACAGATCGCCGCCGTCTGTTTTGGAACTTTCCACATAGCCAAGAAAGATGTCTTTCGGGAAGATGCCGGTATCGTCGGCGAACAGGCAGAACAGCAGACGCACCAGATAGACTTCGAGCGCGTGTCCGTCGTAGCCGCTTGCCTTCAAGGCGTCATGGAGCCTTGCCATCTTTTCGGCGGCGCGGACGTTAACTTCTTCCTGATCGTCCGTGACGCGCCCGGTCGCATATCCGGCAATATCGGCGAACTTCCTGATGTGGCGGCGCAATTCCCCGGTTTTGAAGCGCCACTTTTTATTCACCGAACGGTGCGTGAGCAGCATGTGCTCGAAATCGCACACCAGCCACAGGTCGGGTATCTCTTCCGGCGGCAGGTGCTGGAGATAATTTTGCAGTTGCCGGTAGGCCTTCGACAGGTCTTCGCCCTTCGACTTCATCTCGATGGCGATGCGTTTTTTCCAGAGATAATCCATGTAGCCCGTCGTCCCGCTGGAGAGCGGCACTTTGTACTCGAAATCGCCAACGGACATGGCGTCCGCCCCAAACACGCGCAAAAGGTCCAGCACGAACGCCTGCGCCTGCGCTTCCTCGTTGTGCGCGGCTTTCCAGCGCTTGGAAAAAGCGATGGCGTTCGCCTGTATTTCATCCCAAGTCAACGGCATTGGATTGGCTCCGCTTCTCTTTCGATATTCCACGGTCTTTCGTCGATGCCGTACCGCGCTGCGCTTGTCCAACCTGCACGCTGTGCGCTGCCCTCTGATTCCTGATCAGTGCGCCACATCCCAGTTCTCTCCTTCCCCGACTTCCACCAGGAGCGGCACGGCAAGCTGGGCGACCGCGCTCATCAGGCGAGGCAGGGTTTCGCGCACGGCGGCGAGTTCGTTTTCCGGGACTTCCAGCACCAATTCGTCGTGCACCTGCAAGAGGATGCGGCTTTGCAGGCGTTTTTCTTCCAGCCAGCGTTGCACGGAGAGCATGGCAAGTTTGATGATGTCGGCGGCGGCGCCTTGCATGGGCGCGTTGATGGCGGCGCGTTCCGCGCCTTGGCGGCGGCTCGCGTTGCCGCTGGCGATTTCCGGCAGGGCCAGGCGGCGGCCAAAGACGGTTTCCACGTAGCCTTGGGTACGGGCGCTCTCGCGCGTCATCTCCATGTAGCGGGCGACGCCGGGGTAGCGAGTGAAATAGCGTTCGATGTAATTTTGCGCGGCGCGGCGCTCCAGTCCCAGGTTCCGCGCCAGACCAAAGGCGCTCATGCCGTAGATGAGGCCGAAATTGATGGTCTTGGCGACGCGACGCTGCTCGGCGTTCACCTGGCTGGCGCCAATGCCGAAAATCTCCGCCGCCGTGGCGCGGTGCACGTCCTCGCCCTGGGCAAAGGCGGCAAGGAGGCGCGCGTCTTCGGAAAGGTGCGCCATGATGCGCAATTCGACCTGCGAGTAATCGGCGGAGACGACGCGGCTGCCAGGCGGGGCGATGAAGGCGGCGCGAATGCGGCGCCCCTCCTCGGTGCGCACGGGAATGTTCTGCAGATTGGGGTCGGAAGAAGCCAGCCTGCCGGTGATGGCGGTAGCCTGCGCGAAATGGGTATGCACCCGCCCCGTCGTCGGGTTGATCATGCGCGGCAGCTTGTCGGTGTAGGTTCCCTTGAGCTTGACCAGGGCGCGGTGCGCCAACAGGAGCTTGGGCAGCGGATAATCGAGCGCCAGTTCGGAGAGCACTTCCTCGTCGGTGGAAGGCGCGCCGCCAGGCGTTTTTTTCCTGACCGGCAACCCCTGTTGCGCAAACAGGATTTCGGCCAGTTGTTTGGGCGAACCAAGGTTGAAAGGCTGGCCGGCAAGCACATGGGCTTCCTGTTCAAAGGCAAGAATTTTCTGCCCCAGCGCATGACTTTGCGCCGACAGCAGATCGGCGTCGATCAACACGCCCGTGCGCTCCATCGTAAACAGCACGCCGCTCACCGGGATTTCGATGGCGGCGTAGATGTGGCGCAGTCCCGCGTGGGCGTCGATTTGCGGGAACAGGCGCGTGTGCAGGCGCAACGTGATGTCGGCGTCCTCGGCGGCATACACGGCGGCCTTGTCGGCGGCGACCTGCTCAAAGCCGATTTGCCGGGCACCCTTGCCGCAGAGTTCCGCGTAAGGAATGGTGATCATCCCCAAGTGACGGCGGGCAAGCTGATCCATGTCATGCCCCCGCTCCGATTCCAGCACATAGGATTGCAGCAGGGTATCGTGGGCAATGCCGCGAAGGGCAATGCCATGATTGGCGAAGACATGCTGGTCGTATTTGATGTTCTGTCCAACCTTTTTGTGCGCCGCCGATTCCAGCCAAGGTTTCAAACGCATGAGCGTGGCATCCAGCGGCAATTGCGTTCCGGCCTCCGGCCCCTGGTGCGCGAGCGGGATATAGCAGGCCTCGCCCGCCGCGACCGCCAGCGAAATGCCGACGATGCGGGCGGAAAACGGGTCGAGACTGGAAGTCTCCGTATCCACGGCGACAAGCGGCGCGGCGGCAATCCGGGCAAGCCAGCGTTCCAGCGCGGCGGCATCCGTCACGGTCTCGTAGGCGGCGCGATGGCGGCCATCGTCGATGAGCGCGGGCGGTTCGGCATCTTCCTGTGGAGGAAGGCGGCGCGGCAGATCGGGCTTTTCCGGTTTTCCCGCCGCGCCGTCCTCCAGCGCCTGCAACCAGCCGCGAAACTCGAACCGGGCATACAGTTCGCGCAGCGCGGCAACATCCGGCGGACTGGGCGTGAGGCTTTCCGGCGCGGGCAATCCGGCAACCCGGCAATCGATGCGTACCAGCTTGCGCCCCAGCGGCAAAAAGTCGAGATGCGCGCGCAGATGCTCGCCCAGCGCGCCTTTTATGTCATTAGCGTGAGCGGCGAGCCGATCCAGCGAACCATATTCAGCAATCCACCTCGCCGCCGTCTTCGGGCCGCACTTCGCCACGCCGGGAACGTTATCGACGGCATCGCCCATCAGGGCCAGATAATCGGCCATGCGCTCCGGCGGCACGCCAAACTTTGCCGCCACGCCCGCAGCATCCAGCAGTTCGCCGGTCATGGTGTTGATGAGGCGCGTCTTTTCATTGACCAGTTGCGCCAGATCCTTGTCGCCAGTGAAAACGAGCGTTTCCATGCCCGCCTCATCCGCCATGCGCGCCAGCGTGCCAATCACGTCATCGGCCTCCACGCCTTCCACACAGAGCAGCGGCCAGCCCAGCGCGCGGATGGCGGCATGTATGGGTTCGATCTGCGCCGCCAGATCCTCCGGCATGGGCGGACGCTGCGCCTTGTAGGCGGGATACCAGTCATGCCGGAAGGTCTTGCCTTTGGCGTCGAAAACCACGGCTTTCTTTTCCGCCTTGAAGTCATCATCCAGGCGGCGTAGCATGGCAAGTACGCCTTTCATGGCTCCGGTGGGAAAACCCGCGCGATTGCGCAAATCGGGCAGGGCATGGAAAGCGCGGTACAGATAGGATGAACCATCCACCAACAACAACAGGGACATAGACGCACACATGAAAGAAAGTGAAAAATTGCCTCGCCTGCTCGATCCGGAACAGCAGTCGCCTTCCGACGCGGCGCAGGAAGCCTGGCGGGTTTTCGGCATTATGTCAGAGTTCGTGGAAGCGACCGAACGTTTGAAGATGATCCGCCCCGCCATCTCCATTTTCGGCAGCGCCCGCGTCGCCTCGGAGCATCCCTACTACCGGCTGGCGGAGGAAATCGCCCGCAAACTTTCCGACGCGGGGTTTTCCGTCATTTCCGGCGGCGGCCCCGGCATCATGGAAGCCGCCAACAAGGGCGCGTTCTACGGACGCTCGCCTTCCGTCGGCCTCAATATCGAACTGCCGCACGAACAGGCGGCAAACCCCTATCAGGATATTTCCCAGTCCTTTCATCACTTCTTCGCCCGCAAATACATGTTCGTGCGCTTCGCCAGCGCCTACGTGGTCATGCCCGGCGGCTTCGGCACCCTGGACGAGTTTTTTGAAACCCTGACCCTGGCGCAGACGAACAAGACGCCGCATATTCCCATCATCCTGGTAGGCACGTCCTTCTGGGGCGGGCTGGTGGACTGGTTCCGCGACAGACTGACGGAAGAAGCGATGATCAACGCCGAAGACCTGCACCTGATCCAGGTCATCGACGAACCCGACAAGGTGGTGGAAGCCATTTTCAGTCACTATGAATCGCGCGGCTTCACGCCGCTTCCCGCCGAACGCGAGCTGATGCTCAATCTGTAATAGAATCGCGTCTTGCTGTTTGTAAGGAACTTTCCATGCGTCCCGTTCTCCTCATTGCCGCCCTGTTCGCCATTGCGCCCGCCTGGGCAGAAGCGCCCGCCGATGCCGATCCCCTGCCCGACATCCCGCCGCCGCCCGCCGACATCCGACCATTCGACGACAGCATCGAGGAACCCCAGGTCACGATCCGCCGGGAAGAACGCGGCACGGTAGAGGAATACCGTATCGGCGGCAAGCTCTACATGCTCAAGATCACGCCGGAGGCTGGCGCGCCCTACTACCTGGTCGACAGCGATGGCGACGGGCATTTTGAGACCCACAGCCCCAGCGATTCCGGTGTGCGCGTCCCCATGTGGGTCATCGGCACCTTCTGATTCCTATCCCTGGATTCGCGCCTCCCGCAACCAAACCCGCAGGCGGCGCAAGGCGTTCGCGTCGGCGCTGTCCGGCAACAGGGTGAGCGCGCCGCGCCGGGACGCGCCATTGGGAAGCGCGTCTTCCAGGAGCCGCCAGGAGAAAACGCAAATCCAGGGCAGGGCCAGGATGCCGGGGCGCAAAGCGGCAAGAAGCGGTTGCGGCGCGCCCGCGAAAACCAGACCCAGTGTGCCGTCGGCGTATAGCCAGAGCGTTTGCGGTTGTTGGCGCAGACAATTCGTGCCGGTATGGATTGCGTTCAGCAACAGGAACAACAGCGCGCCGGGCGCGACCCAGAACAGGGATTCCGGCCATTCGGCAAGGCAG
>JAIRLE010000083.1 GCA_031259605.1 Zoogloeaceae bacterium
TCATGGCGGGTAATCCGCCGCGTCCGCCCAAGCCCAGCCTGAGCCAGCCCGCGCCGCAAGGCGAAGGCGGCAAGGACGACAAGGACAATGTTTCCAGTCCCGCGCCCAACGCGCCCGCGTCGGCCTGAGAAACGGGAATTCAACCCGGATGGTTCCGAGCAAGATTCTTGCTCCGTTTCCTGTTTCCTGATTTTGGTATCCTTGCCGTCAGGCATTTTGTGGGAAGAACGGAAGATGGCGTCGTGAAAATTCGGCGAAAGTCCTTGTTTCTGCTGTTGGCGTTGGCAGTGTTCGCGTCGTTGTTTGCGCTGGCCTGGCATGTAAAATTGCCCGCCTTGCTCTGGTATTGGGCGGGCACTTTTTACCAGGCGCGGGATTGGCGGCATGACAGCCTTTGGTTACCCGGCTACCGGGTGAGCGTCGACGCGCTGCCCATCGAGGGCGTCTCGCACAACGCTTCCGGGCTTACCCATGACAACCGGACGAACACCCTCTATCTTGCCATCAACAATCCGGCGGAAATCGTCGAACTCTCGACCGAGGGGCGCGTCCTGCGGCGTATTCCGGTGCATGGCGTGGAAGATCTGGAAGGCGTGACCCACGTAGAGGACGATGAATTCTTCCTGATCGATGAGCGGCATCAGCGCATCTACTGGATTTCGATCCTGCCGGAGACGACGCGTATCGACGTCGCCAACGCGCCTCAGATGGGACTGGGCGTTTTGCTGAACGGCAACCTGGGCTTCGAGGGCGTCGCCTGGAACAGCGGACGCGACCTGCTTTTCGTGGCCAAGGAAAAAGCGCCGCCGCGCATCTTCCACATCGCGGGACTCCTGCCAGACAGTCACGACAAACCCCTGAACCTGCAAATCCAGGAATGGCGGCCCAAGGTCGATCCGGGACGTTTTCTGCTCGATCTTTCCTCTCTGAGCCTGCATGACCGGACAGGCCACCTGCTTGTCCTGAGCGACGAATCCCGCTTTCTGGTCGAGTACGGCAAGAACGGGGAACTCATCAGTATGATGCCGCTCTGGCGCGGCTGGCACGGCTTGGAACGCTCGATTCCCCAGGCCGAGGGTGTCACCATCGACGCGCAAGGCGCGCTCTACATCGTTTCCGAACCCAATCTTTTCTATCGCTTCGACCCTCTGCGGAACGCCGTGGGCGGCAGTTGACGCGCACTGTAACTTCTACGCTCAACGCCTGCGGCACACTGGAATTTTATCTCCCCGCCAACGCCGCCGCCATCCTCCTGGCAATCACCGTGGGCGTCGGCACGGCGCTGCGCCTCCGGAATATCCGCAAAAATCAAGGCGTCTGGAACACAAAGCGCCGTGGCGTTACTTCCTTTTTTCCGGCGCTTCGCGGCGCCGCCCTTCCCGCAAGCGGGAGAGAGAAAGGCCGCTGCCGTGCCTCGCGCTATTTTGTTACACATGGACATTATTGCAAATGACAACAATCGTAACGTTTCGTAAGAATCCGAGTATATTACTAAAGTAATAGTAGTATGGTTATACTACTGCGAATAAAACAAGTCGTAGGGTAATATCCAGTGTCTCCGTTGGGGGATGCCGCCCCTGATTTCTTCGAGCCAAACACATCATGTCATGTCGTATCTTTTCGATTCTGGTAGCGGCAGCGTTATCGTTCTGTTCCGCGGCAACGGCACAGGAAGCGCCCCTGCGCCTGGGGATTGCGCCCTTCAATTCGCCCGCCAGCCTGTTTCGCGCGCATCGCCCGTTGATACAACATCTGGAGCGCAGCCTGAATCGTCCCGTCAGGCTCTATACTTCGGCGGATCACGCCACGTTCCTGAACGATTCCCTGGACAAGCGTTTCGATATTCTCATCACGCCGCCGCATTTCGGCGCCCTGTGTCTGGAATACGGCTACATGCCGCTGGTGCGTTACAAAGCGCCATTCACCTTCGTTTTCGTGGTGCGCGCCGACAGTCCCTTCAAAAACATCCGCGATTTGCGCGGCAAGCGTATTGCCTTCCCCGACTATGCCTCGTTTTTCGCGCAGGCGGGCATCCGAAAGCTCGCGGAAAACGGCATAAAGGCCGACGCGGATTACCAGATGCTGGTTCGCCCCAGCCACGCGGCGGCGCTGGCGTCGGTTGTGGCGCGTGACGCGGATGCGGCGGTAACGACTTCCGCTCCCCTCAACATGGCGCATCACGATACTCGTTCCCATCTGCGCGTCATCGACACGCGCGACCTGGACATGGGCGACCGTGTCCTGCCACACCTGATGGCGCTGGCGGACAGCCGCCTGGATGCCGCGCTCATCGAGCGCATTCGCAAGGCGTTCCAGAGTTTCCCCGATACCGAGGAAGGCAAGGCTTTTTTTGCCGCTTCCGGCTATGAGGGCTATGTGCCCATTTCCCCGCAGGACATCATGACCATGCGGCCCTATGTGGAAATGCTTCGGCAACAACCCTTCTTCAAGCCGCCCGCGTCCAACCGGGAGTCCTCATGAAATTGCATTTTCCTGGACGATCTCCCCGCCATTCCTTCCGTACCCAGCTTCTGCTGAGCAGTTTCTTCGTCAGCGTCCTGACCTTGTTCCTCCTCGTTGGCAACAATCTGTTGTTGGCCAGCCGCCATTTCCAGGCTGAACAGCGCGAATACGCGCTCGAACAAGGGCGGGTGCTCGGCGAGGTTTTTGCGCCCTATCTGCTGGCTCATGATTACGCCACCTTGCGCGACACGCTGGACAACCTGCGCCAGAACCAGGGATTGCGTTACGTCATCGTCGTCAATGAAGACGGCGAACGCGCCGCTTCCGCTGGCTGGCCGGAGGATCGGGCGCTGCCAGAGAGCGACGTGAGCGATGTTGACGTGCTCCACAGCGTATTTCCGGTCGCCATTGAGGGTGTGATCTACGGACGGCTGTACATGGGACGCGACACCAGCCGCAGCGCCGAAGTCCTGCGCAATCTGCTGAAACAGAGCACACTGATCGGCATAGGCGGCGTCACCCTGCTGGCGTTCTTCCTCTACAGCCTCATCCGTTACATGACGCAAGGACTGGTGCGCCTCTCGGAAGCCAGCCGACACATCAGCATGGGGGACTTCACCCGGCGCGTACAGGTGGAGGGGCAAGATGAAATTTCCGTGCTTGCCGCCAATTTCAATCGCATGATCGACGCCGTGCAAAACCGAGTGCGCGCGCTGGAAGACAGCGAACAACGCTTTCGCGCCATTGCCGACTATACCTACGCCTGGGAAAACTGGTTTGATACGGACGGCAAACTGCGCTGGATCAACCCCGCCGTGCAGCGCGTCACCGGCTTTTCGCCGGAAGAGTGCATGGATATGGAACAGTTTCCCCTGAATCTGGTGCATATCGATGACCAGGAACTGGTTCGCCATCAGATGCGTCAGGCGCGGGACGGGCATAGTGGGCAGAACATGGAGTTCCGCGTCCTGCATCGCGACGGACATTGCATCTGGTGCGCCATGTCTTGGCAGTCCATCCGCAACAAGGAGGGCGTATCCCAGGGCTATCGTTCCAGCATCCGCGACATTACCCTGCAACATCACGTCACCGAAGAACTGGCTTACCAGTCCATCCACGATCCCCTGACCGGTCTCTACAATCGCCGTGCCTTCGAGCGCCAGTTGCGCCAGACCATCGAGCAGTTCCAGCGAGATCGCCGTCCTGTTTCCGTGCTCTATCTTGACCTCGATCAGTTCAAGGTCATCAACGACACTTGCGGTCACGTTGCCGGCGACCAGTTGCTGATCGAACTGACCAAGATACTGCAAGCCCACGCCCAGCAAGGCTTTCTCGCGCGGCTGGGCGGCGACGAATTCAGCATCCTTCTGCACAACTGCGACGAAACACAAGCCATGCGCCATGCCGATGTCCTGATATCGGAGATTCGCGCCTATACTTTCACCTACGGCGGGCGCAGTTTCTACATTGGCGCGTCGGCGGGCGTGGTGCGCGTCGTTCCCGGCATGGACAACTTCACCGACATCCTGATGGCGGCGGATACCGCCTGTTACGCCGCCAAGGAACAAGGGCGCAACCGCGTGGAACTGTACGACGAAAACAACGAGTACATCCGGATGCGGCATGAAGAATTCCGTTCCATCGGCCATGTCACCGACGCGCTCTCCGAAGGTCGCTTCCTGCTGTACTTCCAGCATCTCGAACCCCTGTGCGATGAAAAGCCGAAGCATGTCGAGATCCTCATCCGTCTGCGCGATTTTCTCGGCAACATCCAGGCGCCCACCCGCTTCATCGCCGCCGCCGAACGTTTCAACCTCATGCCCTACATCGACCGGTGGGTAGTCGAAAACGTCTGCCGCCAGCTTGCCGAATGGCAAAAGGCAGGGATCATGCCGGCGGTGGAACGCTTTGCCATCAACATTTCCGGCGCCAGCCTCTCGGATCGCGAGTTTCCGGATTACGTACACGAACAGATCGATCGCTATCAGGTCGATGCTTCACGCCTGTGCTTTGAAATCACGGAAGGTTGCGCCATTAGCCAGCTTGCGAACGCGCTGAATTTCATCAAGCGCGTTCGCGGACTGAAGGCCGCCTTGTCGCTCGATGATTTTGGCAGCGGCCTTTCTTCCTTTGCGTACCTGAAGCAGTTTCATGTCGATTACCTGAAAATAGACGGCCTGTTCATCTCCAACATCGACAGTGATCCTTCTGACCGCGCCGTGGTGCACGCCATCGTGCAACTGGCCAAGGTGCACAACCTGAAAACCATCGCGGAATTCGTCAGCAGCGAGTCCATCCTGGAAGTCGTTCGGGAACTGGGCGTGGATTACGTTCAAGGTTACGCCCGCCATGTCCCCGAACCGCTGGAACACC
>JAIRLE010000101.1 GCA_031259605.1 Zoogloeaceae bacterium
AGCAAGGAATACCGTACCGGCGTGCTGGGCCGCCACGTGCGCCGCATCGCCATCGAAGCCGCGCACGGGGATTTTTGGCGCAAATACGTGGGCCTGCACGGGGAAGTCATCGGCATCGACACATTCGGCACCTCCGCTCCGGCGGGGACGCTGTTCGCGCATTTCGGCTTTGCCGTTGAAAATGTGGTAAACATTGCGCGGAATCAACCGGCTGACGGGACACCAAAACCTTTTGCGGCGCCTTGAGAGGCCATTTCGGTACTGCCGCAGGCGGCTGCGGTTCAGGCGTGGCGTTTTTCCAGTTCCAGCAGATAGCGTTTGGCCGCGAGGCCGCCGCCGTAACCGCCCAGGCCACCGTCATGGGCGATGACGCGATGGCAAGGCACGACGATGGAGACGGGATTATTGTGGTTTGCCATACCGACGGCGCGGGCGGCGTTGGGATTACCGACACGCAGCGCAATTTCCTTGTAGCTTGCCGTTTCGCCATAGGGAATTTCCAGGAGCGCAGCCCATACCGCGCGCTGAAAATCGCTGCCGACAAGCGAAAGCGGCAGATCGAACGTTTTTCGCCTGCCCAGAAAATATTCCTCCAGTTGCCGCTCTGCCTCCCGGATGCACGGCGTTTCTTCCACATCCGCTCCTGCCGCGCGCGCTTCTTCCGCAAAGAAAATTCCAGTGATGCGCGCTCTATTTTCCACAATATCGAGTTTGCCCACAGGGGAAGGGTAATGAAACACATTTTGCATTTGCGCCTCCTTTGCCGGAAAGTCCCGGCTACACATTTTTTCAGCATAATACACGGCGTTTACCATTTCCGCGGCTCAGTATCGTCCCGCAGAACAATTGCGTGAATGCCATCATCGTGTTTTCAGTTTGCGCCGTCGCCTGCCTTTCCCTCTCCCGCTTCTCTGAGAGAGGCTCTGCACCCTGCGAAGGGTGGAGCAACTCCCGATGCCTTGTTCCAGACGCCTTGATTTTTGCGGCTGCGCGAACCGAAAATACGATGACGAGATTCATGCGATTGCCCTGCAAATCGTCCACGACGGCGCTCAGCCGTTATTGGCCGATGGCTCATCCGCCTTCGCCGCCGCGCGCTCGATGACGACACCCGCCCTTCCAGCATTTGGCAGCGCGCCCGGCTTGGCGACGGAGAGGCGTACCCATTGGACGGCGAAGGCTTCAAGGATCAGGGCGGCGGCAAATTCCGCGAGTGTCTCCAGCAGGTTGAAATGGCGCGTGGGCAATTCGGCGCGCAGACACGCGCCGACCGCGGCGTAATCTACGGTGTTGCGAATGTCGTCGCTGCCGGCGGCGAGCGCGGTGGAGGCGACGCCCAGGCTGATGTCCAGCGCCAGCGTCTGCGGCACGGCCTTTTCCCAGGGATGAATGCCGATCCGCGCCTTGATGCGCAAGTCTTCGATAAAAATGATGTCCATGCGGTGCGGTTACGAGTGGAAAAATCGGGTAGTCACGGAGTACAATCCGCGCGCATTGTACTCTCGCCTTCCTCTGCGCTCATGGATATTCTTCTCGGTTTTCTGGTTTGTCTGGCCGCCTACCTTCTGGGTTCCGTTTCCTTTGCTGTGCTGGGCGCGCGCCTTTTCCGCCTGGCGGATCCGCGCACTTACGGTTCCGGCAACCCCGGCGCGACCAATGTCCTGCGTTCGGGCAACAAGAAAGCGGCGATGTTTACCCTGACGGGTGATGTGCTGAAAGGGGTGTTTGCCGTCCTCGTCGTCCGCGCGCTGGGCTTTTCCGAACCAGTGGTGGGATTGGTGGGGTTGGCGGCCTTCATCGGCCATGTCTATCCGGTGTTCCTGAAATTCCAGGGCGGCAAGGGCGTGGCGACGGCGGGCGGCGTGTTGCTGGCGCTGGCACCGTTTGTCGGGCTGGCTTCACTGGCAACCTGGCTGCTGGTGGTTTTCGTCAGCCGCTATTCCTCTCTCGCCGCGGTGATGGCCGGACTTTCCGCGCCGCTCTGGGGGCTTTTGTTCTGCGGCTTGCATAGCGACACCGCCATCGCCTTTTTGCTGGGCGCGACGCTGATTGCGCGCCACCAGAACAACATCCAGCGTCTGCTGGCCGGAACGGAAAGCCGCGTCGGGAAAAAACCGCAATAAACCCGCACGCCGCCAGCGCTCATCATTGCCGCCTGTCTATGGCGATGGCGTCAGGAGACCGATTTCCTCCGCCGTCATCCGGCCAATTCGGGTGACGGACAAATTGCCGGGAATCTCGGCGCGTTCCTGACTGAGGGGAATGCGTCCGCCCATGATTTCGGCCAGCGTCTGCGGCAACAGGGGAGATCGCTCCGGCTCCGCGTACCCTTGCGGATAGATGGGTTGCAACGTGGCAAAGTCGTATTTGTCTGTCGCGCCAAAAGTGTGCAACAACTCGTGGGCAATGATGACCGCGTTTTGCCCAACCTGCTGCGCGCTGGCAAAAACGTGAATGACGCCGATTTTGCCCTTTCTCATGCCGATAGAATGCGGCAGGGACATGTCGACATGACGCTTGGCGTCGTGGAACAGCACAAAGAGCTGGATATGCGGCTTGATGTTTTTCTCGTCGTCCTGACGATACGCCCACCAGCGCAGCTTCAGGCTCCAGAGCATGATCTCCAGCGTATTGGGCGCGTCCGGCAGGCTCGGCGGCAGGGTCTTGATTTCCGCGCCCAAGCGGATTTGCGCCGGCGGTTGTTGCGTTTGCCGGTAGCGTTTGACTTCGGCCTGCAACCAGCTTTCGATGACGGCAAAACTGGCGGGTTCCAGTTCCCGGATGAACTGCGCGGTCACGGGGGAATCGTCGGCGGCGATGGGATAAACCGCTATTCTTACAACATGTTTCCAGGAGGCCAGGCGATTGTCCGAGCGCCAAGTGCTCAGCGCGACGAACAGCAGGATCAGGAGGAGGATCAGGATGCGAATTTTGCGGAACATGCAGGGGCGGGCGGCTCAAGGGAGGATTACGATGGACAGGGAGCGGTGTGATGCTCCCTGCAAAAAAGGCATTGCGTCCTGCGTGGTTTTGATGGCTTACGTGGCCTTTCCGTCTCCTGACTTGACGACTTTCAGCGCCGTCGCTACCAGCGAGGACATGTCGGCCAAATTGCCGGGGACGATGAGTGTGGTTCCCGCCTTGGCAACATTGCCGAAAGCGCCGACGTATTGTTCGGCCACTTTCAGATTCACCGCTTCCATGCCGCCGGGGCTGTTGATGGCTCCAGCCACCAGGCGCACGGCGTCCGCCGTGGCTTCCGCTACCAGGCGCACGGCTTCAGCCTCGCCTTTTGCCTTGTTGATGGCGGCGGTCATCTGGCCTTCGGACATGGCGATCGCCGCCTGCTTTTCGCCTTCGGCCAGATTGATTTCCTTTTGCCGTTCGCCTTCGGACTCGGCAATCTTGGCGCGTTTTTCCCGCTCGGCGGTAATCTGCAACTGCATGGAGCGCAATACGGAGTCGGGCGGCACGATGTCCTTGATTTCATAGCGCAGCACCTTCACGCCCCAGGTGGTGCTGGCTTCGTCCAGAACTGCCACTACAGTGCGGTTGATGGTTTCGCGGTCTTCCAGGAGCCTGTCCAGATCGCGCTTGCCCGCTTCGGAGCGCAGCGCGGTCTTGGCAAGCTGCTCGATGGCCAGTTCAAAGCTGGAAGTGCCGTAGGATGCCTGTTTCGGGTCCGTGACCTGATAGTAGAGGATGCCGTCGATCTGCACTTGGGTGTTGTCGCGGGTGATGCACACCTGCGGCGCGACATCGTAGGGAATCTCCTTGATGGAGTGCTGGTAGGCGATGCGCTCGAAGAAGGGAATCAGAAAATGGATGCCGGCAGTCCAGGTGTCATGATAGCGGCCCCAGCGTTCCACGACATAGGCCGATTGCTGCGGCACGATGCGCACGATCTTGAATATGGCAATGAGGGCAACGACGGCAAAAGCGATGAAGAATTCAAGGCTGTTCAGATTAATGTCCATGTTTATTCCTTGTGGGGTGGATTGGTTCGAGAATCGACGATGAGCGTCGAGCTTTCCTGCGCGACGACGATGAGCGGCATGCCGATCTCCACCGCGAGATCCTTGTTTTCCAGCCGTGCCGCCCATTCGCTGCCCCGGTAGCGCACACGCAGATGCGCCCAGGCGTCCGGCAGACAAACGACTTCGACCTGCTGGCCGAGTTCTTCAACGCTGGCATTGGGATCGGCAGGCGCTTGAGCGCGCCGAGCCTGGATGCGCCGCCAGGCGATGACGACTCCCGCAATGCTGGCCAGCGCGAAAACACCGATTTGCGCGGTGAGGCTGTTTGGCAGCACGTAAGCCAGCAAGGCGGCAACCAATGCGCCAAGACTGATGAACAGAAGCGCCAGCGTACCAGTCGTCATTTCCACCGCCAGCAGGATGGCGGCCAGGATCAACCATGTCCACATCACTCATTCCTCCTGATTTCCGCTGCCTGATCCCAGGCGTCCAGATATTCCTGCCAATGGGGCAGTTCCAGCCGCGCCAGCTCGGCGCGGACGAAGGTTTCTTCCACCTCGGCTTCCGCCTTGCTCAGTTCGCCGCGCAACAGGCGAAAGCGGTTGAAGACCAGATAGGTATTGACCACATCCGTCTCGCAGTAATTGCGAATTTCATCGGCTTGCCCCGCCTGCCAGGCTTCCCAGACCTTGCCGCCATCCATGCCCAGTTTGCCGGGAAAACCCATGAGCTTGGCGATCTCATCCAAAGGCGCGTTGGCGCGCGGCTGGTAGAGGGCGAGCGCATCCATCAAGTCCAGATGACGCAGGTGATAGCGATTGATATAGTTGTTCCACTTGAAATCGCGCGAATCGGCGTAATCGCCGTCGCCCAGATCCCAATAACGCGGAGCGGCAACGCCGTGCATCAGGCCGCGATAATGCAGCACCGGCAAATCGAAGCCGCCGCCGTTCCAGGAAACCATCTGCGGCGTGAATTTTTCGATGCCGTCGAAAAAACGCTGGATGATTTCCGCTTCCGGCAGGGCGGGCGCGGCCAGCGACCAGACCCTGAAGGCTTCCCTGGCGCGCAGGACGCAGGAAATGGAAACAATGCGCTGCAAGTGCAGCGGCAGGAAATCATGCCCGACCTGGGCGCGGCGTTGCTGGAAGGCCAGTTCCGCGACTTCGGCATCGGCAAGCGTCGCGTCCAGACTGTGCAGACGGCGCAGTCCGGGCACATCAGGAATGGTTTCGATGTCGAAAACCAGAACAGGACTATGCGCAATCACGTCACGCTCCGTCCGAATACGGTTTCCGGCCTTGCCTCATGGCGCGGCGCTTTCCTGCTGCCGCCATTTTCCATTGGCGTCCTGCACCCACCAGCCCGCCGGAATGCGTTTGCGCATGCGTTCGTGGATGGTATCGGCAATTTGCTGCTCCCATTCGGGATGACCATTGGCGCGGGCGATTTCACGGTACAAGGCGGCCTGATCGTTGGCGTTGCCAGCGATCAGCCTGGCGATGTTCTGGCGTTCGGCAAGCGGCACCGAAGCTGGATCGCGCACCGCCAGCTTGCCTTCCTGCGTTATCCCCAGCGTGCCGTTTTCCAGCAGGGGTTTGATCTGCGCGAAACGCGCTTTCAGGGAAGCGCGGATTTCCTTTGCCACCGGCGTATCGATACGCAAGTCAGGCGCGGTTTCCTGCGCGATGGCTGGCACGGAAAAAGAGAACAGAGCGACTAACAGCAGCAGGGATTTTTTCATGGCGTCACCTCGCTTTCCTTATCCTTTTTGGGTTCGGCTGGCTCATCCAACTGCCAGATGTCGTCGATAAGTTTGTCCGCCATCTTTTCAGCAGCGGCGGCGGGAAAATAGATGTTGATGGTAACACAGGCCGACAACAGCCCGGCGGCCATCAACGCCGACAATCGGAGAATTTTTTTACGCATTCAAGTCACCTTTCTTTTGAAAAAGTCCGCCGAAGCGGAAACGGGAAACATGTTACATGACGGGTCGCAAGGATTCCGGTACGCGAGGACGCGGCAGGGTGCGCTCGATATTGGCAAGGCCATTCAGTTTTTCCTGCAACTCGCTGGCCTGACGCTGGAAAGCGAGCAGTTTCTGGTATTGCCTTTCCATCTGCCGAGTCTGGGCGGTAAGCCGCTTTTCCAGACGGATGCGTTCGCCATAACCGTCGGCAAGCTGGCGTATCATGGGAAACAGGGGACGCAGACGATACAGTTCCGGCGCTTCGGCTTTTTTCAGCAAGCCTTCCAGGAGATTGCGCGCCTGCGGCAAATCCGGGTTGGGTTGGCGTGGATGCCCCAGCACCATGGCGCGACGCAACAGCACATCCGGTTCGTTTCCCAGCTGGCTCAACAAGCGGCGCTCTCGCGCCAAGGATTGTCCAGACATCGAAGCCAAGCTGTAGTAGTAGGCCAGCAGATCTTCAGCCATTGCGCTTACCCGATCAACATTGCGCGCGTCGTCTGGCTCGTCACTGCGTCCTCCCATGCCCGCGCAGGCGCTCAGCAGCAGACAAAAACCCGTGGCCAGGACAAGGCGCAACAGGCCGGAAAATGGAAGATGGGGAAGAAATTTAATTTTCACAGGGAATCTCCATATAAAAACAGGCACCTGTTGTTTCATTGTTGGCATAACATGCCGTGCCACCCATGATGTTGCTCAATTCGCGCGCAATGACCAGACCTACGCCATGGCGTTGCGTGGAAGACGTTTGGGCGCGCGGCTCGCCACAATAGAAGGGATTGAAGATGTACTCAAGGTCTTTTTGGGCAACGCCCGGCCCCTGATCGCGGCATTCCAGACGCAGGACGTTGTTCCTGATTGCGGCGCGCAGCAGGATTTCACCATCCTCCGGGCTGAAATCCAGCGCATTGGCAAGGAAAACCTCCAGCACGGCGCGCACCTTGTCCGGATCAATCTGCATGCTGACGTCTGGCGCGTCAAGACGGAGATGTACCTTGCGCGCGGCGCAATCCGCCGCATGCGTCTCGACGATTTCCCGCAGGAACGCGGATAAACGCACGGGCTGGCGTTGCAGACGGTTGGATTCAAAAATAACGTCCATGCGCAGGATGCTTTCCAGTTGTCGCTGCAACAGTTCGGCATTGTGGCGCATCATGTCGATCAGGCTGCCCTGGTTTTCCGCGCCGGCGCTGACGTTATACAAATCGCAGCCCTCGCGGATAGCGACAACCGGCACCTTCATTTCCTGGGTCATGTAGTGAAACAGGTTTTTGTGGTTGCTTTTCAGGTTGGACAGATGCTGCCGCAGCCACTCCAGGCGCGCGCCCAGCTTGCGCAGATCGGTTGGGCCGTGGATGGCGATTTTGTCTTCCAGATAGCCATGCCCGATCAGCAGTATGGCCTGCTCTATCTGGCGTAGCGGACGGGTCAGCCAGTAACAGAGAACGACTGCCGTCAAAATGGCGATGACGAGCACAAGAAGTAGTTGCAAAAACAATTGCCGTCGCTTGGCTTCCAGCACTGTCAGTGTGCGCTGGTTATTGTCTTCCAGCCATTGCTGGCTGGTGCGCTGGATGTTTTCGTAAATTTCCGTCAGTTGGGTCAAGCGCGCGCCCAGCACGGATTCCGCAGACGGGATGTCCAGGCCATCCGCCAGCTTCTGCGCCGTGTTGCGCCATTCCTGCAACAACGGACGCAACTGCGCGTCCTGTCGCGCTTCCATCGTTTTTGCGAGGTTCAGCGCCTGGGCAAGTGTGGCGTCGAAACTGGCGCGAAAAGTATTTTGTCGCACCAGAAGGTACTGGCGGCTGCTGCGCTCCAAATCTGTCCCGCGCTCCCGAAGTTCCTGCATGACGGAAGCGATCTGTACGGATTGTTCAATGTTTTCACGGCTTTGCGCGCTCAATTGTTCCAGCAACTGCCAACTTTGCACGACTGTGCCGCCAAGAAGGACAATGATCAGCGAAAACCCGACAATCAATGCCTGATGAGAAGATATCCGGTTCATGAACTCGCATCCCCTGTGAAGACCCGCGGCCTGGATTATGTTTGGACGGAATGGTATCTTCGCCGCAAAATCGTTTTCATTCTATTACATCTCTGTAATCAGTCGCGCAATTCCGTAGAGGAGCCAGGGCAATCGCAGCAAAAATTAGCGACAGCCCTTCAGGGCTGTCGGTCCAACTCCATTGGGAAGGGGTTTCTCTCCCCTCCCCAATGGTTACGGTCGGAACCCCGGCCGCGGCCGGGGTCTCAACCTTCGCGCCTTTCTTACGGGCGAGGTTTCAAACCGGAGTTCGTTTTACGATGAAGTGCTTTTCATGCTCCGGCCTTGGCTCCTCGCTTTCTCCGATCCCTGATTCCCGCTCCCTGATGTATCATCCCTCCTTCCTGAGGAGACGATATGCAGTGGAGCAGGCGGCTACGGCGGTATTTCGGAATCTATGCGCCAAACATGGCGATTCGTCCGCGCACCCTTTGGTGCGCGCACACGGCTCTGGGTGCGGTGGGGATGTTGCTGCTGGTGGCGCTGGTTCATTTCTGGACGCAGATGTCGCGTTCGCCGCAGGAGCGGGATGTGGAAGTCCTGCGGGCGCGGCTGGCGGAACTGGAAGCGCGCGCGTTGCAGGGCGATGGCGTGTTGACCAGTCTGGAAATAGCGCACAGCGCCAACCGGCAGTTATCTGACGAACTAAGGACGCAGTTGGGCGAACAGGCGGTGTTGAAAGACGATCTGGCCTATTTCCTGAATCTGGTGCCGGTGGGCACACGCGAAGGCGAGGTGCGGCTGGAACGTTTTGTCCTGCGTCCCGATCCGCTTTCGGCGCAAACAAACTCGGCAATGGCGCGGCATTATCGTTACAGTGTGCTGGCGGGCTATCACGCGGGGCGTCAGACGCTGGAATTCACCGGGACGCTGCAATTCATCCTTTTCGTGACGCGAAAGGGAGAGGCGCTGGAACTCCATTGGCCGGAAAACCGAACGGCGGCGCCGGAGGAATACCAAGTCAAGACCCATCATTGGGTACGCAAGGAAGGCGAATTGTCCGTGGCGGAAGGCGACACCCTGAACAAGGCGGAATTGCGTCTGATGCAGGGAAATGCGGTACGGGCGACCGCGACCATCACGTTTTAACAGGAGACTATCAACATGTTCAACAAAAAACCGGCGGCAGGCGCGGCCACCCAGATCGACAGCCTGATCGGCAAGGGCACGAAAGTCGAAGGCAATGTCTTTTTTTCCGGGGGGTTGCGCGTGGATGGCGAAATCTGCGGCAAGGTGATTGGCGAAACCTCGCCAGCGACGCTGGTGTTGAGCGAACACGGCGTTGTGAACGGACATGTGGAAGTGACTTACCTGGTCGCCAACGGCAGCATCAACGGCCCGGTGCGAGCGACGGAATTCCTGGAGTTGCAGCCCAAGGGCAGGATAGAAGGCGATGTGGAATACTGCATGATCGAAATCCAGCAAGGCGCGGTCATCGAGGGTCGTCTCCTGCGCCTGATCTCCGAATCCACGCACAAGCAAGACAGGGCGGAGGCGGAAAAGCCGGATGAAGCGCCCGCCGCCTGACGGGTTCGACTGGTTTGTGACGGGGACAGGAAAACCCAGGCCACATCGGCTTTTCCGATCCCGCCCGCCAGGATTGACCTTGCCACCGCCCCACTCCCATAATTCCGGCTCTTTTTACAGGAGTTTTTCCCCATGAACGAGAACACCCCGTCCCCCATCATTTTTACCGATAGCGCCGTAGACAAGGTACGCGAACTGATTGCGGAAGAAGGCAATCCCAGATTGAAGCTGCGCGTATTTGTCACTGGCGGCGGCTGTGCCGGTTTCCAGTACGGCTTTGCCTTCGAGGAGCGCATGAACGAAGACGACACGCAATTTGAAAAAGACGGCGTGACCCTGTTGATTGACCCCATGAGCTATCAATATCTGGTGGGCGCGGAGATCGATTACAGCGAAGGACTGCAAGGCGCGCAGTTCGTCATCCGCAATCCGAACGCCACTTCCACCTGCGGCTGCGGCTCGTCCTTCGCGGCCTGAGGCGGATGCCATGCCCCGCACAGTGTCCGCAGGACGGGGCGCTATTCAAAGCGGGTGGCGGGCGTATCGCGCAGAAGTTGCAACAGGGCGAGTTGCGTCTGGCTCTGCTGGCTGAACAAGACGAGTTGTCCGGCACTCAAGGGCGGCGCGTCGGGTATGCTCAGGCGCATCGGATTCACCTGGACGCCATTGACGCGGAATTCATAGTGCAGATGCGGCCCGGTAGACCAGCCGGTATTGCCGCTGTAGGCGATGGTGTCGCCCTGGTTGACCCGATCGCCCTTTTTCAGTCCCTGGGCGAAGCGGCTCAGATGCGCGTAGGCGGTTTGGTAATTGCCCGCGTGGGAAAGCAGCACGAAATTGCCATAACCACCGCGCGGGCCGACAAATTGCACCACGCCATTGCCGGTGGCGCGCACGGGTGTGCCGATGGGCGCGCCGTAATCCACGCCCTTGTGCGCCCGCCAGGTCTTGAAGATGGGATGCAGGCGCTGGGAGAATCCTGACGTGACGCGGGAAAAAGCCAGCGGCGCGCGCAGGAAGGCTTTTTTCAGGCTTTTGCCCTCGGCGTTGTAATAACCGCCCTTGCCGTTTTCTTCGTAATAGAATGCCTGATGCATCCGCCCGTCATTGACGAATTCGGCGGAAAGAATACGCCCCGCACGCGGGACGACTTGTCCCGGATAGCGCTGGATGTCATAGACCAGCGTAAAACGGTCGCCTTTGCGCAGATCGCGGTGGAAGTCGATGTCGCCGGAGAAAATTTCCGCCATCTGCACGGCGATGCCGTCCGGGATGCCCGCGCTATCGGTCGCGCCGAAGAGCGAATGACGGATTTCTCCGGTTTTCATGACGCGCTGGCTTTCGTAGCGCATCGTTTGTTCACGGGCGGTAAATTGCCTCTGGCTCTGGCGTTCGACGATGGTGGCGGTATTGCCGCCGTTCATGGGAAAGTGGAGATTGAGCAGCAGGCCGTCCCCCGTGACGCGGGCGGAAACCACGCGCCCCGGAACGAGCTGGCGATGCAGGATTTGCGTCTCCGGCGCAAAAAGCAGATAGCGGCGGGCGTCTTCATCCTCGATATGCAGTCGGGCGAGCAGGGCGCCAAAGGTATCGCCCCGGTTGATGCGCGCTTCGCGCAGGTAGCGGTTGTCGCCCTGGTCGATCGGCGCGCCGGGCGCAATGTCGAGGGTTTCCACGACATCCGCAACCACTTCCGGCGGCAGCGTGGGGTTGGGCGTTACCGCAATGGCCGTGACCACGCCAAGAATCGGCGCGCCGCCCATGAGCGCCAGCTTCCCGCGCCAGCGCGGAAAGTGGTTGCGTATCCAGGGGTGGTTTAGAATGCTGCGCTTCATCGTAAAACGGGTTCAGGTTTGAAACATTGGCCGTTCGAAAGCGTCGGCACGGTATCTCTCACTGTCTCTGTAAGCGACGGAAAGTTACGAATTCTACGCCTGAACCGAGGAGAAACAAACATGCTGGAACTGGAAGCGCGCCTGCGCCAGATCAAACGCGGCTGCGAGGAAGTGTTGCTGGAAAGCGAACTGCGGGAAAAACTGCAAGCGGGGCGTCCCTTGCGGATCAAGGCCGGGTTCGATCCCACCGCGCCCGACCTGCATCTGGGGCATACCGTGCTCATCAACAAGCTCAGACACTTTCAGGATTTGGGGCATCAGGTGTTGTTTCTGATTGGCGACTTCACCGGCATGATTGGCGATCCCAGCGGCAAGAACGTCACGCGCCCGCCGCTGACGCGCCCGGAAGTGCTGGAAAACGCCAGAACCTACCAGGAACAGGTGTTCAAGATTCTCGACCCGGACAAGACCGAGGTACTTTTCAATTCCGCCTGGTTCGATACCCTGGGCGCGTCCGGCATGATTCGTCTGGCGGCGCGGCATACCGTGGCGCGGATGCTGGAACGCGACGATTTCGCCAAGCGGTACGCAGACGGACAGCCGATTGCCATCCACGAATTCCTTTATCCGCTTTGCCAGGGGTACGACTCCGTGGCGCTGAAAGCCGACGTGGAACTGGGCGGCACCGACCAGAAATTCAATCTGCTGGTGGGGCGCGAATTGCAGAAGCATTACGGACAACCGCCGCAATGCGTACTGACGCTTCCCCTGCTGGAAGGATTGGACGGAGAAAAAAAGATGTCCAAGTCGCTCGGGAATTACATCGGCATCAACGAGCCGCCGCGGGAGATTTTTGGCAAGCTGATGTCCATTTCCGATCCGCTGATGTGGCGTTATTACGAACTGCTTTCTTTTCGCGGCGAGGCGGAAGTCGCGCGCGACAAGGTGGAAGTGGAAGCGGGGCGGAATCCGCGCGATCTCAAGGCGGCGCTGGCAGTGGAAATCGTTGCCCGCTTTCATGGCCGGGCCGCCGCCAGGGCAGCGGAAGAGGAATTCGCGGCGCGTTTTCGCCAGGGCGTCCTGCCGGACGATATGCCCGAATTCACTCTGCAAGCGGAAGGCGCGGGGCTTTCCATCCTGTACGCCCTGAAACAGACGGCGCTTACCGCCAGCACTTCCGAGGCGATGCGCATGATCCGGCAAGGCGGCGTCAAGGCGGACGGCGAAAGCGTCCGCGACAAGGATCTGCTGCTGCCGGCGGGCGCGACGGTAACGCTGCAAGTGGGCAAACGCAAATTCGCGCGCGTCAGGATTGGCGGCGCGTAAAAAAATCCGCGTTTTCCCTGCTTTTGCTGTTGACAGTCTTTTTTCCTTCTGTAGAATGCGCGGCTCTTTGGCGGCGGAAACGCGGTCGGGGAAAGTTCTTTAACAAATAGGCGACCGATAACTGTGGGTGTTTTGGGGCATTTGGGTCTTGTGACTGGTTTTCCGGGTTTTCTGGGGGATTGGGAGCGAGGTCTGAAGGGCTTGAAGCGCTTT
>JAIRLE010000024.1 GCA_031259605.1 Zoogloeaceae bacterium
ATGTCGAATGGCTCAGGGAAAATGGCCTGGCGCTGGGCGGCGGACTGGATAACGCCATCGTGCTGGATGAATTCCGCATCCTCAATGACAATGGTCTGCGCTATGCCGACGAATTCGTCAAGCACAAGATCCTCGATGCCATTGGCGACCTTTATCTGCTGGGTCATCCGCTCCTGGCGGCATTTACCGCCCACAAATCCGGGCACGATCTGAACAACCGTCTGGCGCGCACCCTCCTCGCCCGGCGCGACGCCTGGGAACTCGTCGCCTTTCCCGCGGCGGAGCGCGCGCCCGAACGGCTTTCCCGCTGGCTGGCGCAAGTCGAGCCGCAGCCGCGGATTGCCTAGGAGCGGCACGGATGCTGCTTCTGCGTATCCTGATTCCGCTGACGGCCATCGTCATCATCGCGGGCTTTTTTGCCTATGCGCTCACCCGCGAACAACGCTATTTCACTTTCGCCCTGCGCCTCCTGCAAATCGCCCTGATCATCGTCCTCGTGATCTTCGCCCTGCTGTTTCTGGAACGGCTTGTCTTTGTGCCGCTGTAGGCTTCATGGCCGGAGCAGCAAAAATTAGCGACAGCCCTTCAGGGCTGTCGGTCCAACTCCATTGGGAAGGGGTTTCTCTCCCCTCGAGAATGGCTACGGTCGAAACCCCGGCCTCGTCCGGGGTCTCAACCTTCGCACCTTTCTTACGGGCGGGGTTTCAAACCGGAGTTAGTTTTACGATGAACAGACGCTGAGGAATCACGACATGGCGCAATCCTCCGGCATCGGCGACAATATCGTCACCTTCCCCAACAGCCCCTTTCGCCTCCATCAGCCCTTTGCCCCCGCCGGCGATCAGCCGGAGGCCATCCGGCAACTGGTGGCGGGGCTGGAAGACGGCCTTTCCTTTCAGACGCTTCTGGGCGTCACGGGATCGGGGAAGACCTTCACCATGGCCAATGTCATTGCCCGCACCGGGCGTCCGGCGCTGATTCTCGCGCACAACAAGACGCTGGCGGCGCAACTCTATTCGGAAATGAAGGAATTCTTCCCGGAAAACGCCGTCGAATACTTTGTTTCCTACTATGACTACTACCAGCCGGAAGCCTATGTGCCCGCGCGCGACCTCTTCATCGAGAAGGATTCCGCCATCAACGAGCACATCGAGCAAATGCGGCTTTCCGCCACCAAGAGCCTCCTGGAACGGCGCGACGTGGTGATTGTGGCTTCCGTCTCCTGCATCTACGGCATCGGCGACAAGGAGGATTACCATGACATGATCCTCACCATGCGGACGGGCGATAAAATCGACCAGCGCGCCATCGTCAAGCGCCTGACGACCATGCAGTATCAGAGGAACGACCTGGATTTCCATCGCGGCGTCTTTCGCGTGCGCGGCGACGTGATCGACATCTTCCCCGCCGAACACGCCGAGCACGCGATCCGCGTGGAACTCTTCGATGACGTGATCGAATCCCTGCGCTTCTTCGACCCGCTCACCGGGGAGATGCTACACAAGGCGCTGCGTTTTACCGTCTTTCCGGCCTCCCATTATGTAACGCCCAGGGAGACGGTATTGACGGCCATCGAGGCAATCAAGGCGGAACTCGTCGAGCGGGTGGAATTTTTCCAGAAGAAACAAAAACTCGTGGAAGCGCAGCGGATTGAGCAGCGCACCCGCTTCGACATCGAGATGCTGAATGAAATTGGCTTTTGCAAGGGCATCGAAAATTACTCGCGCCATCTTTCCGGGCGCAAGGCCGGGGAGCCGCCGCCGACCTTGATCGACTACCTGCCCGATGACGCCCTGATGTTCATCGACGAATCGCATGTCGCCATCGGGCAGGTGGGCGGCATGTACAAGGGCGACCGGTCGCGCAAGGAAAACCTGGTGAATTACGGCTTTCGCCTGCCATCGGCGCTCGATAACCGGCCTTTGCGCTTCGAGGAATTCGAGGCCATGCTGCGCCAGACCATCTTCGTTTCCGCAACGCCCGCAAGTTACGAGGATGCCCATGCCGGACAGGTGGTGGAACAGGTCGTACGGCCAACGGGGCTGGTTGACCCGGAAGTGGATGTACGTCCGGCAGCCACACAGGTAGACGACCTGCTGATGGAAATCAAGGCCCGCGCCGCGGCCTCCGAGCGGATACTGGTGACGACATTGACCAAGCGCATGGCCGAGGATTTGACCGATTTTCTCCAGGAACACGGCGTCCGCGTACGCTACCTGCATTCGGACATCGACACCGTGGAACGGGTGGAAATCATCCGCGATCTGCGCCTAGGCGAATTCGACGCGCTCGTCGGCATCAATCTCCTGCGCGAAGGACTGGATATCCCGGAAGTGGCGCTGGTGGCGATCCTGGACGCCGACAAGGAAGGCTTTTTGCGCTCCGGGCGATCCTTGATCCAGACCATAGGCCGCGCCGCGCGCAACCTGAACGGCAAGGCAATCCTCTATGCTGAAGTCATGACCGATTCCATGCGACACGCTATTTCCGAGACAAACCGCCGCCGTGAAAAACAGATCGCCTTCAACAGGGAACACGGCATCGTCCCCAAGGGTGTGGTGAAGCGCGTCAAGGATTTGATCGACGGCGTGTATGACAGCGATGCCGCGCAAAAGGAATGGAAGGTAGCCCGCGAACGCGCAAGCTATGAAGCCATGAGCGAAAAGGCGCTGGCAAAGGAAATCAAACGCTTGGAAAAGGAGATGAACGCATATGCGAAAAACCTGGAGTTCGAAAAGGCCGCCGCCGTACGCGATGCGCTTTTCCGGCTGAAGGAAGGGGTTTTCGGAGCGCGGGGCGAATGTCCCGCCGCGCCATGAAAGCGGACGGGCGAAGCAGCGGGCGGGGCGCGCTCCTCGTTTCCTCCCCGCCGCCCGTGACCGCCCGTCCCTGCACACCCAGAGCAAGAGCCGCCCTGCCTATGCGCGTTTGTTTATCAATCTGCTCCAAGGAACCCGTTCATCGTAAAACGAACTCCGGTTTGAAACCCCGTCCGAGGCCGGGGTTTCGACCGTAGTCATTCTCGATGGGAGAGAAACCCCTTCCCAATGGAGTTGGACCGACAGCCCTGAAGGGCTGTCGCTGATTTTTGCTCGTCTCCAGGGGTTTTCCTCGTCCGCGCACGGGAGAGTGTGGCGCTTTGGTACCGGGAGAGGGGAAACCTTGCGCCTTTTTCTCTCCCGCGCGGTAGGCGAGGGGGAAAAACGAGCATTCATGCGATTGCCCTGGCCGCCGCGCGCCAGCGCCGGGAGTGGTATCCTTGTCGCCTTATGACGGCTTCTCCTTCTCCTCCTCCCGAATCAACCGCGCCGCCAAAAAGCAGGCCGGGGCTGGCGCGAATTGTGAATGCGCTGGGCTACTCCATAAAGGGGTTCGTTGCCGCCTTCCGACATGAAGCCGCCTTTCGTCAGGAGCTTTTCCTGGTGGCGATTACCTTGCCGTTCGGGCTTTATCTGGGAAAAAACGGCGTCGAGCGGGCGTTGCTGACGGGCAGTCTGTTGCTGGTGCTCATTGTCGAACTCCTGAATTCCGCCGTGGAAGCCATCATCGACAAAGTCTCGCCCGAATTCCACGAACTTGCCGGACGCGCCAAGGATCTGGGCAGCGCCGCCGTCATGAGCAGCCTGATACTGGCGGGCGTGGTGTGGGGTCTGGTGCTTCTGGGCTGAATCCGCTGTCGTCTCATGCTTTTTCTTCATACCTCCAATCGTTACGAAATCCTGCGCGACGAATTGCTGCGGCAGCTTGCCGCCGCGCCGCCCGACCCTTTTGTCGCGGAGGAAGTCATCGTCCCCAGCGCGGCGTTGCGGCAGGACGTGACGCTGGAGCTGGCGCGGCGCTGCGGCGTTGCGGCAGGAGTAAATTTTTCCTTTCTCGCGCGCTGGCTATGGCGGCGCATTGCCCATCTGCTGCCGCAACAGGTGGCGCTGGATTCGCCCTTCGCGCCGGAACGATCCTGCTGGCGCATCGACAACATCCTGCAAGACGCCGCCTTCGTTGCCGCCGCGCCGCCGCTGGCCCACTATCTCGACCGCGCCGACGCCTTGATGCGGCATGAACTGGCGGAAAAAATCGCCACGCTGTTTGCCGCCTACATCGTCTATCGTCCGGATTATCTCGAAGCCTGGCGACAGGAAAAGCGCGCCCTGCCGCCTTCGGCGTCCGCCGCCGCGCGCGCCGATGAAGCCTGGCAGGCGGCATTGTGGCGGCGTTTTGCGGCGGAGATGACCGTGAGCGAAACCCATCCGGCGGCGAATTTCTTCGCCGCGCTGGAAATTTTACGCGCCGCGGGGCAGGATGCGGCGCAGGCTGCGGGGGTTGCGGCGGGAGTGCAGGTATTTTGTCCGTTGACCTTGCCGCCGGTGTATCTCGACATGTTGCTGCGGCTCGCCGCCTGGACGGACATTCATCTCTATCTGCTCAACCCCTGCCGCGAATACTGGACGGAACTGATCACCGCCAGACAGCGGGCAAGGCGGGAAGCAAGCGGGCAGGGCGATTACCTAGACACGCGCCACCCCTTGCTGGCCGATTGGGGACGGCAGACACAGGCATTCATGGCAATGATGCTCGAATATGCCGATGGACAGGCGGAAGAAACGGCGCGGTTCTTGTCGGCGAAGGAAGAACTGCCCGCAGGACAGACGCCCAGCCTGTTGGCGCGATTCCAGGACAGCATCCTTGATTTGACCCTGCCGGAGGCGCTCGCCTGGCCGCTGGAGAAGACGGATCGCAGCGTGGAAATCCATGTGGCGCACTCGCTCATGCGGCAGATGGAAATCCTGCACGATCAATTGCGCCTGGCCTTCGAGGAGGACGCCACGCTGACGCCGGCGGAAGTATTGGTGGCGCTGCCCGATCTGGATGCGGCGCTGCCCCTGATTGAAGCCGTCTTTGGCGAAACCGGGCAGGGCGGCATCCCCTACGCCATTACCGGGCAAAAGGCGGCGCGGGAGAATCCTGTCGCCCGCCTGTTGCTCGCCTTGATGGCATTGACCCTGCCGCCCGCGCGCTTGCCGATAAGCCAGGTGTTCGCCCTGTTGCAAGAGCCGCTGGCAATGGCGGCGCTGGAATTGACGGCGGACGATCTGGCGCAACTCTTTGCCGCCTTGCAGGATGCGGGAGCGCATTGGGGAACGGGCAATGTCCGCCATGGCTGGCGCGACGCGCTCGCCCGCCTGTTTTTGGGCTACGCCCTGCCCGCGCCGGAAACCGGAATTGCGCCGGTCTTTGCCGGCATCCTGCCTGCCGGGTCTCTTGCCGGTTCGCGCGCGCCGTTATTGGGTGCGCTGTGGCAGGCGATCGAGCGGCTGGAAAGACTCGCCGCCTTGCTTGCCCGTCCGCGAACCGCCGCCGGATGGCGCGCGCTCTGGCAGGATGAACTCGCCTTCTGGCACGACGAAAAAACCGCCCTTGCGCCTGAAGATCGTGACGCGCGCGGCAACGTGCTGGCGGCCATTGACGCCCTGTGCCGCGACATGGCGGTAACGGAGGCGGCGCGCATCGATCCCGTTGTCGCCTGCGCCGCGCTGGAAAAAGCATTGGGCGCGATAGCGGCGGGCGGCGCGCCTACGGGGCGCGTTACCTTCACCGCGCTTTCCAGCCTGCGTCAGTTGCCGTATCGAATAATCTGCCTGCTGGGGCTGGATGACGGCGTTTTTCCGCAGCCCGGGCGGGCGATGGAATTCGATCTCATGCCGCTGGAAAACCGTCCCGGCGATCGCCAGCAGCGTCATGAGGAACGCAACCTGTTTCTCGATCTCGTCCTTGCCGCCCGCGACCGCCTGTATGTGAGTTATACCGGCAAGAACCAGCGGGATGACAGCCCCTTGCCGCCCTCGCTCTTGGTTGCGCAACTCCTGGAATTCTGCTGCCGCGCCACCGGTTGCCCGCCCGAACGCTTGCAGTTGCAGCATCCATTGCAGGCGTTTTCGCCCGACTATTTCAAAAATACCGGCAAACGGGATGCGCGGCTGGTGAGCTTCAACCGGGAATACGCCCAAGCCTGGCAGTCCAGAAAACCGGAGACGCAAACCAGGGAACCGCCGTTCTTCACCGCGCCGCGCGCCACGGCGGTGGCGCAGCGGGTGACGCTGGCGCAGATGCAGGTGTTTTTCCGGCATCCGGCCAGGGCGTTGTTGAGAGAGGGTTTGCGTCTCGCCTTGCCGGATGCCGCCGAAGAAGCCAACGATACCGAGCCGCTGAGCGTGGAACCTCTGCCCCGTTACGCGATGAGGCAGCGCCTCCTGCCTGCCGCGCTGGCGGGTGAGGATGCGACAGCTCTGCAACAAAGGGCAATGGGCGGCGTGGAATATCCTGGAGGCGTATGGGGCGAAATGCTGGCAGCCCGTGAAATCCGGCATCTTGCCGCCTATGCCGACAGGCTTCTCCTTCTGCGTCGGACCTACGGACAGCAGGAAAACGCCCTCACGGATTTCGCTCTCGATGTGGAAGGCCTTGCGCTGGATGGCGTCCTGCGCGGTTTTGCGCCGGATGCTTCCAGCGGCTTGCTGCGCTATCGCTGCGCCAACGCCAGGGCGAGAGATTATCTCGACGCCTGGCTGGCGCATCTTTGCCTCAATGCGTGGGCGCGGAAAAACGGACGCCGCGTCATGCCGAAGACCTGCCATGTCGCGCTTGACGCAACCTTTGTCTTTTCTCCGGTCGAACAACCCCTTGTTTTGCTGGCCGACTGGCTGGCGGCGTGGCGGCAGGGACAGGCGGCTGTCCTGCCCTTTTATCCCCAGACCGCCTGGGCATGGATGCGAGAAAGCGAAGGCAAGGCGCGCGTTATCTGGCAAGGCGGCGACTACAGCGACAACCCGCCCGAAAAGGACATGTGGTGGACGCTGGCCTTGCGCGGACAGACGGACGACCCGCTGGGCGCGGAATTTGCGCGCTGGCGGGAACTTTTGCTGCAACCCTTGCTGGATCACCTGCAAGCCGAAGGGGACGCGCCATGAAGCAGCGCGGCGATCTGAAGGTCTGGGCGTGGGTTTCCATCGCGGCGGCGTTCGTCACCATCTCCCTGAAAACCTGGGCCTGGCACGTCAGCGGCTCGGTGGGGCTGCTGTCGGACGCGCTTGAATCGCTGGTCAATCTCGCCGGCGCGATCATGGCCTTGTGGATGCTCACCATCGCCGCCAGACCCGCGGACGCAAAACACGCCTACGGTCACAGCAAGGCCGAATATTTCGCCAGCGGCTTCGAGGGATTGTTGATTCTGCTGGCCGCCCTGGGCATCGCTTGGGCGGCGATACAGCGGTTCCTGCATCCGGTGGCGCTCATGGCGGCGGACGCGGGGTTGCTGGCTTCCAGCCTGGCCGTGTGCATCAATTTCCTTGTCGCGCGGCTTCTTCTGCGCGAAGGGAAAAAACATCACGCCATCGCGCTGGAAGCGGACGCCGAGCACCTGATGACCGATGTCTGGACATCTGTCGGCGTTATCGCCGGCGTCGCTGCGGCGGTGATTTCCGGTTGGCTGTGGCTGGACCCGCTCCTTGCATTGTTTGTCGCCCTGCATATCCTGTGGACGGGTGGGCGGCTGCTTTATCGCTCGGTTTCCGGTCTCATGGATAGCGCCCTGCCGCGCGAAGAACAGGCGCAGATCGATGCCATCCTGAAAACCTGGCGGCGGCAGGGCATCGAATTCCACGCCCTGTTAACCCGCGAAGCCGCCTCCCGCGTGTTCATTTCCCTGCACGTGCTGACGCCAGGCACGTGGAGCGTCCAGCAAGGACACGATCTGGCGGAACAAATCGAAGCCGACATTCGCCGCGCCATCCCGCGCGCGCATGTCATCACCCACCTTGAACCCATTGAAGACCCGGCCTCGCAGGAAGACCTGACGCTGGATCGCTCCGCGCCATGAACGACGAGCTGGATGTGCTCAACTGTCCGCTTTCCGGCGGCGTCACCCTGATCGAAGCCTCGGCGGGCACGGGCAAGACCTGGGCCATCTGCGCACTGGTGCTGCGCCTCGTGCTGGAGCAACAACGCGCCATCGGCGAAATCCTGATCCTCACCTTCACCCGCGCCGCGACCGCCGAATTGAAAGAACGGGTGCGCGGGCGGCTGCTGGAGACGATGGCGTTTCTGGAATATGGCCAACACGCCGATGACAATTTCATTCCGTGGCTTATCGCCGCGCTCGAGGAGAAGGGCAAGAGCCGTGCCGAAATGCGGGCATGTCTGCGCCACGCCCTCGTCACCTTCGACGAGGCCGCCATTTTCACGCTGCACGGCTTTTGCCAGCGCGCGCTTTCCGACGCGCCCTTTGCCGCGGGACAACCCTTTACGCAGGAATTTGTCGGCGCGGAACGCGGCAATGACGATCTGCTGCATGAAACCGTTGCCGATTACTGGCGGCGGACGATCCTGCAAGACACACTGGCGCCCGTGCGACTGGAGGCGCTGCTGGAAAAACCAGCGGCGGAAAAATTCAGTCCGGATATGCTCTTTCGCCTTGCCCGGCGCGCCCTGCAAAAGCCACTGGCGCGCGCGCTCTGGCCAGAGATGGCGGCGGCAACGGTGGAAACAGCAAAAACGGCCTTCGATGCGGCGCTTGCGGCAGCCAGGACGTGCTGGCAAGCCGAACGCGGCACAATTGTTGCCTTGCTGGAGGCCGCGTGCGCGCAAGGCGTCCTGAACAGGCAGAGCTTCAAGCCGGGAGAACCCACGCGCTGGGCGAGGGAATGGGATACCTGGTTTTCCGATGGCAAGGCGGCGCTATCGGGCAACCTGCAAAAATTTTGTCAAAGCGTTTTGACGGCCAGGACGAAAAAGGAACAAGCGCCGCCCACGCACACATTTTTCGCGCTGGCGGAAACGCTGTGCCGATGCGATGCCGCGCGGCAGGCCTGGAAAGAAAGCGAACGGCTTTGCCTGTGCCGGGAATTTCTCGACGCCTTGCCGGAAGAATTGGCGGCGCGCAAACAGCGTCTGCGCCAGGTGGATTTTGACGACATGCCGATCAATCTCGACCGCGCCCTCTGCGATGAACGTCGCGGCACACGACTGGCGGCACGTTTACGGCAGGATTATCCGGTTGCGCTGATCGACGAATTCCAGGATACCGACCCGCTGCAAGCGCGTATTTTCGAGCGCATTTACGCTGCTGAAGACAAGATGGAAAACGGCGCGGCATTGTTTTTGGTGGGTGACCCCAAGCAGGCGATTTTCAGTTTCCGGATGGCGGATCTGCACACTTACCTGGCGATGCGCGACAAGGTGAATCGCCGCTACAGCCTGGAGAAGAACCAGCGTTCCGCCTCCGGCATATTGACGGGGCTGAATGCCCTGTTTGCCGCCAATCCCCGCGCCTTCATGCTGGACAATCTGGTTTTCAGCCCCGCCCGGCGCGGCGAAAAACCCTTGCCGGATTTTGTTGACGCCCGTATGCCCGCGCCCAAGCCCTGGCAGCTTTGGCAACTGCCAATGGACAACAATGGCAAGGCCATGGACAAAAAGGCGGCGGAACAATGGGCGGCAAAAGCCACGGCGGAAGAAATCGTCCGTCTGCTGGAAGCGGCGGGACAAGGGTTGATTCACAAGGATGGCGTGGCGCTGACCGCGAAAAACATGGCGGTGCTGGTGCGCACGCACGCGCAGGGCAGCCTGATGAAACGAGCGCTGGCCGCCGTAGGGCTACAGGCGGCGGAACTGACGCAAAACAGCGTCTTTGCCAGCGTGGAAGCGCAGGAAGTGAATTGCCTGCTCCACGCCCTGTTGCAGCCGCAGGATGCGCGCCGGGTCAAGGCGGCGCTGGCGACCACGCTAATCGGCTGGACGGCGGCGGAGATCGCCGCGCTGGAGGACGACGCGCTGCATACTGAATTCGACGTCATCATGCGGCATTTCCAAGAGGGACGGCGGTTGTGGCAGGGAAAAGGGGTGCTCGCCGCACTTGCCGCCCTGGCGCGGCAATACGCGTTCAATACCCGTCTGCTCCAGCAGACGGAAGGCGAGCGGCGGCAGACCAATGTGCGCCATCTGTTCGAGTTGCTGCATCAAGCCGCGCGCACGGCACGCGAGCCGGAGCAACTCATGCGCTGGTACACCGCCCGCATCAAGGATTCGGTTGCGGACGAGGCCAGCCTGTTGCGTCTGGAGTCCGAACGCGATCTGGTCAAGATCGTCACTGTCCACAAGGCCAAGGGGCTGGAATTCGATGTGGTGTTCTGTCCCTTTTTCTGGGGAGAAAACGCCAGGCCGAAAAGCGACGGCCTGCCGGGATGCCTCTACCATGAGGCGACAGGCGATTTCGTCATCGACTATCGTCCCGAGCATCAGGAGGCTGGGAAAAAACGCTGCGCGCTCGAACAGGCGGCGGAAAGTTTGCGTCTTTTCTACGTGGCGCTGACCCGTCCGGTGTACCGCTGCTATCTGGTCTGGGGCGAGTACCGGCATAAAAACAGCGATCTCGAAAGTCGCAAAAGCCTGTTGAACTGGTTGATTGCGGGCAAGGATCACACGCCGCAAGACTGGATGGCAGGCGACAGCAAGACGCTGCCCACTTCGGAACGCCTTGCCGCCATCTGGCAAAAGCGGGCGCGGGAAATGGACGCCGACCTCGCAGAATTGCCCCCGTCGGGCCGCCATCGTCATGTCGAGAGCAAGATAAGCGCGCCGCAATACACCGCGTTACACGCCAAACGCCGACTTTTCCCCGACTGGCGCACGGACAGTTTTTCCGGCCTGCTGCGCGGCGCGCGCTGGAGTAGTGAAGAACGCGATCAGGATCAGGGCGCACAGGGCGAAATGGCGGAATCCGACGCCAGACTGCCGTCCTTTCCAGCCGACGACCCGCTGTTGTTCCCGCGCGGGGGGCGCGCCGGGGATTGCATACACGCCCTGTTCGAGCGCATCGACTTCACGGATACGGCGAGCTTCGCGCCCGCCGCCGCCGCCGTTCTGCAACAGTATCCGCAGCACGGCGGCATCGCGCCGGAGCGTCTGGCCGCCATGCTTTCCCGTCTGGCAAGCGAGGTGTTGTCCGTGCCTCTGCCCTTGACGGACGGCGATATTTGCCTCAATCAATTGCCGCGCCAGCGGCGTCTGACGGAATTCGCCTTTCATCTGCCCGCGCAAGGACTCGACCCCGCGCGGCTGCAAAGCCTGATGGCCGCGCACGGCGAACCGCTGCCGCAGCTTGCCGCCGCGCCGCTTTCCGGCTATCTCAAAGGCTACATCGATCTGGTGTTCGCGCATGCCGGGCGTTATTACGTGCTTGACTGGAAAAGCAACCACCTGGGCTTTTTTCCAGAAAACTACGCCGCGCCCGCCTTGAGGCAGGTCATGACCACCCACGCCTACACCCTGCAAGCCCGCCTCTACCTGCTGGCGCTGCACCGCTACCTGAAATTCCGCCTGCCCGACTACGACCCCGCGCGCCACCTGGGCGGCGCTTGTTATCTGTTCCTCCGCGCCCTGAAACCGGAATGGCAACCCCTGGCTTCCCCTGTCGGTGTTGTTCTGCTAAAGCCGGATTGGGCGCAATTACAGGCGCTGGAAGAGTTGTTGTCGTAAAGCATATCAATAAAAAGAGGCGCTAATCTAGGGAAGCCGATTTATCGTCATTGCGAGGGGCGAAGCCCCGTGGCAATCCATACTGTCCGTGGATTGCTTCGCTGCGCTCGCAATGACAATTGATTTAATCGGGCACTCCCCAGGTTATAGCAAATTAACTTGATGTAGCCCATGCCAATCCGCGCCTTTCTCGTCGGGATGACGTGGAACGACATAATTACTATAAAATTTATCTTTACGAAAAAGACCGTCTTAAAAAGAGGGAAGGAAAAGAACCCGAGATCATCAGTAACATGCCTCGGGTTGAAAAAATACGCGAATTGACATGTGC
>JAIRLE010000064.1 GCA_031259605.1 Zoogloeaceae bacterium
GACCGTCCCGCGCCTTGATGATGGAAGCCATGCGTAATCCTCTGCGTAAAATCTGCGTAGAGGAGTTTAGATTTTATTGCTGCTGAAAGCAAAAAATCATCAACCGAAACAGAAGAACCCTTTGATTTTTATCGTTTTTTAACTTGGAGAGAAAAAACGATAAACCGCGCTGGTGCCCAGGAGAGGACTCGAACCTCCACGCCGTTAAGCGCTAGTACCTGAAACTAGTGCGTCTACCAATTCCGCCACCTGGGCACAGGTGAAGAGAGGAGGGGCGTATTCTAATGAAAGAGCAACCGATGTCAACAACAAAAACCGGCAAAATCAGGGTCTCCAGAATCCGCAAGGCCGATCCTTTCTTCGAGCGTGAATGCCAGCGTTATGATTTTCCGCTGCCTTCGCGCGAGTATGTCGGGAAGATACTGGAACAGGCGGGGCAGCCGCTGGATTTTGTCCAGCTTGCCGTCGCGCTGGATATTCGCCCGGAAGAACGCGAGCATTTCCTGCGGCGTCTGGAGGCAATGGAGCGTGACGGGCAACTGCTCAGGAACCGCAAGAACGCCTATATCCTGCCGGAACGCGCCAGTCTGGTCGCGGGGCGCATACAGGGACATCCGGACGGTTTCGGCTTTCTCCTGCCGGACGATGGCGGCGCGGATATCTTTCTGGCGCAGCACCAGATGAAGAAGACCCTGCACGGCGATCGCGCGCTGGTGCGCGTGACCGGCACGGACAAAAAAGGACGCGCCGAAGGCAGCATCGTCGAAGTCACCGACCGCGCCAATTCCCGCATTGTCGGACGCGTATGCGTCGAGCATGGCGTGGCCTTCGTCGTCCCGGAAAATCGCCGCATTGCCCAAGACATCCTGATTGCCCCGGAAAAGAAGGCGCGTCTCAAACCCAGGCCAGGCCAGGTCGTGATGGTGGAGATCATCGAGCAGCCTTCCCGCTATGCCCAGCCTGTCGGCCGCATCCGCGAAGTGCTGGGCGATTACGCCGATCCCGGCATGGAAATCGAGATCGCCCTGCGGAAATACGACCTGCCCTTTGAATTCGGCAAGGACTGTTTGGAGGAAAACGAGAAAGCGCCGGACGAGGTGCGCAAGGCCGACCTGAAAGGCCGCGAGGATTTGCGCGCGCTACCCTTCGTCACCATAGACGGCGAAACGGCGCGCGATTTCGACGACGCCGTGTATTGCGAAAAACCCGGCGAAAAACAAGGGCGCGGCTGGCGGCTGATCGTCGCCATCGCCGACGTTTCCCACTATGTCAAACCCGGCATGGCGCTGGACAAGGAAGCCTTTACGCGCGGCAACTCGGTATACTTTCCGCGTCGCGTCATTCCGATGCTGCCGGAAAAACTTTCCAACGGCATTTGCTCGCTCAACCCGAATGTGGAACGTCTCGCCATGGTCTGCGACATGCGGATATCCGGCAGCGGCGACATCCGGGAGTACCGCTTCTATCCCGCCGTATTCCGCTCGCGGGCGCGGCTGACCTACCGTCAGACATGGGATTGGCTTTCCGGCGAAAGCAGGCCGGAGACAACAGCGCATCAAGCCGTTTTGCCGCAACTGCAACATCTCTACAAACTCTTCCAGGCGCTGGCAAAAGCGCGCGTAAAACGCGGCGCCATCGACTTTGAAACCATCGAGACGGAAATGCGTTTCAATGCCGATGGCAAAATCGAGGTCATTTATCCGGTCGCGCGCAATGACGCGCATCGCATCATTGAAGAATGCATGCTGGCGGCCAATGTCTGCGCCTCGGATTTTCTCAAACAGCATGGCGAGGGCTGCCTGTACCGCGTTCATGCCGGGCCGAATGCGGAAAAGCTGAAAAACCTGAGGAGTTTTCTTGCCGAATTCGGTCTGGTACTTCCCGGCGGCGACGCGCCCACCGCCGGGGACTACGCGCGTCTGCTGGAACAGAGCAAGACCCGTCCCGACGCCCAACTCCTGCAAACCGTGATGCTGCGTTCCCTGAAGCAGGCCATGTACAGCCCCGACAACCTGGGGCACTTTGGCCTGGCCTACGAGCATTACACCCACTTTACTTCTCCGATTCGCCGTTATCCCGACCTTCTGGTACACCGCGCCATCAAGGCGGCGCTGGATAAAAAGCACTACGCGCCGGGCGACTGGGAGGCGATTGGCCTGCACTGTTCGCAAACCGAACGCCGCGCCGACGAGGCCACGCGCGACGTGCAGAACTGGCTGAAATGTTATTACATGCAGGAGCGCATTGGCGAAACCTTTGCCGGTTCCATTTCCGCCGTCACCGCCTTTGGCATTTTCGTGGCGCTGGATGAAGTCTATGTCGAAGGTCTGGTGCATGTTTCCGAACTGGGCGCGGATTATTTCCAGTTCGACCCGATAAAGCACCAGATGCTGGGCGAACGCACCGGTCAACGCTTCCGCCTGGGTGACCGGGTACGCGTAAAACTCATCCGCGCCGATCTGGAAAGCAACCGCATCGATTTTATCCTGGCAAGCGATCGGGATCAGGCCTCCGGCGGCGGTTCGCAGCGGCAAAAACCGCCGCGTTTCACGCCGTCCGCGCGCGCCACCAAAGGCGGCAAGGCGGCGGCGGGGAAGAAAACGGGAAAATAGCGGCAGACTCTCCCCATGTCTGGAGCATCCAATCATGCGTAATCAGAGCAGAGCGCGGGGAGAGGGTGCATTCCATACGGCGCAACCGCAAACTTTCCGTCTTCCGGGATAAATCTGTTATCTTTGGCGTCCCCGCTTGCGTTGCCGCATGTGACGCAAGAAGGATAGCGACCTCACTTTCGACCTGTCAGAACTTGCCGCAATGCCATGTCTATCGTCCGCCCGCCTCGCCGCATTGCCCATCTGGACATGGACGCCTTTTTCGCTTCCGTGGAACTGCTTTCCTACCCGGAATTGCACGGTTTGCCGGTGGTGGTGGGCGGCACCAGAATCGCGCCGCCGGAAGAACTGCCGGACGGTCGCCATGAATTCGCGCGGCTGAAGGACTACAGCGGGCGCGGGGTGGTGACGACTTCCACCTACGAAGCGCGCAAGCTGGGCGTCTTTTCCGGCATGGGCCTGATGCGTTCGGCGCAGCTCGCGCCGGAAGCCATCCTCCTGCCCGCCTGCTTCGATGCCTACCGCGATACTTCCCGCCGCTTCAAGGCCGCCGTCGCGCAAATCGCGCCCGCCATCGAAGATCGCGGCATCGATGAAATCTACATCGACCTCACGGAAATCATGGAGGCCACGCTGCCGCTGGCGCAGCGCCTCAAGGCCGCCGTCTTCGCCGCCACCGGCCTCACCTGCTCCATCGGCATCGCGCCCAACAAGCTGCTTGCCAAAATTGGCTCCGACCTGCAAAAACCGGATGGCATCAGTGTGCTGTTGCCGGAAGACGTGGCGGAACGCATTTGGCCGCTGCCTGTGAAAAAAATCAACGGCATTGGCGCGAAAACCGCCACGCATCTGGAAAAACTGGGCATCCACAGCATCGGCGAACTTGCGCAAACCCCCGTCGATGTGCTGACGCAAGGCTTTGGCCCGCGCATTGGCACCTGGCTTTCCCGCGCCGCCAACGGTATCGACAACAGCGCCATCGTCGCCTGGCGCGCGCCCAAGAGCCTCAGCCGGGAAACCACCTTTGAGCGCGACCTGCATGTACGCCACGACCAGGCAGAACTTTCCGCGCAACTTTCCGCACTCTGCGCGCGCCTCGCCGAAGACCTAGAGAAAAAAGGCTACGCGGGCCACACCATCGGCGTCAAACTGCGCTTTGCCGATTTCCGTCTCATTACGCGGGAAATCACTTGGCCACAGGCCATGTTCACTGCGGAAAGCCTGCTCCACGCTGTCCGCTGCTGCCTGAAACGCAAGCTTTTCACTGCTGCCCACCAGCAACGCATCCGGCTTCTGGGCGTACGCTGCAGCAGTCTGGCGGCGCGCGAACCGACCGCCAAGTCCGCGCCAAAACCGGAACCCCGGCAAGGCGAACTGCCGTTTTGAGAAGCTGTTCATGGTTTCCGATAAACCGCAATCCCAGCCCGTCAAAAGCGAGGCGCAAAACAACGTGGCAACCCATGACGCGGTTCCGCTACCCCACAAAAGGTCAAGGCAAGCTGAAACGCACCCTGGATTGCCGTGGGCCTGCGGTCATCGCAATGACAGAGAGAAGGACGGCGAGCGGCAGAGATCATGAACAGGTTCTGATGGGTTTCCGCCGCAAAAAAAACGCCAGACCGGGGATGCCGTCTGGC
>JAIRLE010000086.1 GCA_031259605.1 Zoogloeaceae bacterium
TTATAGGCTTTCAGGCGGCAGCCCTCCATCTGGGCGATCAGTTCGACGCCTTCCCAGAGGATCGGCCAATGCAGGCGTTTATCAGGAAATTTCATTTTTAATCGTCCAAAAGTAAAAACCTACTTTTGGCCGGGAATGTTTGGGTTTGAAGGCAGGCAAAGCCCGCCTTCAATCTTTGAAGAGCCAACGAAAACCCCTCCCCGGCCTCACGGGGTTTCGTTGCTTTTTTTCCCGAAAAGGCCAGGCTTTGCCTGGTCTTTTCGGCAAGACGGGCTGGCGAAAAGCAGGTTTTCACTTTGCGCCACTCCCGCTCCGATACCCCTTGGGCAAATGAGCGCGCAGCAGCTCGCTCTGCCAGGACGCCTCGCAGTGCGAGGTTTCCCAGAAAAAGAAACGGTCGATCCACTTCGCCCACGCCGGATGCGCCGCGCGCACCCGCCAGGCGCGGGCGGAGAGCGTCTCGTCGGGGCTTCCCCACTCGCCGTCGAGACGGATCAGACAATTCACCGTCTGATCCAACCCGATGATGACGTTTTTGAGGATGCTCATAGCGTCGCCGCCGCGGTGAACAGGGCGTCCAGTTGGGCGCTGGTCATGCCCAGTTGCGCGGTCAGCCCGGCGAACAGCGGATTGTCGCGATCGATGGTCGCGGCGAACTCCCACTCGATGCGCGCCGCCTTGCCCGCGTCCCCGGACATGCCCGCAACCGCGGCATCGACGGTATCGAGCAGCCCGGCTCCCAAGAGCGCCAGTCTCGCCTGACGCATGGTCACGGACGCGGGCACCGGCGGCGGGATGTCCTCCACACCCCAAGCGTCGCCCTGCCAGACGGCGCGCTGGTTTTCGGCGAGTTCGGGCGGCGCGATCTCCGTGTGGTCGGGATAATCGCCCGGCGTCTCCCAGAACGCCGTGATTGCCAGCTCCGCGCCGCTTTCCTTGTCATAGAGGGTGACGCCGCGATAATCGGGCGCCAGCGTCCATTGGTTCTGCGCCACGTCGAACAGCGCCGCCTCGTATTCCCCGGCCTGGGGCGGCGGCGTGGTCGTGGCGTTGGCGGGCACCAGATAAACGCCCGCCTCCAGCGGCGAGGGAAAGGCGACCCCTTCGCCCGTGTATTCGCCGGTGGATGCCGAATAGTTGTAGATTTGCATGGTCAATCGTCCAAAAGTAAAAACCTACGTTACCGGGCGCGAAGCGCCCGCATGAATTACTGTCCTCTGTCATCAGTCCTCTGTCCTCTGAATGCGACGTGTCTTCAAAACTTCCTGCCGCCCATGCTGGCGGCGATTTTTGCAAACACGAACAGCTCAACCAGTGGCATGGCCTTGATGACGGGCAGCGGTTGATGCAGCTCCCGCGCCACCAGCGCCGCCGCCGTGAGAATCTTCAAGGCTTTTTTTCCGGCGCGGCGTCCTCGATGGCGGGCAGATCGTTATCGGCCAGCAACAGCCGGTCAGCTTCGCGCTGCGCGGCGATCCAGTCCGGCCCGCGCAGTTGCTGGATCAGCGCCGCGTCGGTTCCGGTGAGCGAGGCCACCAGCGCGATGTTTTGCGCCACGCCGCCCTTGGTGTCGAACGCCAGATAATCGGCGGCGGTGGTGTAATCGCGGAAGGTGAGCGCCTCAATCGTGGTCTTGCCCAGGGTGAGCGGGTACCGTAATGTCAGTTTCATTTCTCGCCCCTCAGCCTATTTGTTCGGAAGTGTTGGCCATCATCGTCACCTTGCTGGCGCCGTCGCCCACCTGCACCACCTCGGTAACGAAGGCTTGCGAGAGCAGATGCACGCTGCCGTCGGCCAGACGCACGGTGACGTCCTCGTTTTTCAGCTCGTTCAGGCCGACGAAATCCATGCCGCCGGTGAGGTTGATGTTCATCTCCAGCGTTGCCGGCGTGCCGGTTTCAGTAAAGCCGCCGTCCTCAGCCAATCTCCCGGCCTTGTGCTCGCGCTTGACGCCGGACGGAGAAAACGTGCCGGGGTCGTCGGCCAGCGGCAGCTTGCCGAATGAGGGCAGGGAAACCGTGCGAATGTTGTTCAGTTGTGCCATTTTTTAATCGTCCAAAAGTAAAAACCTACTTTTGGCCGGAGATATTTGAGGTTTGAAGTCAGGCGAAGCCTGCCTTCAAACCCGTGACCCAACGAAACCCCCTCTCCGACCTCATGAGGTTTCGTTGCTGTTACCCCGGAAAAGGCCAGGCTTTGCCTGGTCTTTTCCGCAAGATGAACCGGCGCAAAGTAGGGTTTCACTTTGCGACGCTCAAAACTGCGGGATGGCCTTGCGGAAGCGCGAGCGCCCCGCGAGGATGTAGAACGGGCTGTTGACCACCGGGTCATCGCGGAAATTGAAGCGGCTCGGATTGTCCGCGTCCTGTTCGACAATGAGCGTGCCCTTGTAATAGTCATACGCTTGCACCCAGCCGTATTCCTGCATCAGCACGTTCTTGTAGAGCGAGAGCAGGTACGCCTTGACGCTGTCCTCGGTGGTGATCGGCAGGCCGGGGCGGAATCCCTCATTGGTCTTGGCCGCCACCGTTCCCCGGAACCTTTGGATCGCGCCCATTCTCTGCTCGTAGCGGATGCGCTCCATCGCCTCGGCAATGTTGATGTCCAGCCAGGCGTCATCGGCGGAACCGTCGGAACGGAACTGGTACATGGAAATCAGGCGCTTGATGTACACCGAGCCATCCTTGCCGACTTCCAGCACGCTCATGCCCTTGTAGAGCAGCGAATTGCCCTGGGTAAAATCGTTGTAGGAGACATCGGCAACCAGGCCGGGCAGGGGCGTCCCTTCCAGCGAAATCACCGGGTTGTTGTAGAGGCGCAGCGCCGCCGCGCCCGTGATAGTCGCCGCCGCTTCCCACGTGGTCGGCGGGTTCAAGGATAGCCAGGCGTTGCTGATGTGTTCGTAATTTTTGCTCTCGCCGAAGGCCGCCGCTTGCTCATAAGTGCCGCGAAACGCGGTGAAGGCGCGGAAACCGGCCTGTACCGGCACGGCGTAGCGGCGGCGGCTTTCGGTATGCCAGGCGGCGAGGGTGGCGGCGTCATTGATGCCCAGCGCCACGTAGCGAAACCAGCGCTCGCCAATCAGCGCCGCCAGATTGCCCGGCAAGGGATCGCCGGTGCCGCCGGACATGGCGGCAATCGAAAGCACCAG
>JAIRLE010000087.1 GCA_031259605.1 Zoogloeaceae bacterium
GCCCAGGGCAATGAAAGCGGCTTTGTCGTTGGCGGTCAGGCCGCAAGCGCTTTTCAGGCAGGCGGTTTTGTTTTCGTCTTTGAACTGCCTTAATTTTTTGTCTTTACCTGTCTCGCGCCAATTCAAATCATGCGTCGTCCAGATAGGAGTCTTTCCTTGTCCATCTTTACCATGATCTACTCCCCATAACTGTAAATACATCCCAAAACGCAAACCGGGCGAGGCGGTTGAAAAAATAGAGCCAAGGTAATTGGGAACAGCGGCGATCGACATGACGTCCTCCTCAATTTTGTAGCGCGGGCGCAATCTGGCGCAACCATTTGAGCCAGGCGAGCGCTTCGGCGGTAATGTCTTGAAAGCGGCGGGGTTCCATTGCGAGTAGTTCTTCCATGAACTCGTTGAAATCTGCTGGCGTCTGGTATCGCTCATGCAACCAATCGCGCAGATGTTTCCCCAAGGTTTCGTGGCGTCCGCCTTTTTCATGCAAAAAGGCCATGACCTGCATTAGCCCGCTGTTCATGATGAGCGCGGGCAAACCCTTGGTATCGTTTACGTAGTCGCCGTAGTCGCCGTTGTGCGCCCCAATACTTTCTTGGGCGCATTCCCAAGCGAATTGCGCCCGTTCTTGTTCCAGTGTCGCCATGATTCATCCCTCCACGCGAGCGACGACCAAGCCGCGCCCGGTTGTCGCGTCGCCGCCGATCTGTAAAAGTTTGCCATCGAGCGCACTCTTGACCTGGCTCATGACGGCCTCCGCAGGAATTTCCCTGTCCTCCGCTTTTCCCGTGCGGGGTTTGCTCGCCAGCATGGGGGCGACGAGAAGTGATTCCGGCGGCAGGTTTTCGGTGTAGAAAAGGCCGCCATCGCTGGCGGTGCCGGTTTTTTCATCAATACGCACGTGAGTTTCGACCAGCGTGGCGTTTTCGGAAAAATAGGCAAAATCCGTGTCGGAGAGTACGACAAGGTCTTGTTTCAGTTTCTTGCGGAAAAAGGTGTAAGCCTCTTTATTCGGCAAGGCGCGTTGGCTTAGATCATCGGCAATCACGCCCAGCGGCTCCGAAGCGCGAGCCATGTATTCAAAAGCTTCCAGATGCAGTTTGTCGCCGGTGAGCAGCGCGGGATTGGCGATCAGGCATTGTCCTTCGCGTATTTCGGGGAGGACGGGCCAGTTTGCGGCAAGGCCGATCAATTGCAAAAGCCGTTGCGTCCGCGCCAGCGCCTGCGGGCAGGTGGCATAGACATAGCCTTCCCGGAGGGAGCGCACGGGCAGGGCGATGAGTTGCGCGTCGCCGAAACTCACCGCGCCCGCGTGCAGGTTGTTGCTACCTGCTTCGGGGCCGAAAAGCCGGTTAAGCGTATTTTCGTCCTTACCGTTGAAAAGCGTTTCGAATCCATGCCGTACCGCGCCCTTGATGCCGGAACCGGCGAAGCTGGGGTACTTGGTGTGGCGTTCGCGCTGGATGGGGTTGTCGATGACGCCGATGGCTTGCCCCGCGCCCATGTGGACGGGACTGACGGTGTAAAGAAAAAGGGCGGCGTGTTTTTCAAACATGGTGAAAGTCCTTGGCAAAATTTCAGAGGGTGACGGTTTTGAGATGATTGCCCGCCGCCATGTCCAGGCGATGGTCATTGGTCCAGAATTCCTCGCATCCGGCCTGTATGGCGGTGGCCAGGTGCAAGGCATCGGGCGTTTTCAGGCGGTGGCGGGCGCGCAATTCGGTGGCGAGATCGAAGACAGCGAGGGTAAGCGCAAGGCACTCTGTATCGGGACGCGCAAAAAATGTCTCGAATTGCAGCAGCGAAACCGTATTCTTATCAATGACTGGCTTGACCCGGCATTCCATGCGCGTCAGATGTGTCCAGCATACGACTGGGCGGAGAACCCGCCGCTGTTGCAATGCTTCGGCAATGGCTGCCGCATATTGCGGGTTCTGGCGCTCCACGAAATGAATCAGTACACAGGAGTCAAGATACAGTCGCATCCTCAGTCTCCCCAGGCATTGCGTTCTTCATTGATCCAGGCTTCGATTTCTTCCGGAATGTAGCGGCTGGGAGGGAGTGTTTTTTGCCAGGCCAACAAATCATCAATGTCGGTGACAGGTTCCTCGCCTACGACCGTCACTACCACTTCCACCCGCTGCCTGCCTTTGGGAAATTCCGGCGGCAACTCCAGCTTCAATGGCTGTTCTCCATTCGTGATGATTTGAGTGCGATAGGCATACATGGTTCTTTCCTCCTTATTCGATAAGTTGGGTCAACACGCAACTGTCGAGATATGCGCGCATCAATCATCTCCCCAGGCATTGCGCTCTTCACGGACCCACACTTCGATTTCTTTTTCGCTGTGGAGGGCCAGTGGTTGCCGGTCGAGCCAGGCAAAAAAATCTTCCAGCGCCTGAGCTGGCCGCGCTTGCGTATCCGTATTCGATGGCTGTTGCCTGGTCAGAACGATGACCTCCGCCTCGCCGTCCGGAAAACTTTCCGGCAAGGTGATTTCGAGACGATGATTGGCCGGGATGTGGGTATTGAGTTTGTAGGCTTGCATGTTTGCCTCCTTTATTGTCGATTCCACGCCGCCACTACGCAGCGATTGAATCCTTCTACGCGCCGCGCCGGGTTTTGATCGCGCGTTTCCCACAGCCCTTCCGCGATCAGGCGTTTCAGCGCCGCTTCGTCCGCTTCGATGTCTTCCAGCCAATAAACGCTGCCTGTGGGCGCGGCGCGTTGGGCGGGTTTGGGTTGCCATTTGGCCAGATCCCAGCCGGAAACAGTGGCAAAGCGCGGCACGGCGGCGGCGGTCAGCCGGGCGCGCACGCCATGCAGATTGAAAGCAACGCCGTTGTTGCCGCTGTTATCGTCCTGTATCGCGCCCGTGGGTAGCCAACCGGCCTCGAAAATGCCGGGCGTGCTCAGGATCAGGCGGCAGCGCCGGGCGCGCGCGATGTCGACGACATTCGCTTCGGGGAAGGTCGCGTCCGCCACGGCCACCGCCGTGGCGCGTCCGTCGCCGCCCAGGCGCAGGCTGCCGTCCTGGGGCGCTTTACCGCCATCGCCTTCGGTGGCCGCCAGAAAGCCCACGTCGCGCAGGAAGGCAACGGCCTGCACGGAAAAGAGATCGCCTTCTTTCGCGCTGCGCGTGGCGGCATTGAGGCCGATGCCGATGCGCTCGTCGCTTTGCCACAGTTTGCCGCTCGTGACCCAATGCTCTTTTTGATCGGGTACCCCTCCCGCGAGGTAATGCGCCCAGCCTGCTGCCGTGAGCCAGTATCCGGAAGCGGGTTTGCCGCGGTTTTTCTGCGCCAGGATGGGAAGGGAGGGCAGGGAGAAGGACGTGAGAATGCCCTGTGGCGCGGGGTGGGGATTGAGCGCGCGTACTTGTTTGGGTGGCGCGTCCTTTTCTTTTGGCGCTTCGAGGTTCAAGTCGGCGGGCGGGACGAACAGGGGTTCGATATTTCCCTCTACCCTGCGCGCAAGGTGAAAGGCCGTCACAGTGAAAGAACCAGGATTTTTTGGCGTGCCGAGGACGGGATGGGAAATTTCGCCTTCGGCGAATGCCTTAAGGTCGATACCCGCGTCGGCCAGCATCCGGCTGCGCAAGGCGCCCGCCGCGACCGAGGGCCAGGGGGGCAGCAGCGCCTCGCCGTAGCTGCCGGGATCGCCAAAAAGCTTGTTGCCGCGCAGGAAGAGCACGTCCAACGGCTCAAGGAAAAGTGTAGTCATGCCGCCTCTCCTTCTTTCTTGCCGTTGGCCGGGGCCGCGTCTTTT
>JAIRLE010000110.1 GCA_031259605.1 Zoogloeaceae bacterium
CAACTCCATTGGGAAGGGGGTTTCTCTCCCCTCGAGAATGGCTGCGGTCGAAACCCCGGCCGCGGCCGGGGTCTCAACCTTCGCGCCTTTCTTGCGGGCGAGGTTTCAAACCGGAGTTCGTTTTACGATGAAGCGCTTTTCATGCTCCGGCCTGGTGGACGCGCTCGCCAAATGACATGTTCCTTCTGATCCCTGATAGAATCCCCCCCTTTCCTCATTTTGTTTTCCCCTTCATCATGTTTTCAGGAATCGTTGCGGCGGTGGGCAGTATTGTGCGCGTGACGCCGCGTGAAGTTGGCTTGCGGCTGACGGTCGCGCCTGGCGCGATGGATGTTTCCCGCGTCGGGCTGGGGGATTCCATTGCCCATGCGGGGGTGTGTCTGACCGTGGTGGAAAAGAACGCCGAGGGCTACTGCGTCGATGTTTCGCCGGAAACCCTGGATTGCTCCGTCGGCCTTGACCAGCCAGGCGAGGTGAATCTGGAAAAGGCGCTCTGCCTGGGCGATCCAATGGGCGGACATCTGGTCTCCGGGCATGTCGACGGCATTGGCGAAGTGTTGCGCTTTGATCCGGTGGGCGATAATCGCCTGCTGGAAATCCGCGCGCCGCACACACTCTCGAAATACATCGCCCGCAAGGGATCGGTAACCGTCGATGGATGCAGCCTGACCACCAACACGGTTGCGGGCGATGTCTTCACCATCAACCTGATCCCGCATACGCTCGCAGTCACCACGCTGGGACGCCTTGCGCCAGGCAGCAGGGTGAACCTGGAAATCGACCTGATCGCCCGCTATACGGAGCGTATGCTTGCCTGGGAAAACGAACCCGCCGCATGACGTTCTCTTTCGTAATTCTTGCCTGCATTGGAATAAGCGCATGACAACCATCATTCCCCTGGCGAATCCGTCCGTCCCCTTTGCCGCGATTGCGCCGACCGAGGCGATCATCGCCGAAATCCGGGCGGGTCGCATGGTGATCCTGGTCGATGAGGAAGACCGGGAAAACGAGGGCGACCTGTTGATTGCCGCCGAGCATGTGACGCCGGAAGCCATCAATTTCATGGTCACGCATTGCCGCGGCCTCGTCTGTCTCACCATTACCGAAGCGCGCGCGCGGCAACTGGGCTTGACGCAGATGACGCGCGACAACAAGACGCCCTACAACACGGCATTTACCGTTTCCATCGAGGCTGCCCATGGCGTGACTACCGGCATATCCGCCTTTGACCGCGCGCGCACGGTTCAGGCGGCGGTCGCCAGAAACGCTACGCCGGACGACATTGTGCAGCCCGGCCATATCTTTCCCATCACGGCCAAGGAAGGCGGCGTGCTGGTGCGCGCCGGACATACCGAGGCGGGTTGCGACCTGACCCGTCTGGCTGGGCTGGAGCCGGCGGCGGTGATTTGTGAAGTGTTGAAGGAAGACGGCTCGATGGCGCGCTTGCCGGATCTGCTCGAATTTTCCCGCGTCCACAACATCAAGGTGGGCAGCATCGCCGACCTGATTCATTACCGCGCCGCGTCCGAGACGCTGGTTGAGCGCGTGGCCTCGCGCGTGGTCCATACGGCGCATGGCGAGTTCCTGCTGCATGCCTATGCCGACAAGGCTTCCAGTGCGGCGCATCTGGCGCTGGTGAAAGGCGAGATTCCCGCTGGCGGCGAAACCCTGGTGCGGGTGCATGAACCGCTTTCCGTGCTCGACTTTCTCGACCCCAATGGCCAGTCCAGCGCCTTTTCCATCGAGGAGGCGCAGGCGGCCATCGCCCGCAACGGACATGGCGTCATCGTCCTCATGCATCGCCCCGAAGACAGCCGCGAGATTCTGGCGCGTCTGAGGGAAACGCCTGCGGACAAGGCGCAACATCATGTCAAGTGGGATCCGCGCGTCTACGGCATTGGCGCGCAAATCCTGCGCGATTTGGGGGTTGGCAAAATGCGTCTGCTTTCCAGTCCGCGCAAGATGCCTTCCATGACCGGGTTTTCGCTGGAAGTGACCGGATTCGTCGCTTCGCCGGAGGAGTCGAACTGATGTCCATGGCTACGTCCGTCGCGCCTGTCGGGTTGAATGGCGCAGGATTGCGGATAAGTCTTGTCGCCAGCCGCTTCAACGCGGAAATTTGCGCGGCGCTGACGGAGGCTGCCGCCGCCGAATTGCAGCGTCTGGGCGTTGTCGACGTTCGCCGTTTCTCTGTCCCCGGCGCGCTGGAGGTTCCGCTCCTGTTGCAGACGCTGGCGCAAAGCGGCCGGTTCGATGCCCTGGTGGCGCTGGGCGCGGTCGTTCGCGGCGAAACCTACCATTTCGAAGTGGTCGCCAACGACGCCTGCCGGGGCGTGATGGAAGCGCAACTCGTCACGGGCATTCCCATTGCCAACGGCATCCTGACCTGTGAAAACGAGGCGCAAGCCTGGGCGCGGGCGCGGCAAAAGGGCGAAGATTGCGCGCGTGCCGCCGTGGAAATGGCGCGCTTGCTCCGCGACATCAGGGCCGAACGATGAGCGATACCGCCCGCGTTCGCGCCAAAGCCGGAAAATCCGCCCACAGACGAGCATCCCGTCTTGCCAGTCCGCGCAGTCGCGCGCGCGAACTGGCCTTGCAGGGCTTGTATCAATGGCGCGTCGGCGGCGCGGATGCCGCTACCGTGGAAAGCCATATGCCGCAATGGGCGGCCTGCGCCGCTGGCGAGAAACAAAAAGCGGACGAACCGGAAGTCGCTCTCAGCATCGCCGAAGTCGCCGATGTGGATGGCGACCTCTATCTTGCTCTGGTGCGCGGCGTCATTCGCGACAGCGCCGCCTTGACGGAACGTCTCGCGCCTGTCCTTGACCGCGCCTTCGACGCGCTTTCTCCAGTCGAGGCCGTCATCCTGCTCATCGCTGCCTTCGAGTTGCTCCACTGCCCGGAAACCCCCTGCCGCGTCATCATCAACGAAGCCATCGAGCTTGCCAAACGCTTCGGCGGCAACGAAGGCCATCGTTATGTGAATGGCGTGCTCGATAAGGTCGCGGGGCGCGTCAGGGATCAGGAATCAGGGATCGGGAAGCCGTAAGGGTGGGCGAAGACCGCGCCTTTGGAGAACGGCGGGTCATGTGTTCCGGAAAGTGAAACCGCATTTGCAAAACGAATTCGACCTGATCGCCCGCCACTTTCACCGCCCGACGCCGCAGACCCGGTTGGGGCCGGGGGATGATTGCGCCCTGCTTTCTCCCGCGCCCGGCATGGAACTGGCGGCAACCAGCGATCTGCTGGTTTCCGGCGTTCACTTCTTGCCTGATGCCGATCCCGGCAACCTGGGCTGGAAGGCGCTGGCAGTCAATCTTTCCGACCTGGCCGCGATGGGCGCGAAAGCGCGTTGGGCGCTGCTGGCCTTGAGTCTGCCCGCCGCCGACGAAAACTGGCTTGCCGCCTTTTCTGCCGGGTTTCATGCCTGCGCCCGGCAGTTTGGGGTGGATCTGGCGGGCGGCGACACCACGCGCGGCCCGCTCGTGCTTTGCGTCACCGCATTGGGTGAAGTCCCCGTGGGTCAGGCGTTGCGCCGAGATGGCGCGCAAGCGGGCGATGACCTCTGGCTTTCCGGTCATCCCGGCCTGGCTGCGCTGGGCTTGCGGCATCTGCAAGGCGAGATCGTCTTGCCTGAGCCGCTTTGCCGCCTTTGCCTCCAGCGGCTGCACGCGCCTGTGCCGAGGCTCTCTTTGGGAGAAATGTTGCGTCCGCTCGCCCATGCCGCCATTGATATTTCCGACGGCCTGATGGCGGATGCCGGTCACCTTGCCGAACATTCCGGTCGGACGGCGGAAATTTTCCTGCATCGGCTTCCTCGCCTGCCGCAAGGCGTGGAACGTGCCGTCGCGCTGGAAGCCCTGCTCTGCGGCGGCGACGATTACGAACTTGCTTTTACTGCCAGTGCGCGGCAGCGTTCAACACTCGCGCAAATTGCCGCGCAACTGGACATTCCCTTGTGGCGCATCGGTCGGATGTGCGCGGACGCGACGCCGCCCGCCGCGCAACTGATTGATTCGGAAGGAAAAATTGTCCCCATGGAAAAACAGGGCTACGATCACTTCCATGCGCTGCCTTCTCTTGCCTGAACGATGAAACCTACCCTTGTCCTGGTTGGCCGACCCAATGTCGGCAAATCCACCCTGTTCAACCGCCTGACCAAAAGCCGTGACGCCATTGTCGCCGACTTTCCCGGATTGACGCGCGATCGTCATTACGGGCATGGGCGCGTGGGCGGCAAGCCGTTCCTGGTGGTCGATACCGGCGGCTTTGAGCCTTTGGTCAAGGAGGGCATCCTGTTCGAGATGGCGCGGCAGACGGAAGAAGCCATTTTCGCCGCCGACGTCGTTCTGTTCGTTGTCGACGGACGCGGCGGACTCACGCCGCAGGACAAGGAAATCGCCAACAAGCTGCGCCGCCTGGGGCGTCCGGGTTTTGTCGCCGTCAATAAAACCGAAGGCATGAACGCGGGCATGGTTGCCGCTGAATTCCACGAACTCGGCCTGGGCGAACCCTGGCCGATTTCCGCCGCGCACGGCGAAGGGGTGCGTTCGCTCATCGATCACGCCCTGGCGGAATTTTCGGAAACAAAAGAGGAGGAAGGGGAAAGACCTTCCTCTCGCCTGAAAATTGCCATTGCCGGACGCCCCAATGTCGGCAAATCCACCTTGATCAATACCTTGTTGGGTGAAGAACGGGTGATTGCCTTCGATCATCCCGGCACCACGCGCGACGCCATTGCCGTGGATTTTGAGCGCAATGGCCGGGAATACAGCCTGATTGACACTGCCGGATTGAGAAAAAAAGGCAAGGTGTTCGAAACGGTAGAGAAGTTTTCCGTCATCAAGACACTGCAATCCATTGAAGGCGCGAATGTGGTGATTTTGATGCTCGACGCCCGTCAGGATATTTCCGATCAAGACGCGCACATTGCGGATTTCGTGCTGCAATCCGGTCGCGCGCTGGCGATTGCCGTCAATAAGTGGGATGGCCTTGATAGTTACGCCAGGGCGCAAATTCGCGCGATGGTGGAAAGAAAACTCAAGTTTCTCGAATTCGCCCGCGTGCATTTCATTTCCGCGCGGGAAAACACCGGCATCGACAAGTTGCTGGTTTCCGCTGATAAAGCCTACGCCGCCGCCACAGCCAAACTCGCCACGCCCAAACTTACGCGCGTATTGGCGGATGCCGTCATTCGCCAATCGCCGCCCCGGCACGGCGCCCTCCGCCCGAAGATGCGCTATGCCCATCAGGGCGGCATGAATCCTCCGGTCATCGTTATCCACGGCAACGCTCTGGAGCACGTGCCGGAAAGCTACCGCCGCTATCTGGAAAACATCTTTCGCGAAGTTTTCAAATTGCAGGGCACACCCTTGCGAATTCAGTTCAACAGCAGCCACAATCCCTATGCGGACAAGCCTGCCGGAAAACCCTGAAACGATGGTATTGAGGCTTGCCATCGTCCGGGATGCGATACCCGATGATCCGGGGGAGTATTTTATGCGCGGCGCGGCGTCCGTTTGACCTGCGACGGTTGCTTGTCCGTCGTCCGCAAGGAGGCGAGGGTGAGGATGCCGAGGGTGCTGCCGTTGTGCAGGATGGTGGCGGCGACCGGGGAAAGAAGGCCGAGAGCGGCGGCGGATAGGATGCCGGTGTTCAGTCCCAGGGTCAGTTTGTAGTTGGCGTCGATGCGCCGCATGACGGCGTTGGCGATGTTCTTGGCGGTGACGACGCTTTCCATGCCGTCTTCCAGCAGCACGATGTCGGCGGTCAGGCGGGCGACATCCGCGCCTTTTTGCATGGCGATGCCCACGTGCGCCGCCGCCAGCGCGGGCGCGTCGTTGATGCCGTCGCCGACGAAGGCGATTTTCGCGCCCGCGTCTTTCAGCCTTTCCACGATGCCCGCCTTTTCTTCTGGCAGCAATTCGGCGTGAAAACCGTCCAGATCCAGCGCGTCGGCCAGTTCGCGCGCCCGGCTTTCGTGGTCTCCGGTGAGCATCAGCAGACGCTTGACGCCCAGGGCGCGCAGACGGGCAACGACGTTCCGGCTTTCCGGGCGCACATGGTCATTCAACGCCAATACGCCGGAAAGTTTGCCGCCGTAGCCGATGTACAGCAGCGTCTTGCCCTCACTGTACAAACGGCTGATTTCGGCGTTCCAGGGCGAGGCGTCGATGTGTTCGTGCTGCTCGATGAAATGGCGCGAACCCACCACCACGCGCTTGCCCTCAATCACGCTGGTCACACCGTGCGCGACGACGAATTCCACTTCGTTGTGCGCGAAATGGCGTCCGTGTATGGTGTGCGCGGCGGCAACGACCGCCAGCGCCAGCGGATGGAAATAATGCTCTTCCACCGAAGCCGCCAGCCAGATGAGTTCTTCCGGCGAAAAATCGGCGTCGAAGGTGATGGCGTCGGTGACCTCCAGATCGCCGGAGGTCAGCGTGCCGGTCTTGTCGAAAATGAGGGTGTCGGCTTCAGCAAGCCGCTCCAGCGCGTCCGCGCCCTTGATCAGGATGTTCTGCCGTCCCGCGCTGTACATGGCGGATTTGAAAGCCACGGGAATCGCCAGTTTCAGGGCGCAGGAATAATCGGCCTGCAAAACGGCGGCGGCGCGTCGCCAGTCGCTGGAAATCAGCCAGGATATGCCCGCCAGCTTCAACACCGTGGGCACGAGCTTGTCGGCCAGCGCCGCCGCGCTGATCTGGGTGGCGCTCTTGGCGGTGAGCGAACGCTCGACATAATCGGCGATGCGGGCGACCGTGGTCGCCGCGCCTACCTGTTCGGCATAGACGATGAGCCGCCCTTCTTCCACGATCGTGCCGGAAAGCACACGATGCCCGCGCTCCTTGCGCACGGCGGCGCTCTCGCCGGTCATCGCCGCCTCATTGACGCTGGCCGCGCCGGAAAGCACCGTGCCATCCACGGAAATGATGCCGCCCGTCGCCACCACCACACTGTCGCCCGTCTTCACGTCATTGGCATGAACGGCGATTTCCTCGTCATTGCGCAGTACCCAGACTGTATCGCTGCTGGGGCGCAACAGGTGCTTCAACAACGCGTCGGAACGGCGGGCGATGCTCTCTTCCAGGTATTCGCCCAGCGCCAGCATGAAGGTCGTGGTATTGGCGGCGGTAAAATCGCGCCGCGCCAGCGAAATGGTGACGGCAACCGCTTCCAGCACATGCGAGGTCATGCCGCTGGCGCGAAAATCCGCCAATGCCTTTTTTCCCAGAGGCAGGGCTGTCGCCAGGCCCAGGGGCAGGCGCAACGCCTCCGGCAATTGGCCTGAGGCGATCAGGTTCAGCAAGGCGAGCGTCACGCCGCGCCTGGAAAGGGCATCTTCCGCCGCCGCCAGCGGAACGGCGGCGTTTGGCGACGCCGGAACCGGAATATCCAGCAAAGCCAAACGCAAGTCGGCGGCACTGGTCCTTGCAGGATCGAATTCGATGACAAGAGAATGCGCTCTGGCGTTGAAGCGTGCCGATTGCGCGCCAGGAAGCGCGGCAATCCGCGTCTGTGCCGCCGCGCATGAAACGCTCGGACGAAGGCGATAATGAAAACGCACTCGTCCGCTATTGCCTCCGGCAATGACATGCACGGGATGGAGCGCAAGAAACGCGCTGCCGGAAATGCCTTGCTTCATCGTAAAACCAACTCCGGTTTGAAACCCCGCACGCAAGAAAGGTGCGAAAAGGTCGGGACCCCATTCTTACGGTCGGGGTTTCGACCGTAGCCATTCTCGAGGGGAGAGAAACCCCTTCCCAATGACGTTGGACCGGCAGACCTGAAGGGCTGCCGCTAATTTCTTGCGGTCACGGGGCAACCGCGTCTTGTCCCGCTTGCGTTTCCAGTTCCGCCTGAATGTCGGCGAATTGCTCGCGCAGTTCTTCCCATCCGCCCGCCAGCCCCGTATAGAGCGTGATGCCTGCCTTGATGAGCCTGGCGCGGACTTCCTCATTGCCAAGGACATAGGCCGCCGTCGCGCCAATGATGAGACCCAGCAACAGTTGATCCCGGCCTTTTTTCGGCAGCGCCTTGCCCAATGCGGCAAAAACGCCCTGGTTCTGTGGCGTTGCGACCACGCTGAATTTTTGCTTTTTGCTCTTGCCTTTTTTTGCCATGTTCATGTTCCTTCGCTGTGAGAGAGTTCAAGTAGCCGATGCAGTCCATAGACGCCCGCGACGCCGCCTGCCGCCACCAGCGCGGCGGCAAGATAATCTCCCTGCTCTACCGCTTTGCCCGCCGCGACGCCCGCCACCAGCGCCGCGCCCGCCAGGGCGGACTGGCGCAGCAGTTGGGCGTCGATGACCGGAAAACCGCGCGCCTTGGCCAGCGCCGCCACTGCGGCATAGCTGACGAAGCCGCGTGTAAAATCGTTTGCCGCGCCAGGCAGGCTGAACAGCGCTGGCACGTTTTTGGATCTGTTTTTATGCTTTTTCATGTACGGCCTTTCGCGGGAGTGGACGCGGCGGGCTTGGCGGATTTTGCCGCAGCGCGCGCGGCGGGTTTGCGCTTGCCGGAAGCGGGTTTGGCTGCAAGGGTGATGGCGGCTTCTTCACGCTGCAAACGATCCCGCAAGCGCGCCGAAGAATCGGCCAGCGCCCCCAGACCGGAAGCCGCCGCCTGCCGCAAACGTCCTTCGGCGACCGTCCCTTTCTGGCGCAATTTCTGTCCGGCCGACAAAAGTCCGGCGCGCAATGGTGCATTCTTATACAGCCGGACAGCGACAACGCCTGCGGCCAATCCAGCGATAAACGGAAAAATGGGCATGATGGTTCCTCGAAAAGAAAGATGGATCAATACTACACAAAGTCCTTGCGAAAAGCACTGCGCGTTCAGAACGCAGGGAATCGCAGCAAGGGCGGGCGGCCACAATGGCCGCCTCTGCCGTCGTCTGCGAATGAGGGGGAGAAGGAAAATCAAACATTTCGCACAGCAATCCGAGATGATGAACAGGCTCTCAGAGGACAGAGGGCGTCGTCCTTCCGGCGCAAAGCGCCGCAAACCTCCATCCTCTGTCCTCTGAGCGGGCTACACGCGGACGCCTCCGACCAGCGTGATTTTCGCTTTTCCCGTCAGTTTGCGTCCCAGAAAGGGTGTGTGCTTGCTGGCGCTCGACAGGGTTTTTGCTGTGGCTTGCCAGGGTTCGTCGGGAGCGAACAGGCAGAGATCGGCACAAGCGCCAACCGAGAGACAACCCAAATCCTCACGGCCCAGGATGGCGGCGGGGGCGGCGGTAAGCGGCGCGAGGGTGTCCATCAGCGGCAATTGCGCTTCGCGTCCCCATTGCAGTGCGAGCGGCAGCAGCAGTTCCAGTCCGGTCGCGCCAGGTTTGGCTTCGCTGAAGGGCAGCAGTTTGTCGTCGTGGCTCAGAGGCGTGTGATCCGAACAGAGCGCGGCAATGCCCTGGGCGACGCCTTGCCGTAGCGCGTCGCGATCCTTCATGCCGCGTAGCGGCGGATCGAAGCGGGCAAGGGTATCGAAAAAACCAATGTCCTGCTCGCAAAGATGCAGGTGGTGAATGCCGACATCGCAGGTCACGGCCACGCCTTCGGCCTGCGCCTTGGCAATCATGCGCATGCCGGTGGCGGAAGAAATGCGGCGCAAGTGCAGGCGTACGCCGGTATCGGCGGCCAGGGTGAGGAAGGTGGCGATGGCGACGGTTTCGGCGCTGACCGGAATGCCGGTCAATCCCAGGCGGCTGGCAACTTCGCCATCGTGCGCAAACCCGTTGCGCGAGAGATAAAAGTCCTGCGGCTGCATCCAGATGGCAAAACCGAAGGTGGCGGCGTATTCAAAGGCGCGCAGCAACGCCTGGGTATCGAGCACCGGACGCTTGCCCTGCGAGAAGGCGACACAACCGGCGGCGGCAAGCCCGGCCATTTCCGCCAGCCGCTCGCCATCCAGGTTCTGGGTGATCGCGCCCAGCGGCAACAGGCGCGCCAGATGCAGGCCGGCGGCTTCCTGCATCAGCCGCTCGACCAGCTCCGGCTCATCCAGCGGCGGATTGAGATCGGGCGGACAAACCAGCGTGCTGATGCCGCCCGCGACGGCGGCCTTGAGTTCGGTCGCCAGATGACCGCCAGGGCGGGCGCACAGATCGATGAGACCGGGCGCGACAATCATGCCCGTCGCGTCAATCTCCCGCTCCGCCTGGAAATCCGCGGTCAAGACACCGACATGGACGATGCTTCCATCGGCGATGAACACATCGGCCTTCCGGTCGATCTGGTTTTTCGGGTCGACGACGCGCCCGTTCTGAATGGCGATTTTCATCGTAAAACTTGACTCCGGTTCATAAAACGCATCGCAAGGCAATCGCCCGCGATAATTCAATCCGCCCAAACCCCTTGGTAAAAGCGGGGGTCACTTTTTGCCGTTCAGTATGCTCATGACCGCCATGCGCACCGCGATGCCAAAGGCGACTTGATCGAGAATGACGGCCTGCGCGCCATCGGCGACGGCGGAATCGATTTCCACGCCCCGGTTCATCGGGCCGGGGTGCATGACGATGGCCTCCGGCTTCGCCAGCGCCAACTTTCCGGGGGTGAGACCGTAATGCCTGAAGTATTCGCTGGCGGAAGGCAGCAGCGCGCCGTTCATCCGTTCATTTTGCAGACGCAGCATGATGATGACGTCGCAATCACGCAAGCCTTTTTCCATGTCGTGATACACCTTGACGCCCATGCTGGCGAGATTGGCGGGCAGCAGGGTCTCAGGGCCGATGGCGCGCACTTCCTTCGCGCCCAGCGTGGTCAGCGCGCAGATGTCGGAACGGGCGACGCGCGAATGCAGGATGTCGCCGATGATGGCGACCGTCAGACTCTCGAAATTCCGCTTGAAATGCCGGATGGTGTACATGTCGAGCAGTCCTTGGGTAGGATGGGCGTGGCGTCCGTCGCCCGCATTGACCACATGGATGTCGTCATGTCCCATGCGGCGCAGGTGCTCGGCGATCAGGTAGGGCGCGCCGGAAGCGGCGTGGCGCACCACGAACATGTCGGCGTGCATGGCGCAGAGGTTGTCGATGGTGTCGAGCAGGGTCTCGCCCTTGGCGGTGGAAGAACGGGTGATGTCGAGATTGATGACATCGGCGGAAAGGCGTTTGGCGGCGATTTCAAAGGTGGTGCGGGTACGGGTGGAATTCTCGAAGAACAGGTTGAATACGCTCTTGCCCCGCAGCAGCGGCACCTTCTTGACTTCCCTGTCCGCCAATCCCAGAAAGGAGGCGGCGGTATCGAGGATATGCGTCAACACCTCGCGCGGCAGGCCGTCGATGGCGAGCAGGTGCGTGAGTTCGCCTTTGGCGTTCAACTGCGGGTTAGGCATGATGTTCCGTCTCCCAGAAAAGCAGTCCACTCTCGTTGCGGCTCAGGATAAGCCCGGTGCTGCGCGGCAGAACCAGATTCCAGACGCAGTAATTGGGCGCGATCGGCAATTCCCGGCAGCCCCGATCCGCGAGCACGGCGAGTTCGATGGCGGCGGGACGGCCATAATCGAACAACTCGTTCAAGGCGGCGCGGGTGGTGCGTCCGGTATAGAGCACGTCGTCTACGAGAATCAGGCGGCGGCCATTGACATCGAACGGAATCTGCGTCGGGCGCACCTGTGGATGCAGTCCTTTTTCCGCGAAGTCGTCGCGGTAAAAGGAAATATCGACCAGACCGGCGGCATCGGCGAATCCGAGCAATTCCACCAGACGTTCGGCAATCCACGCGCCGCCGCTGAAAATGCCCACCAGGGCCGCGTCGGGCGTGAGACCTGGGCGGATCAGGTCGGCAAGCGCCCGGCACTGGGCTTCGGCGTCAGGCAGGGGCGTGAGAGGGGAGGCATTCATTGGAGAGGTCATGAGGATGGTCAAACCAGGTTTGTAAAATCAGTTGCGCCGCCACCGCGTCTACCATCGGCTTCATGTTCTTGGCGTTCCTTCCCGTTTCCCGCAGGCGGGTTTCGGCCTCGCGGGAAGTCAGGCGCTCGTCGGCTTCCCGCACCGGCAGGGCAAAGCGTTGGCGCAAGCCGTCGGCAAAGGCGCGGGCGCGCAGGGTCATGGCGTGCGCCGTGCCGTCGGCATGGAGCGGATGGCCGACAAGCAGGAGTTCCGGTCGCCATTCGTCAACCAGGCGGGCGATGGCGTTCAGGCGTTCATCGTCATCGCCGGTACGAATCACGGTCAGCGGATGCGCGCAAAGCAGGGTGGTTTCCCCCACAGCGACGCCGGTGCGCTTTTCGCCAAAGTCGAAGGCCAGCACGGCACCCATGGCGTCAGGCGTGTCCCGCCACGTCGGAAAGTTGGGAAAAGCTCACGCCCAGCATCTGCATGGCGGTTGGCAGACGGCTCTCCGGCGGCTGCCCGAAAAGCACCTCCGTGCTCGCCGGAACGGTAAGCCAAGCGTTTTGTCCCACTTCAGACTCCAGTTGCCCCGCGCCCCAGCCCGCGTAACCCAACATCATGATGATGTCTTTGGGTTCGCCGCCAGAACTGATGGAAACGAGAATATCCTTGGAGCTGGTCAGCCCTACCTCATCGGTAATGCGCATGCTGGATTGCCATTCACCGCGCGGACGATGCAGCACAAAGCCGCGATCCATCTGCACCGGCCCGCCAAAATGCACCGGCAGCGCGCCGATTTCCCGTGTGCGCAGTTCCAGATCGACCTTCTCGAAGAGCCTCGCCAGCGTCAGGTCGAGCGGTCGATTCACGATGACGCCCAGCGCGCCCTGCGGATTGTGCTCGCACACATAGATCAGGGCGCGATTGAAATAGGGATCGGCCATCGTGGGCATGGCGATCAAAAAATGATGGGTAAGGTTCAGGAATTCCATGTCACGAATTTTAACTGATTCCCGATGCCCGATCCCTGCTATCTGCCCCCTGATTAGCTTATAACAATCTTGTCTTTGTTCCTGTTTATTCGCCTGATATGGTAATAAGCGCTGCCGGATTCCGGCATTTTTCTGGAGAATGACATGAGTGTATTCAACGACAACATCCAGTCTGTCGGGCGTACGCCGCTGGTGCGGCTGAATCGCATTACCGATGGCGCGGCGGCGACGGTGCTGGCAAAGATTGAAGGGCAGAATCCGGCCTATTCGGTGAAAGACCGCATCGGCGTGGCCCTGATCGAGGATGCGGAAAAACGCGGCATCCTGGGGCCGGGCAAGGAACTGGTGGAACCGACTTCCGGCAATACCGGCATTGCGCTGGCCTATGTGGCGGCGGCCAAGGGCATCAAGCTGACGCTGACCATGCCGGAAACCATGAGCATCGAACGCCGCAAATTGCAGGCGGCCTTCGGCGCGAAGCTGGTATTGACCGAAGGCGCGAAGGGAATGCCGGGAGCGATCGCCAAGGCGACGGAAATCGCCGCATCCGATCCCAGGTATGTGCTGTTGCAGCAATTCAAGAATCCCGCCAATCCGGCGATTCACGAGGCGACGACCGGGCCGGAAGTCTGGGAGGACAGCAAGGGCGCGGTGGATGTGTTCGTCTCCGGCGTCGGCACGGGCGGCACGATTACCGGCGTTTCCCGCTACATCAAGAAGACCAGGGGCAAGGCGATTGTTTCCGTGGCGGTGGAACCGGCTTCCAGCCCGGTGTTGACGCAGACGCGCACCGGCCAGCCGGTGCAGTCCGGCCCGCACAAGATCCAGGGCATCGGCGCGGGATTCGTGCCGGATACGCTGGATTTGTCGCTGGTCGATGAAATCGAGCAGGTGACGAACGAGGAAGCCGTCGAATACGCGCGGCGCCTGATCCGCGAAGAAGGCATCCTTGCCGGCATTTCCTCCGGCGCAGCGGCGGCGGCGGCGATACGTCTGGCAAAACAGCCGAAGTACGCGGGCAAGACCATCGTGGTGGTGTTGCCCGATTCCGGCGAGCGCTACCTGTCTTCGGTACTGTTTGAAGGCGTGTTCGACGCTTCCGGCGTGGCGCTGTAACGCGATGGAAAGCAACTGCCTTTCCTGCCCTCTCTCGCGTCCGCAAACGGATGTGAGAGTGGGCGCGCCAAATTCTTTTCCCCGCCTGGCTAAAGTTTTCCCTGGGTCTGCCGACAAAAAAACATATATCCCTGGTTTGTCGCAACGCCACTATGACTCATTGCAAAGGAAAACATCATGTCCATCTCCCCTGCATCCCCCGCGGTTTCCGCAAACCAGGCCGCTGTCCAGCAACCCCTGGAAAAATCGGAGCCTGCCAAGGTCGGCTATTCCGCCGCCGACGCCAAGCATCAACTGAACGTACAGATTCTGGAAGCCTCCGCCAAAGTTTCCCTGACGGCAGGCGATGATCCGTTGTCGCTGGTTTTTCGTTCCGCCATTGACCGCATCAACGAATTGCTGTCCCCGGAATTCGGCCCCAACGCGCTGCAAAACGCCGCCGGGCAGGATAATTCGGCAGAAGCGACCGCCGAACGCATCCTGAGCCTGTCTACAGCCTTCTATGACGGCTACGCCAGGCAACACCCCGGCGAAGACCCGGAAGAAACCGCCAGGAATTTCGTCGCGCTGATTCGCGGCGGCTTCGAAAAAGGGTTTGGCGAAGCGCAGAACATCCTGGAAGGTCTGGGCGTGTTCAATGGCGAGGTCAAAAGCGGCGTCATGAAAACCTGGGAACTGGTGCAGCAAGGCTACGACGATTTCCTGGCCGGAAAACTCGAGGCCATCGCCAACAAGCCGGTCGAGGCGTAATACCCGCCGGGCAAGCCGTGGGAAGCGCCTGGTTTTCCTTCTCCCCTGAAGGGGAAGAAGGCACCCAGAGGGCGGATGAGGGGACGGTTCACCCCGGAAAACACGGTTCAGGGATGAGAACCGCCGCCCCCCTCCCAGCGCTAAAGCGCCACCCTCTCCCGCGAGCGGGCGAGGGAAACCCCTGGAGACGATGAACAGGTTCTGAGCACCCGGATACACATGCCTTTCGCGCAAATCCGCCTTATATAACATCAGTATTTGACGCATCGCGCAAATTGGATCAGAATCCACGCCTTTCTCGTAACGAGCACGTTGATCATCCATCCGTTACGGCGCGATAGCAAAGCGGTTATGCACCGGATTGCAAATCCGAGTAGGTCGGTTCGACTCCGGCTCGCGCCTCCAAGTGGAAAGGGTCGATTTCAGAGGGTTTGGGGGGTTTGGGGGGTTGAATTGAGGGGTGCGAGGTCTTACGAGGTTTGATGGTCTGCGCAAAGTCTTGTAATTGCCCAGATTCCTGTTCGTCGCTGTGCCGTTCATCCAGAAAACCTATCCTTTTGTCGAGCGCATGCGCCCTTTCGGCATCGGGAAACAGAGTTCGGGAAAACTGGCGTCGGCGCGCGAAAAACCCCTCTACGCCGCCTTGAACCCCGTCCCCAAAAACGGGAAATCCATGCCCGGGTCTTCTCCGGCAACCAGCGCGGCAAGCGCCGTGGCGGAACCGCAGGCGAGCGTCCAGCCCAGGGTGCCGTGGCCGGTATTGAGCCACAGGCCGGGAAGCTTGCATCGACCGATCAGGGGAACATTGGAAGGCGTGGCGGGCCTCAGTCCGCACCAGAATTGCGGGTCGCCGACAAAACGCAGTTCCGGGAACAATTCCCGCGTGCGACGCAGCAATGCCTGACAGCGGGTAGGATTGAGGTCAAGATTGTAGCCGTTGAATTCCGCCGTACCCGCGACGCGCAGGCGATTGCCCAGACGCGAAAACACCATCTTGTGGCTGTCGTCGGTAAGGCTGACGCAAGGCGCGGGCGTATCCGGCGCGAGATCCAGGGTGGCGGAATAGCCCTTGGCGGGATATATCGGCAAACGCACGCCATAAGGTCGCAGGAAGGGCGCGGAATAACTGCCCAGCGCCAGCACCGAAGCCTCCGCCTGGAAGCGCCTGCCATCCTGCAAGATGACGCCTTCCACCCGATCCCCGCGCAAATCCAGCCGGGCAATGGGCGCGTTGAAGCAAAATTCGACGCCAAGGGCGGTGGCGCGCGCGGCCATCGCCTCTGTAAAGCGGCAGGCGTCGCCGGATTCGTCGGTGGGCGTGTAGTCGCCGCCCGCCAGACGCGCGAGCGCCGACGCGAGCGCCGGTTCGATGTCCACGCAGGTTTGCGCGTCGATGGGTTCGCGCGCCAGGCCGTAATGCCGCATCAGGCGGGCAGTGTGAATAGCGTGCGCAAAGGACTGGCGGTCGGTATAAAGATGCAGGATGCCTTTTTGCAGGCCATCGTATGCGTGGTTGAAATCCGCGCCTTCCGCCGCGCTCAACTGCTGGCGCAGGATTTGCAGCTGTTCGCGGCTTTCCAGCGCCAGACGCACGATGGCGCGGGTATTGGCGCGGGCGCGGGCGGGCGGGCAGTTGCCCAGAAAGGCCAGCGACCATTTGAGGAGCGGCAGATCATGCGGACGCAGGCGAAAGAGCAGCGGCGCGTCCTCTTTCCCCAGCCAGGCCAGCATCTGCGGCAAGGCGCGGGGATTGGCCCAGGGTTCGGCGTGGGAGGCGGAAATCTGCCCGCCGTTGGCGCGGCTGGTTTCCTCGGCAACGGCAGCGCGACGCTCGATGACCGTGACTTCATGCCCGGCCTGACGCAAATACCAGGCGCTTGTGACGCCAATCACCCCCGCGCCGAGAACAAGAATTTTCATCGTAAAACCAACTCCGGTTTGAAACTCCCACCCGTAAGAAAGGCGCGGAGGTCAAGCCCCCTCATCAACGGTCGGGGTCTCGACCGCAGCCATTCTCAAGGGCATAGGCATCCACATATCCGATATTCCCCGGTATTCCCCTCGCCCCCAAAGGGGACGAGGGTAAAAAACCTGCCCCTCTCCTGCTTCGCGGAAGAGGGAACGGCAGGCGTTCGCGCTGCGTCTGGAAGATTTTCTCTCCGTCCTTGTTTTTTCAAAACAGCTTCCCAGACCGGCAGCCCTGAAGGGTTGCCGTTGAATTTTGCCGCGCCGCCCATGGAATTGTCATTCTCCGTGCGCCGTCGCGCGATGGATTCTCACTACCTGCGGAATGCGGCGCAGGTTTTTCATGACCTGCGCCAGATGGGCGCGCGAGCCAACCTGGAGAATGAAGTTGAGATGGGAATGGTGTTTTTCCGCGTCGCCTTCCATGGTGACGTTTTCGATATTGGAGCCGGATTGCGAAATGACGGCGGCGACCTGCGCGAGCATGCCGCGCGCGTTTTCGACTTCCAGGCTGATGCGCACATCGAACAGGCGGCCGGGATCGGGTTCCCATTCCACGTCTATCCATTTGTTGGGTTCGCGCGAGCGCGACCTGCGGATGACGAGGCAATCGTGGGTATGGATGATCAGTCCCTGTCCTTTCTTGATGGAGCCGACGACGGGGTCGCCGGGAATGGGCTGGCAGCATTTGGCGAGCTGGATGGCCATGCCCTCCGCGCCCCGGATGATCAGGGTTCCGGCATACGGAGCGGCAACGACGGCATCGTCGGCCAAAAGACGGCTGGCGACGATTTCCGCCAGCCGCTTGCCCAGGCCGATGTCGGTAAAGACTTCCCGTGCGTTGCGGTTGCCTCCCGCCTTGATGACATGCTCCCAGGCGGCGGCGGGGACTTTTTCCGGAGAGACGCCGCGATGGATGAGTTCCTGGTTGAGCAGGCGTTCGCCCAGCGCGGCGGATTCCTCGTTATGCACGGTGCGCAAAAAGTGGCGGATGCGGCTTCTGGCGCGGCCGGTCTTCACATAGCTCAACCACACGGGATTGGGATGGGCATGGACGGCGGTGATGATTTCCACGAGATCGCCGTTCTTCAGTTCCGCGCGCAAGGGAGCGGATTCGTGGTTGATGCGCGCGGCGATGCAGCGGTTGCCGACATCCGTATGGATGGCATAGGCCATATCCACTGGCGTCGCGCCCTGCGGCAGATTGATGATGTGTCCCTTGGGCGTAAAGACGTAAACATCGTCCGGAAAAAGGTCGATTTTGACGTTTTCGAAAAATTCGGAAGAATCGCCGCTTTGCATTTCCAGGAGGGAGTGCAGCCACTTGTGGGTGCGGATATGCAGGTCCGCGCCGCCGTGTTCAGTATCCTTGTAGAGCCAGTGCGCCGCGATGCCCTCGCGCGCGACATGGTGCATTTCCTCGGTGCGAATCTGTATTTCCAGCGGCGCGCCGGTCGGGCCGATCAGTGTGGTGTGCAGGGATTGATAGCCATTGGCCTTGGGAAGCGCAATGTAATCCTTGACCTTGCCGGGCACGGGTTTGTACAGGGCGTGCAGCGCGCCCAGGGCCAGATAGCAGGCGGGAATGTCCGGCAGGATGACGCGAAAGCCGTAAATATCCTGGATATGGGCAAAGCGGCGATGCTTGTGCGCCATCTTGCTGTACAGGGAATACAGGCTTTTTTCGCGCCCGAACACCCGCGCGCCATGAATGCCGACTTCGGCGATTTTTTGCCGGATAGCGTTCTGGATGCGGCCGATGAGTTCCCTGTTGTCGCCCTGGAATGCCGCCATGGCGCGCGTCAATACTCTGGCGCGCAACGGGTGCAGAAGATGAAAGGACGTATCCTGCAAATCCCGGAACATCTTGTGCAACCCAAGACGATTGGCGATGGGCGCGTAGATTTCCAGGGTTTCCAGCGCGATGCGCTGGCGCTTGTCGGCGCGGATGGCGGACATGGTATGCAGATTGTGGTGCCGATCCGCCAGCTTGATCAGCACCACGCGCAGATCGCGCGCCATTGCCAGCATCATCTTGCGGAAATTTTCCGCCTGCGCCTCACGGTAGGAAGAAAACTCGATTTTGTCGAGCTTGGAAAGTCCATCGACCAATTCGGCAATGGCTGGATTGAAGCGTTCCGCCAGTTCCGCCTTGGCGATGCCGGCGTCTTCCTGCACGTCATGCAGCAGGGCGGCGCAAATGGCGTCGGCATCCATGCGCCAACCGGCGATCATGCTGGCGACGGCAAGCGGATGGGTGATGTAGGGTTCGCCGGAAAGCCGCGTCTGATCCAGATGCGCGCGGCGGGCATAGTCCAGCGCCGCTTCGATGCGTTCGATATCGGCGGCCTTGAGATAATCCAGGCAGGCGACGAAATTCCGGCATGCCGGATCATCGGGAAAGACGACGGCGGCGGACGCTGCGGGGGAACGGGCGGCGGGTTCCGCGCCGTCCGCGTCGTCGACGCCGACGGTCGACACGGCGTTCACAGTGGGCGGCGCAAGGAAGGAAGCCTCGTCGCGCATGATGACCCGCCGCTCCTCCCGTCAGCGCATCCGGCGTTCAGGCTTGCCCGCGGTTCAACACTTCCTTTCCGACCTTGGCGGCGGCGATCTCGCGCAGGGCGATGACCGTCGGCTTGTCCTTTTCGTCTTCCACCAGCGGCGTTGCGCCGGCGAGCAACTGCCGCGCGCGGTGGGCGGCGGAAAGCGACATTTCAAAGCGGTTGGGAATGTGTTTCAGGCAATCTTCAACGGTAATGCGAGCCATGATGCGGTTCTCAGAGAGATGGAAAGAAGCGTTCAAAATATTCGGGATGCCGCCGCCGCTGACAGGAAAGCGTGAGCCTCGATGCCGCGACGATGCTTGCGAGCTGGGCATATGCCGTGTCCAGATCGGCGTTCATGATAGCATAAGCACAGTCGTCCACATGCCGGATTTCCTCGTGTGCCGCCGCAAGACGCCGTTCGATGACCGCGGCGTCATCCGTGCCGCGTCCGCGCAAGCGTTCCGCCAGCGCTTCCAGTGAAGGCGGCAAAATGAAAATGCCGATGGCGTCGGGGAACATGCCGCGCGCCTGCGCCGCGCCCTGCCAGTCGATTTCCAGCAGCACATCGCGCCCCATCGCCCATTGCCCGGTTATCCAGCGGCGGGAAGTGCCGTAGTAATTGCCATGCACCTTTGCCCATTCGAGAAAATCCCCGGCTTTTCGCATGGCATCGAAGCGCGCTTCATCCATGAAATGATAGTCATGTCCGTCGACTTCACCCGGACGCGGCGGACGGGTCGTGCAGGAAATGGAAAGGGCGAGATCCGGCGTCCGGGCGATGAGGCGGCGCACCAGCGTGGTCTTGCCCGCGCCCGAAGGCGCGACGACGATGAACAGCAGGCCGGACACGGACGCCTCGCTCATTGCCCGCCGGCGTCCCCGCCGGTGGATGTGGCGGAATTGGCAAGACTGTTCTCGATGCGGCGGATTTCCTCGTCACTTTCTATCACCAGCACATTGACCACTTTCAGCACGCCGCGGGTGGTGCGCGCGATTTGCACGGCGGCGGCGGCTTCGCGCGCATTGACGATGCCGAGCAGGAAGACCGCGCCCGCTTCCGTGACCACCTTCACATGACTGGCGGTAAATTGATCGGCGTCGACGAAGCGGGCCTTGACCTTGGAGCTGATGAATGCGTCATTGCTGCGCGACGCGAGGCCGCTGTTGCCCGATATGACGACTTCATTCAACACGCCCTGTACGTTTTCGATGCGGCGCACTTCTTCGGCGATTTGCGCCTTGACCGTCTCGCTGGGCGCTTCGCCCGTAATCAGCACGCGGCGGTTGTAGCTGGTGAAATTGACGTGGCTGACTTCCTTCAAGGCGCTGGAAAGCCGGGCGGCGGCTTTCAGTTCGATGGCGGTGTCATCGGTCTGGACGCCGATGGAGCGGCGATCCACCACCGCCATGACGCCAGTGGTCACGCCGACCAGCGCCACGCCAAAACAGCCTTGCAGGGCGGGCAGCGCAAGCAGCAGGGCAAGACAGACAAGAACAGGACGAACGATACGCTTCATTTTTCAGCTCCCGGTTGAAAGTCGATGAGAACGGAACACACAACGCGCGCCATCATTCAATTCCTGTGCGGAAGGCTGTGTCGATGGCGTCGCACAGACAGTGGATGAGCAAGATGTGGGTTTCCTGGATGCGGGCGGTACGTTTGTCGGGGACGGCCAGCAGGATGTCCCCTGTTTGCAGCAGATCCCGCATCTGGCCGCCTTCCGCGCCCGTCAGGGCGATGACTTGCATTTCCCGCTCGTGCGCGGCATGAATGGCGGCGATTACATTGCCGGAATTGCCGGAGGTGGAAATCGCCAGCAGCGCGTCGCCCGCGCGTCCCAAGGCGCGCACTTGGCGGGAAAAGATGTGCTGGAAGCCGTAATCGTTGCCGACGGCGGTGAGAATGGAAGCGTCGGTGGTGAGCGCGATGGCGGAAAGTTCCTGGCGTTCCGTCTCGAAACGCCCAACCAGTTCGGCGGCAAAGTGCTGGGCGTCGGCGGCGGAACCGCCATTGCCGCAGGCCAGTACGCGACCGCCGGCAAGCAGGGCGCGCGTCACGCATTCGCAGGCATTGACCAGCGGCAACGCCAATGATTCCATGGACGCCTGCTTGACGCGGATGCTGTCCGCAAAATGCTGGCGGATGCGGTTGATTGAATCCATCCCGGTTTGGTTGTCAAAAACAAAGGATGAATTCTAGCATTACAGATCCAGCCAGACTTCAAATTCCAGACGTTGCCAAGGGTCGGCAGCCTCCGGATCCAGGCGGGAAATCCGGGCATGGAGCGTCTTGCCCCGATCCAGCGCGGCGGCCACGGCGTGGTTTTCCCGGCGCGGCACATAGCCCAGTTGGCGTCCCCGCCATTCCACGCGGATGGCCTTGGCGTCGTAAGGATTATCCGGTTCGCGGACGAGCGTCAGCGCGTCGCCCACGCGCATATCGACATGCAGGCGCGCCAGCGCGTGAAACTGACTGCCCGCCAGCGGCGAGGATTGCACCAGCAGACGGATATGCGCTTCCTCGCCTGAAAGCGGAGGGGCAAGGAATGCCAACGACAGGCAAAGACACTCAATCATCCGCCGTAAAGGCATGGCGTATCCATTCCAGGTTGTTGGCGTCGAGACCGTCGAGCAACACGCAGTCGAAGCGGCAGTTGCCGCGTTGCGAATGACGCAGCCGCCAGTGCTGCGCCGCAAGGAGCAGACGGCGGCGCTTGGGGGCGCCGATGCTACCGATTGCGCCGCCGAACGCCTGCGAACGGCGCAGTCGCACTTCCACGAAGACCGTGATTTCTCCTTCACGGGCGATGATGTCGATCTCGCCGCCGCGCACACGAAAATTGCGCGCGACGATGGCAAGCCCCTGCGCGCGCAGATAATTTGCCGCCAGCGTCTCCGCGCGCATACCATCCGTACTTTCCGCATCGCGCCGCGCCTTTTTCCAAAGACCGGTCAACCAGTTTTTCATGCTCATTCCGCTTCTGCCATGACTACAGAATACGCGCCATTGTATGTCGTTCCCACGCCCCTGGGAAACCTTGCCGATCTTTCCGAACGCGCCCGCGGCGTACTCTGCGCCGTTTCCTGGGTGGCGGCGGAAGATACCCGCCATTCCGCGCCGCTGTTGCGGCACATGGGCGCGAAGGCGCGGTTGCTGGCGGCGCACGCGCACAACGAGAATGCCGCCGCCGAACGGATACTGGCGTTGCTGGCGCAAGGCGAAGCCGTGGCCCTGATTTCGGACGCCGGAACGCCTGGCATCTCCGACCCCGGCGCGCGCATCGTCGCCCATGCCCACGCGGCGGGCGCGCGGGTCATTCCCTTGCCTGGCCCCTGCGCCGCCGTCACCGCCTTGTCCGCCGCCGGTTTTTCCGAGGCGCATTGGCTGTTTTTCGGTTTTTTGCCTTCCCGGAGCGGACAGCGCCGGGCGGCGCTGAAGACGATAGCGTCCCTGTCTTGCGCGTTGGCGTTCTACGAAGCGCCGCACCGTATCCTGGAGAGCGTCGCGGACATGTATGAGGAATTGGGCGCGGGACGCACGCTCTTGATTGCCCGCGAACTCAGCAAGCAATTTGAAACGCTCCGGCGCCTGCCATTGGGCGAGGCCGCCGACTGGCTCGCCGCCGACCCGATGCGCCAAAAGGGCGAATTCACGCTCATCGTCTCCGGCGCAACGGAAGAGCGTCCGGCAAACGAGGGCGAACGCCTGCTGCGCCTTTTTCTTGCCGAAAACCTGCCGGTGAAACAAGCCGCCAGGCTGGCGGCAACTCTGAGCGGTCAGGGCAAGAACGCGCTTTACGCCCAGGCGCTGACCATGATCAAGGAGCAGAAGACGGAAGACAGTGATATTTGCGGATGATCCCGCGCCCGATAACCGTGTAGTTGGGCAAGCGGCGCGCAGCCCGGCATTCAGTGTCCGAAGGACAAAGACACCGGCATGCGGCGCGGCGGGTGTTGGCGAGCCAGACTGCGCGCCTGTCCAACCTACGCGCCGGTCAGCGCCAAGAGCCGGTCGCGCGTGGCGGAGGGCTGGGCGCAGCGCCCTTGCAGCAAGGCGGCGAGGCGTGTTTCGGCTTCCTCTGTCCGCCCATTCGCGCGCAGGGCTTCGATCAGCGGGGGATAGGCTTCCAGCAGGCCGGGATTGCGCTCAATCGCGTTCTGGAGGTAGTCCTCTGCCAAAACGGGGTGTCCGTAGCGCAACAGATCCGCGCCCAGGGTGACGAGAAAATCGTGGCGTTCCGGGGAAAACGCAAGCGCGCTCCGCAGAAAATCCCGCGCCGCCGCAAATTCATGCGCGCGCGCCGCGATGCGCGCCAGCATGAAAAAGACCAGTGGTTCCCTGGCGTCCAGTTGTTGCACGGATTCCAGAAGCGGGAGCGCGGCGGCGTCGTTGCCCGCCTCGAAATGCGCCTGGGCATCTTCCAGCAGACGGGCGGCGCGTTCCTTTTGTTCGTGCGTCTGGAAAAAATACGATCGCGACGGGAAATGCCGCGCCGACCCTGCCAGCCGATCCGCCGCCGCCTGTGTTTTCTGGATGAAGTTTTGCAATTGACGTGGAAAAATTCGCTTTTCCGCCAGGATTTGTTCCCGAATGCCGGGCAGACGTTGCCGCGCCTCGGCAAGCGTTTCCGGCGCATCGGTGAGCACGTAGTGCGCGGCGTCGATGAAATGCCGGGGAACGCCAAGTTCCGGATAGCGAGGATGATACAGCGCGACGACAGGGCAGCCGCACAGGATGGCCAGGGTGCAGGTGCCGGAAAATTCATAGGTATACAACACGCTTGCGCCCTGCAATTTTTTTGCCAGATCGGCCAGCGGCACCGGGCGGCGATTGGAAAGAACCTCGATGCCGGGCGGCAACGCGGAAAAATCGATTTCGTTTTCCGGCAGCCGGTTGACGTAAAGCAGGGGACGCTGGCGAACCCGCTCAGGGTCCGGCCTGAAAGTCTCAGGATCGCAAAGCTGGCTGAACATGCAAAGGTAATCGTATTCGTTCTTCTTGTTTTGGTCCGGCACGAAACCCGGCGTGTAGTAAAAGAACAGATCCTCCGCGCCCGCCTTGATTTTCTTCTTGCGAATGACGCCATCCCTGTTCAACATCCAGTGCGCGACCACGGGCGCATCCAGGAGGTTCTCCAGCAGGACGTCGGGGTAGACGCCGATGCCGACGCGTCCTTCCTCTTCATGCCGGGCGCAAATCTCGCGGGTCAGAAGCGGCGTATCGAGTTTGGGGCTGCAAACCCGCGCCCGGAAAATCCACGCCTCCTGTCCCGCCGCGTTCAGGGCATTGCACAGATAATGCAGGGCGCGGATACCCTCGGATTTTTCCACGTAATCGGGCGCGGCGATGTAGTAGGGGTGTGCCATGCGTTTTCCTTGATTTGGAACGAGAGTCAGGAATCGGATAAAACCGCCACAACCACACCGTCATTGTGATGGCCGCATGCCTGTGGCAATCCGGACAATCCTTCAGCTTGTTCTGTCGTTCCAAGAAACCGAACCGCCATCGGGATTGCCGCGTCGTTTCGCTCCTGAGAATGACAAGGGCGAGAGATGGGATAGAGGCCGCGCCAGGAAAAAACGGAAGTCATGAACAGGCTCTCTCAGTCGCGCTCGATACCCGATCATAACCCATGTAAAACGCCAGCTGAACGGCATCCAAAAGCACGGTAAATCCCTGCACGATAGATGACGGGTCTTCAGCGAAATCGCCTTCATCCATCATTGCATGTTCCTGGTATTGATACGGCACGATATTATCCATTTGCGCCAGTTCTTCCGGATACCCAGCGGCAGCTTGCGCGCATGTATGGTTCGAGCGCAACAGGTTGTGGAGAAAGAGAATACTGGAAAAATTCATGGAGCGGACTCAGGAAGCAATGATATGTATCGGATTTTCGAACAGGCAGGAATAAAAAGAACAATCCGGTATTATCTCCACTGTATTACTGCGCCAAGCCGAGGCAACCTGATGCATCTGATTGAATCACATCTACTGAAAAAACCACAACCAGTTCTCTCGCGTAGCAAAATCCCTTTTGTCCAGTTGCATTTTCCGAATACTTCCGGTGCAATTTTCACAATTATGTCACAACCTTCGATGATGAGAAGAAGCGTATCGGATTTTCAAAGATGGGCGAATAAAAGGTGGCGTCCTGAATCACCCCTGAGTACTGGCGCATCAGGTTGAGATAACAATGCTCTCCCACCCTGGTCGAACGCAACAGACTGGAATTGGCGCAAACCGTCGTAAAATGACCGATGTACGACAGTTCCCGAATGGCGACATTGGCCTCTAGCGTCACATAGTTGCCGATTTCAACTTCCTCACCGACAAAAACATTGGGGCGCAATACGGCATGATGACCAATATGGGAACCCGCTCCCACAAAAACGCCTGCGTAGAGGATAGCACCCTCACCAATTTCCACGCTTTCATCGACGCTGGCACAGGGAGAAATCAGGGAAACCTCGTGATAACCCAGTGCTATGATTGCCTCATGAAAGGCACGGCGTACGTCGTTAATGAAAAATTCATTGACCGCAACCGCAACTTCCCATTCTTCGGCAGAAAAACCCGCCAAACCAGTGAGATCGAAGCGATAATAATCCTCAACCGGAGTCTGGAGCAATTCGATCCTGCGTTGTGGGAATATTTCTTGCGCGAGGGCAAAGGCGCTACGCACGGAAATATCTGGCCCAGTAACCAATAATGGTTTATTCATGATTTTCCTCCTTGTTCAGACATTGCAAATAGTAACGACCAAAGGTTGCCAAACTGCGCTCGTTTTTTCCCAGATACCCCGCGCTTTCCGGGCGGGATGCCAGAACTTTCTGAACCTGCTCGAAGATGGCAATGTCTTCGTTCAGTATCCGCTTTTCAGCATGATGGAATCCCCACAGTAAATGAGGCATGGGACGAATGCCATCTTTCAATGGCGCAGAAAATGTCCAAGAGTGATATTCCGTACTGTCCGGCGCTAAAGGGACATATTGTTGCAGGACACAACACTCACCGGAACTGCTGAAGAGATTCACATTAGGAAAGATATGGATAGTAAAGCACCAACCTCGGTCGCGTGAATTCATCATTGAAGAAAACCATTGCTTCCGCCAAGGCATTTTGGCGCGCTGAAAAAAACTCACACGCTGGATATCAGTGCTCTTATCATCTCCTGTAGAGATTGACGCAAAAAGTCCTGAATCGTATCTTTGCCTGATGGCGGCAAGCGGGCCATTCTCACAGAAAAAATGGTTTGGAGAAACGTTTTCTCCTTCTTTTTTCAAGATAGAAGAGAGTGTGTTCTGGTGAACGAAGGGGATATGCTGACCCTGTTCCTCAATGACGTTCTCGAAGTTCAGTTTCCAATTGTATTTCCCTGTAAAAATCGTGTAGGAAAACTCGGTGGAAAGACAGGAAGAAGTTTCTCGCAACAGCAACAGAATATCTTCGGAAAACTGTGTCGTGATCGGCTTGGGATTCCCGGAAAGATTGACGAAGACAAACTTTCCAACGATTTCCAACGGATAAGTCTGCAAATCCATGCAGGTCTTGTCGGCTTCGGAAAAGTTGTAGCCCTCCGCTAGAGGAATGCCGCGCAATTGTCCTTCCTTCCCAAAGTTCCAGCCATGATAAGGGCAAATCAATTTGCGATTACCGAACGGTTCGGTTTGGATTGGACAGGCGCGGTGCGGACAGGCATTCTTGAACGCCCGCAAGCGCCCTTCCATTTTCTGGACCAGCACTGGAACACCGCCGACCTCGCGGGTAACAAAGCTGTTTTCCTCCGGGAACTGTTGCGTCATGGCAATCAGAATCCAGTGTTCACGAAACAGTTTTTCACGCTCACGCTGAAACCATGAGGTTTCAGTGTAACAGGCGGGGGGAATGGAAAGGTAAATCATGGCGAGACTCCTTCATATTTGACGAACTATGCTGTATTGATGATGCGGGCAGGATTGCCAAAAACCGTGACGCCGGGCGACACGTCCTTGACGACGACAGAACCAATGCCAATCGTCGCACCATCGCCAATACGCACGTCCCTGGCGATGACGGCGCGGGGATGAACGGCAACGCCTCGCCCGATGCGCACCCCGCCCGAAAGAAAAGTCATTGCGCCGATCATGCCGTATTCCCCGATTGTCACGTCATGCCCGACGACGACGAAGGTGTCGAGATAGGTAAAGTCGCCGATATGGCAATCCGTCGAAACAACAGCACCAGGCGTTAAAAAGGCCCCGTTGCCGATTCGGGTGCGGGCGGCGATAAATGCCGCATGTGTATAACTGAAAAATCGCGCGCCCTGCGCGATCAGGGGCGCAAGCAGTTTTTCCCGCCACAAAGGATTGCCCACGGCGGGGATGTAGAGATCGTCCGGCTGGATTTTCCAGTCCAGCGGACTGCCCAGAACGCTCCCCGTCAGTTCGGCAGGTTGCACGAGTTCGGGGCGCGTATCCAGAAAACCCGCCAGCCGGATTCGATCGCGCAGGCTTTCATCACGCGAGAGCACGTCGTGAATGATGTGACCTTGTCCGCCTGCACCGATGATGATGAGCCGTTTCGGATGGT
>JAIRLE010000118.1 GCA_031259605.1 Zoogloeaceae bacterium
TCTGCCGGACAAGCGCATGACGCGCCGCAAGGGCGCAAGCCGCTGGAACGGCTTGCGCCAACTGGATGGATCGTGCCCGCGAAGGAGACGAAACCCGGCAACGGGCGCTTGACTTGGGGCACCTTCCTTGTCGTGCCGCCCAAGCGCAACCGGCTTGCCCCCTGGCGGTACGAGCGCGTGATGTGCCGCCGCCGCAACGAAGTCGAGCGCCTGTTCCGTCGGCGCAAGGGCTTGCGGCGCGTCTTCACCCGTTTCGAGAAACTCGACGTAGTGTTTCTTGGTTTTATCCATTTCGCACGTATCGTCGAGTGCCTCCGATAGTGTGAACACTCCCTGGGGTTTACGAGCAAAAATTAGCGACAGCCCTTCAGGGCTGTCGGTCCAACTCCATTGGGAAGGGGTTTCTCTCCCCTCAAGAATGGCTACGGTCGAAACCCCGGCCTTCTTCAGGCCGGGGTCTCAACCTTCGCGCCTTATCAACGGGCGGAGTTTCAAACCGGAGTTGGTTTTACGATGAAAAAACCTGTTATGATTTCGGCATTGACATTTTCCTTTCCTGACCATGACTGCCATTCTTCCCCCGAAAAACGACGAAGTGTTCAAGATGCTCTTCGGGGACGAGCAGAACACGGATTTGCTGGTGGCTTTCCTGCGTGCCGTGCTGCCCCTGCCCGATGACGATTACGCGGAGCTTACCCTGAAGAATCCCTTCTTGCCGAGCGAGCTTTTCAACGACAAGACCGGCATTCTGGATGTGCTGGTGGAGACGAAATCCGGCAAGCAGATTGACATCGAGATTCAGGTTGCCAATCACGCGGCCTTCAAGTCGCGCATTCTGTACTATCTGGCGCGTCTTTTCGGCAACCAGATCGGTGAGGGCGAGGCGTACCACCTGTTGAAGCCGGTCATCGGCATCGTGATTACGGATTTTGTGTGGATTGCGGACAGTGTGGCGTACCATAACGTCTATCGGCTGCACGATGCGAAGAGCGGCTCGGTCTTTTCCGATGATCTTTCCCTGCACACGCTGGAACTGCCCAAGGTGGGGGAAGAGGACGAACACACGGAACTGTGGGCGTGGCTGGAATTTTTCAAGGCGAAGGACAAGGAGGAACTGGAAATGCTGGCGCAGGAACATCCGGCGGTACAACCCGCCGTCAGGAAGTTGATACGGCTCTCCGAGAGCGAAAGGGCGCGGGTTATTTTCGAGGCCCGGGAAAAAGCGCGCCGAGACGCGCTGTCATGGCAATACGAGACCGAAATGCGCATCGCGCAAAGCCTGAAAGAGGGACTGGAAAAGGGCATGGAAAAGGGCATGGAAAAGGGCATGGAAAAGGGCATGGAAAAGGGCATGGAAAAGGGCAGGGAGGAAGGCGAAGCGCGCGCGCAACAAACCATTGCCCGCAAGCTGCTTGAGTTGGGCAGGCCGATTGAGGAAGTCATGGCCGTCACGGGACTGTCGCGAGAAGCCATGTTGGCGAGCAAAAATTAGCGACAGCCCTTCGGTCTAACTCCATTGGAAAGGGGTTTCTCTCCCCTCGAGAATGGCTACGGTCGAAACCCTGGCCGTAAGAATGGGGTCTCAACCTTCGCGCCTTATCAACGGGCGGGGTTTCAAACCGGAGTTGGTTTTACGATGAAAGGCTGAAGTCTCCCCCTCTCGGTTTGTTCAGACCGGGGGGGGCGTCATCCCCCTTGCGGGGGAAAGGAAACACCAAGCATCCAAGGACGGCATACTGACCACAAGGCGCGCGCTGTCTCCTGCCTACCTTCCCCCGTACAGGTTCCACACGGTGACGTCGTCCTTGCTTTCCATGCCGTCCGGACCGAGGGAGAAGATTTCGTAGGGGTATTCGCTGCCGGGGTTGCGGTATTGGTAGGGGCGTCCCCAGGGGTCTTTGGGCAGGAAGGGAATCTGGCCGCTGTCTACGAAGTATTGCAGTCCGGGTTGGGTGCCGGGTACCTGCGGACTGAAAATCACCAGACTTCTCAGGGCGCGAAGGTCGTCGCGGGCGCGGCTGTAATGGGCGTCCTCGCCTTTGGGCAGGCCGGAGAGCAGAAAGAATCCCATGCCCGCGGCGGCGGCGAGCGGCAGCAGCAGCGCCATGATTTCCGCCAGGCTGGGCAGGCGGGAAGGGGTTGTGGCAGTGGTCATGATGAAACCTCACGGATGGCTGAAAAATTGGAAATTCCCGGTATCCTCGCCCGTGCCGGCAAGGCGCGGGCATGATTGGGCGTTCGCGTCGCGGGTTGGGCGCGGAGGCGGCGCTTGTGCCGCCCTCCGCGACCCTCTCCCGTTTTTTGTTTCCTGGCTTTTGTCACGCTCCGCCCTCCACGTTCACTTTCGCTTCTTCGAGCAGGAGCGGCGGAACGATGACGCCGCCAACCTTGGCGAGGCCCTGGCGTTCGATGTTTTCCAGGATGTCTTGCAGGGCAATCCGGTACCAGAGGCGGACTTCCAGTTGCGCGGGGCGTCCGGCGGCGTCGGCGAGCGGCAGGCGGTAGTCCACGCGGTCGGTCTGCCGGGGCGGGATGGGCTTCCTGGCGTAATGAAGGACGTGCGCGTCGAAGAGCACGTGCCGGCGGATGGGATTACCCTCGATGTCGGTCACGTCCTTGATCCAGCGCACGGCGTTTTGGTCTTCCTCGCCCTTGACGCCATCGAACGCGCCTTGGTGCAGGAGCACATTGCCGTCCTTGTCCTTCACCACGATTTCCAGCCACAGGTAGCGCTGGTCGAGCGGGCCGGTGGGCAGCGCGTGTCCCGCGCCCGCGTTGGTGACGGCGACCGTGAAGCGCAATTCGCCGGTCACCGGGTCGATGTAGGGGCGTTCCACCTCGATTTCCGCGGCTTCTTGCAGCAGGGCGACGACGGCGTTGTGCGTTTTGCCCAGTTCGTTCATGAAGGTCTTGCGGTTGAAGAGGCGGTTCATGCCCGCGGGCGCGCCGCCGCGCAGCGTCATGAGGAGGCTGTGGGGCAGGTTGGTGTTGGAGAGCAGGTAGTTGTTGCCGACGAAACGGTGCGAAACCGTCTTTTTCGGCGTCTTGCCCGCCTTCAGCGCGGCGACGAATTCCGCCGGATTCTGCGCCATGTGGCAGTCCTGGCAGTGGATGCCCGTTTGCGCGTAAGGCGAGAGCATCCATTCATCGTAGGTGTCCTGGAGGTTCATCGGCGGCATCGCGCCGTTGACCGCCGCCGGGCGGATTTCGGTGTGACACGCGCCGCACAGGGCGGAATCGCCCATCAGGGGTTTTGTCCGGCGGGCGCGCATGTCGCGGGCGTGGCGCGAGGGCGCGGCGGCAATCAGTGCCGGATGACCGTAGCGGAAGACGCCGTTGAAATCCAGCTCCAGCGCTCCGTTGCCGACCAGCGGCTCGGCGTGGTTGACCGCGTGACAGGCCATGCAGGACGTGCCTTCCTCCATGTTCTCGGTCGCCTGTACGCTGTTGGCGGGCGTGACCGCGCCGCTGACGGTACCCATCGGGTTGTGGCAGCCTTCGCACCAGCGGCCTTTTTCGATGCCGTGCGTCTGACCCGCGACGGAAGCGTCGGTGTTTTCCAGCACCGTGCTGTCGTAGATGATGTCGGCGTCGGAAATGGCGTGCATGGAAGTCGCCCATTCCAGCGTCTCTTGCGGGTGGCATTCGCCGCAGGTACGCGATCCGGGAATGGCGCGCCAGTTGGCGAGTTTGTTGTCCGGCGTGGTGATTCCGGCGGGATGAAAGGGCAGGTGCTTGCCGAACGGTTGCGAGTAGAGCGGCAGATCGCGCTCGATGTCGACGCTCAGGTCCCGTTGCGGCGGCAGGAAGAAATAGAGCGACAGCATGAGCAGCAGGGTGCCGCCGATGGTCAGGAAGAAGCGGACGATGGGCAGGGAGAGGTCGGGAATTTTCATGACAGCGCCTTTTTGGGAAAATGCAGCATCAGGAAAAGGAGCAGCAGGAGCGATATGCCCCGATGCGCCCACAAGAGAAGCGTATGCCCGCCATAGGGCAGGAGTGTGAAGGGATGCCCGGAGAGATAGGCGACGGCGGGCGCGGCGATGGCGAGGCCGCTGGCGAACACCAGCCACAGGCACCACATCAGCGTATAGCCCAGCAGCCGGTGATACAGGGTTTCGTCGCGGTAAATCCGGTGCAGCAGGCGCCACGGCAGGAAGAGACTCCAGATGGATTCGCGCCCGTCCTTCAGGTGGGTGAAGAGAAAGGGAACGAAGAAGACGAGGGTCAGGAATCCCGAAACCAGATGCGCCGCCAGCGCGATCAGGGTGAGATGCTCGTTTTTCAGGGGCAGCGTCAGCACGAAGCCGGTCGCCGCCGCGATGCCGAGGCTATAGACCGTCGCCATCAGGAGATGGCGGGAAGATTCCTTCGTCCGCCAGACGAGACCGGAGGATTCCGGCGCTTGTGCAGGTTTTGCGTTTGACATGGCAGTGGCGTTCATGGTTTTTTCCTTTTCATCGTAAAACCAACTCTGGTTTGAAACCCCGTCCGTAAGAAAGGCGCGAAGGTTTTGGTTCTCCCTCTCCCGCTTTGCGGGAGGGAACGGCAAACATTTACGCTTCGTCTGGAAAGTTTTCTCTCTGTCCCTGTTTTTTTGAAACAGCTTCTTGCGTTCAGGGTTTCGACCGCGGCCATTGGGAAAAGGAGAGATCCCCCTTTCCAATGGAGTTTGACCGGCAGATCCGAAGGGCTGCCGCCAATTTCTTGCTCAAGAGACGGAAGGCGTTTGTCCAGGCTGCATCCGGTTCTCAGTCCTTGTCGCATGATTTGCTCCTTTCCGGTTCCTGATTCCTGTCTTCCGTTCCGTGCAGTGCCAGCGTTTCCAGGCATTCTTGCCGGTGTCTCCTGCCCTGGCCTGGCGGCACGCCCTGGGTGTTGGGCAGGCGCAGGCCGTATTCCAGCCCCTGGTCTCCGGCGGCGAGCACCCATTGGCAGAGTTGCGAAAGGCGTGTTTCCGTGTCGCCCGCGCAGGCGTCCATATCCAGCCACAGGGCGTTTCCGCCCTGGCCGCCGTCGAAACTGTTGACCGCCAGTTCCTCGCGGCGGCCATAGACGCGCCAGTTGACGCGGCGCGGCGGATCGCCCGGCGCGTAGGGACGCACACCCTGGAAGTCGCCGGATTCCTGTTGCCGGTGCGCCGGGCGAGGCGTTTTTCCCGGCAGGGGCTGGACGCCCGCCGGACGCGGATAGACGAGCGCCGCCAGCGGCGCGACGGCGCGGCTGGCCTGCCACAATCCCAGAGGGTGGCAGGAGGCCAGCCGTAGCCGATCAATCCCTTGCCAGCCGCGGGAGGGCGCGGGCAGGGCGATGTCCAGATGGACGCTGTCGGCGGCGAAGTCGACAGGCGTTCCCCGATGACGCCCGCCGCGCGCGAGAAAGACCTGTACATGCCGCCGTCCCGACGGATCGCGCAGATTGCCGCCGGGATGAATCGTTTCTCCGGCAAAGGCGGGTGGCGTGATTTCCGGCTGCCAGACGAGGCCGGAAAGATTGCGCCAGCACGTCCAGGCGCTTTGCAGCCAGATGGAGACAAGCAGGAAAGCCAGCGCGAAAATCAGGTTGTTGCCGTAATTTATCGCCGTCGCCAGCAAGGCCAGCGCCGCGAGCATCCAGAAAACCCCGGCGGCGGAAGGGTGAAGGAAAAACGGAAGACGGATGGCAGTCATTTGCCCTTCATCCCCTGCTTTTTGAACTCGGCGACGACCGCCTGCGCCAGAAGGCCGGAAAGCGGCGCGACGCGGTCTTTTCTTGCGGGCGCGGCCAGTTCGGACGGCCAGTCCGGTCGGAAGCGGAGTTCGATGCGGCACCGCGCATCCTCCATTTCCCGAAGCGACAGGGAAGCCGCGAAAATTTCCGTCACCTGGCGGCAGGTTTCCGGGGGGAGCAGGGTAGCGATTTCCGGATGCCCGGCGGTTTTGCTTCTCCCACGCCCCCCTTGGGGAGGGAGAAGGGTTTCGAGCTTCGCCGGATTTGCCGGAGCATTCGCGTATTCCATGGTTTTTCCTTTTTCATGCGACGGCAAGGCCGCCGGTATTCTGTCTTTCGCCTACGGCAACGGCACGGCGGCGATGAGTTCCCGCGCCAGCGCGGGCGCGTCGCGCGCGTCGCCGGAGAGGCCGAGGCGATGGATGGCGACGGCGGGGAAGACGGTTTGCACGTCGGCGGGCAGGACGTGGTCGCGTCCCGCCAGCAGGGCGGCGGCGCGGGCGGCGGAAAGCAGCGCCTGCGCGCCGCGCGGCGAGAGGCCGTAGGCGAGTCCCGCGCCGTGGCGGGTGTGTTCGGCCAGGGCGCGGATGTAGGCGAGGATGGCGTCGGAGGCGTGGAGGGAACGCGCGGCGGCTTGCAGGGCGAGAAGTTGCCGGGCGTCCATCACGGGCTCGGATTGTTCGAGGAGGACGCGCCGGTCTTCGCCGCGCAGGATTTCCATTTCCGCCGCGCCGTCCGGATAGCCGATCGAGAGACGCATCAGGAAGCGGTCGAGCTGGGCTTCCGGCAGCGGGTTGGTGGAAAGCTGATCGACCGGATTCTGCGTGGCGATGACGAAGAAGGGGCGGGGCAGGGGGCGGCCAATGCCGTCGCTGGTCACCTGCTTTTCTTCCATCGCTTCGAGGAGCGCCGACTGGGTTTTGGGCGAGGCGCGGTTGATCTCGTCGGCCAGGAGCACCTGGGCGAATACCGGGCCGGGATGGAAAATGAATTCTCCCTTGTCGCGGTTGAAGATGGGCGCGCCGGTGAGGTCGCCGGGCAGCATGTCGCTGGTGAATTGCACGCGGTTGAAGTGGAGGCCGGCGATTTTTGCCAGCGCGTGCGCGAGGATGGTCTTGCCCATGCCGGGCAGGTCTTCGATGAGCAGGTGTCCGCCGGCGATGAGGCAGGCGAGCGACAGGCGCACCGCTTCTTCCTTGCCGAGCAGGATGTTGCCTACGCTGGCGGCGGCGGATTGCAGGAGGGCGGCGTCGATTGCCGCGGATTTGCCGGGCGCGTTCATGGGGCGGTGCTCCAGGGAAATGGGTTGCGGGTGGGCAGGGAGAGCGCGTCGAGGATCGGCGCGCGGTATGTGGTGGGCGGTGCCGTCTCGAAAATGTCGGCGTGCGGACGGCGGGCGGCGTTCAACGTTTCGGTCTCCCTCAATTTTCTTTCCGCCAGCGCGTGGCCTTCTTCCGGCGTTTCCAGCACCCATGGCGTAATCAGCAGCACCAGTTGGCTGCGCTTGTTTTCCCGCGCGGTTTTCTTGAAGAGCAGGCCGAGGCCGGGAATGTCGCCCAGGAGCGGCACTTTTTGTTCGACGTTCGAGAGGCTCTGGCTGATCATCCCGCCCACGGCCACGGTGAGGCCGTCCTGCGCGTGGGCGGTGACTTGCAGGTTGGCGGTGCTCACCGTGTCGATGGCGAAGTTCGTGTAGGTGCTGTTGCCGTTCTGGTCGGTGGTGAGGATGGGGATGGTCGCTCCGCCTTTCTTGACGGTGGAATTATCCTGGTCGATGGTCAGCGTCACCGAGCGGTCGGCGTTGATGCGCGGCAGGACGATGAGGGTCTGGCCGACGTTTCGCTGTTCCGTTTCGATGTCGATGCTGTTGTTGGCCGCGCCGGTGGTGCCGATCACGTTGTCGGTGCTGATGCCGGTGATCAGGGTCTGTTCGTCGCCGATGAAGAGTCTTGCGGGCTGGTTGTTGGCGGCGACGACCATGGGGGTCGCCAGCACGTTCACCCGGTTTTCGCTTTCCAGGAGTTGCAGCCTGAGCCGGAGGTGGTCGCTCACCTTCTGCCAGATCAGCGTCGGGCCGATGTTTTCCGTGGAATTGCCGGAGGAGGCGGCGTGCGCCGTGAAGGGCGTGTTGCCGGAAAGTCCTGGGTATCCGAGGTCGACGGGGTTGTCGGCGGTCTTGCCGTTGCCGTAGCCGATGTCGAACACCGACTGGAAGGTGCCGCCCAGTTCGACTTCCAGGATTTTCATTTCCAGGAGCACCTGGCGCGGCGGCAGATCCATCTTGCCGATCAGCGCCGCGATTTCATCGAGCGCGCGTTCGTCGCCGCTGCGCGCCAGGAGGAGGTTGTGCAGTTTGTTGTAGGTGAGATAAACCGGCGGCCCCTGCCTGCCGGAGGCGCTGACGAGATCGGCGGCGGAAAGGCTTTGCGCCCGGCTGCTGTCGTTTTCCATGCTGGCTTCCAGGGCGGTCTGCGTGATGCCGGAGATTTCCTGGCGCGCGTTGTCGGCGCTGGAACCGCCGCCGCGTCTGCCGCCGCCGCCGCGCACACGCATGCCCTCGATGGAAATGCCGCCGCTCATGCCGTAATTGCCGCCGACGGTGGCGCGGCTGCTGCTGCTGCCCTGGGTGCGGTTGGTGCTGCCCAGGCTGACGGGAGCCATTTCCTCTTCCGGCTCGATCAGCGCCACGCGCGCGCCGAAGAGCGCGGAGACGGCGTTGGCGATGCTGACGACGTTGTGGTGCTTCAACACCCAGCTGCGGGTGACGTCGTCGCGGGAGATGGCGATGTCCTGCTGGTATTCCTGGGCGCTCATCAGGAGATAGACCTTGCTTTGCGGGTCGTAGCGATACCAGACGCCCGCGGCGCGGCACAGGTTCTTGACCATGCCCTCGATGCCGACGTCGCGCAGATAGAGCGACACCACCCTGCCGGAGACGCTGCCGGTGACCACGATGCTGGTCTTGCCGATGCGGGCGATCAGCTGCGCCGCCTCGTCCAACGTCACCTGCCGCAGATACAGGTCGCCCGGCTGCCGCGCGGCGCTTTGTTTTTCCGGTTGCGCCCCGGTCTTTGGCGCGGTCTTTTGTTTTTCCGGTTTTTCCGGTTGCGCCTCGGTCTTTGCCGGCGGCGCGGGTGGTTCCGCCGCCGGTTTTTGCGCCGGGACGGTTGCCGCCGTTCCCGTCTCCTGCGCCGCCGCCTGTGCCGGAAAGACGAAGAGCAGCAGGAAGAGCAGCGTCGCAATGACCAGCGAGGCAATGAGGGAATTGTTTTGTCGCATCATCTTACCCATCCTGTATGTGGTTCGCGCGGCGGTTCGCCTTCCGCCGTTTCCTGTTTGTCGCCTTCCGGCAGTTGTTCCGTGAATTTCACGCCGTCGGGGAGGATTTCCACCTTGTAGCGACGGCCTTCCAGCGCGATGACGTCTCCGGCGTAGAGCGTGATGAGGTCGCGTCCGCTCGTGAGTTGCGCGGCGCCGCCGTTTTCCGCGCGCACCAGCGCCTTGAGTTTCAGGTTGCGAAAGACCGCGTCGTCCGGCGTTCTGAAAGGGATGCGCCGCTTGCCGGGTTCGCCGCCGCCTTCGGAAAGCGCGGGCGAAGCCTCGAAGGGATCGCGCTCCGGCAGGCTGTTGGCGGGCGGGGTTTTTCCCGGCGGCTGCTTCATGAGCCGTTGGGCTTCTTCGCCGCGCGTCTTTTCCCGCGCCTGTCCCGCCCGGATTTCCTTTACTTCCTGCGTCTTTTCCTTTTCGGTCGCCGCGGCGGCCGGGACAGGGGACAGAAGACAGAGGACAGAGGACAGGAGACAGAAGACCGCGCTCCATGAACCGCGCTCGATGATCTGTCGCGCCGCGCCGGGCATGCGCGGCTCCCGCCGATTGTCGATGACAGGGGGGCGCGACGCCGATCTGTCCTTTGTTCCCCTGTTCAATGATGGCATCATCACTCAGCCTCCTCCTGTCGATACGGTGAACATGGTTTTGAAAAAGATGTAATAGACCAGGCCGACGATGCTGACGCAGCAGAGAATGAGCGCCGGCTCGATCATCGAGGCGAGCAGTTTCACGCGCGCCTCCAGTTCTTTTTGGTAGTGTGTGCCGAGGAGTTCCATGACCGCGTCCACCTGCCCGCTTTTTTCCCCGATGGCGGCCATGTGCCGCAAGAGCCGGGGGAGCGACGGGTGTTCCAGCGCCAGGGTCAGGGTTTTCCCGGCCAGCACCTGTTCCGCCGCCTGACTGAATGCCTGGACGAACGCGCCGTTGCCGACCACTTCCTTGCAGATGCGCAGGGCTTCCAGCACGGTGAGACGGCTTTTGAGCAGCACGCCGAAGGTCCAGGAGGCTTGCGCCATGGCGGCGCAGGTCAGGGTTTTTCCCATGACGGGAATTTCGAGCAGTCGGCGGTCGATCCACATGCGCGCCTTTGGGATGCGGCGCAGGAGGAAAATGCCGGCGACGACGGCGGCGACGGCGACGCCTATCAGCCAGCCCCAGCGGGCGAGCCAGTCGGCGGTGTCGAGCATGGCCTGCGCCTCCCAGGGAATGCTCTTGCCGCGTCCGGCGAGGAAGGTGGCGAAGCGCGGCAGCGTGAAGGTCACCATGAAGATGACCACGCCGATGGCGAGCAGCACCACGATCGCCGGATAGGTGAGCGCGGTGATGATTTGCCGCCGCACTTCGGCGCGGCGCTCCAGGAGGGCTGCCAGCCGTTCGAAGACGGCGCCCAGTTCGCCGGAGGCTTCGCCCGCCTCGACGAGTTTCAGCGCCAGGCGGCTGAAGATTTCCCTTTCGTTGCCGCAGGCCGCCGAAAAGCCGCTGCCGCGCTGGATGGCGGCGGCGACGCGATCGAGCGCGTCGGAGAGGCGCACCTTGGCCGTCAGGCGGGCGCAGGCTTCCAGCGCCTCGATCAGGGTGTGGCCGGATTTCAGCATCAGCTGCATCTGGCGATAGAACATCACCTTGTCGTTGTTGCCGATGCCGCGCATGCGCTGGAATCCGCGCCAGAACTGCATCAGCATCATCATCCCGCCCGTGCGTCCGCCTTCGGAGATGTTCAGGATTTTCAGCCCGCGCTCGCGCAACTGCCGCCGCGCCGTGTTTTCGTCCAACGCGTGTATCTGCCCGCGCAGTTCCCGGCCGTCGCCGCCCAGGCAAAGATAGGCGAACTGGCTCATATGTCGCCCTCCAGGAACATGCGCACTTCCTGCATGCTGGTCAGGCCTTCCAGCACTTTTACGCGCGCGTCGTCCATGAGACGCCAGTAGTCTTTTGCGGCGGCGGCGATTTCCCGTTCGTCCGCGCCGGAGGAAATGGCCTGCGCGATGTCGGCGTCCACCCACAGCGCTTCGTAGAGACCGATGCGTCCGCGATAGCCGGAACCCAGGCAGCGCGGGCAGCCGCCGGGCGCGTAGATGGTGATCTTCGCGTCATCCGGCTGGCCGAGGAGTTTCAGGGCGTCGGCGTCGGCCTGCTGTTCGCGGCGGCAGTGCGGGCAGAGCATGCGCGCCAGGCGTTGCGCCAGGATGCCGCGCAGGGTCGCGCCCAGCATGAAGCGTTCGCAGCCGATGTCGCAAAGCCTCGTCACCGCGCCGGGGGCGCTGTTGGTGTGCAGGGTGGAAAGCACCATGTGTCCGGTGACGGCGGCTTTCAGCGCCACGTTGGCGGTGTCCAGATCGCGGATTTCGCCCACCAGGATCACGTCCGGGTCGTGGCGCAGGAAGGATCGGAGCGCGTCGCCGAAGCCGACCTTGGCGTTCACCTGCACTTGCGAGACGCCGGGGATCAGTTGTTCTATCGGATCCTCGGCGGTGAGGATGTTCAAGCTGTCCGCGTCCAGCTCCCTGAGGGCGCAATAGAGCGTCGTGCTCTTGCCGCTTCCCGTCGGCCCTGTCACCAGGATGATGCCGTGCGGATGACTCAAGGCGTCGCGCAATTGCTTTGTCATTGCCGGCGGCAGGCCCAGCGCGTCGAGTTTTTGCCGGTTGGGGTCGCTTTTCATTACCCTGAGCGTCAGGCGTTCGCCGAATTTCACCGGCGCGGAGGCGACGCGCATCTCGATTTGCTCGCTGTTCTCCGCCGCGTAGATCAGGCTGCCGTCCTGCGGCGCGCGCGCTTCCGCGATATCCATCCCCGACAGCACCTTGACGCGCGAAAGGAGGGCGTCGCCCAGGGGTTTGGGCAATGGCGCGCCAAAGGCTTCGAGGCGGCCGTCCACGCGCAGGCGGATGCGCGCGCCTTCGCGGATGGCTTCGATGTGGATGTCGGAGGCGCGGCGCAGGAAGGCTTCGTGCACGATGCGCTCGAAGAGCCGCACCGGGTCTTCGCCGCCGTCGCCCTCGTGTTCGTGGCGCACGTCCTTGCCGCGCAGCCGGGCGAGCAGGACGGCGAGCGCCTCCGGTTCGGCAATCGCCAGCGGCAGCGCCCCCACTACCCGCCGCGCCGTTTCCACGCCCAGCGCGTCGTCGGGGTTGGCGATGGCCAGGTGCGTCACGCCTTCCGGGGAGACGAGCGCCGCCATCGGATGGCGTTTGATGAGCGTGGCGGGCAGCCGCGCGATCAGGTTTTCCTCCGCCCGCCAGGCGGGGATTTGCGCGAAGGGCAATCCGCGCGTCTGCGCCAGCGCCAGATAGAACGCGGTCAGGGGCAGGCTCATTTCGGCGGAAAGCGCGTCCGCCAGACTCTGCCGCCGGGCGCGCGCCTGCGGTCGCAGGCGCGCCACCTGGTCGTTGTCGAACAACCCGGCCTGCAACCCGGCCTGGATCAGGATGGCTTCACTCGCCGCGTGCGTCATCTGGCCGCTCCAGAGGGATGTGGTTGGAGCGCCCGCCATGCCGCCTCGATCTGCATTTGCGCCATCAGATGCAGATCTCCGGAGAGTAGCCGACAATTGAAACCTCAACGTCCGTGCTCGCCAGGAGCATATCCTCATCCCCTGTTGCATTAAGCGCATTGGCGTTGTTGATATGCTCGGCGCTTGCATGGAGTTCGGATGCGGTAAGCGTCGTCTCATCGGCGAATATGAAGCGATCCACCTGGTAGGCGGAGCCGGAGAAGTGATTTTTGAGGGTGACGGCATCCGATTCCCCGTAAGTGATGACCAGATCGTTGCCGTTCCTGTCGATGTGTCGAAGGGCGTCGAAATTTACGTCCTCGAAACATACGACATCAACATTGGCGGTTGCCGAATCGTAATTGTTGATGACGTCCCGACCTGAACCCGAACGCAGGAGATAGCGATCGCCGCCCGCGCCGCCGTCCAGGGTGTCGTCGCC
>JAIRLE010000131.1 GCA_031259605.1 Zoogloeaceae bacterium
GGTTCGGCGGAACTGGCGGCGGTCTGCGCCCTGCTCGGCAGGATTCCCACCCCGGCGGAGTATCTGGCGCAAGTCGAAATCGTCAACGAAAAAGCCGCCGACATCTACCGCTACATGAACTTCGACCGGATCGAAGCGTTTACGCAGGCTGCGGAGACGGTATAGATTGATTGCGATCGTCCGGGCGCGGCAAGCGCGACAATCCATCCCCATCGCCGCCATTCTCCGGAGCAAAGCCCTGCGGCAAGCCATGCGGCGGGCAAGAAATTAGCGGCAGACCTTCAGGGCTGCTGGTCCAACGTCGGGGTTCTCTCCCCTCGAGAATGGCTACGGTCGAAACCCTGGCCGTAAGAATGGGGTTCCAACCTTCGCGCCTTTCTTACGGGCGGGGTTTCAAACCGGAGTTGGTTTTACGATGAATGTCATCATCGTATTTTCGGTTCGCGCTGCCGCTTGGCGGGAAAGAGCGTACCCACGGCAAAGCCGCAAAAATCAGGGTGTCTGGAACAACGCGCCCAAGCGCAATATCCTCTCCCGGCGCTAAAGCGCCCCCTCTCCCGCAAAAGCGGGAAAGGGGGAAAACCTTGCGCCTTTCTCTCTTCCACGCAGTGGGTGAAGGAAAAACGGGCATTCATGCGATTGCCCTGGCCTGCCCGATTCCTGATTCCTGATTCCGTCCTCCTGCGTTATCATTGCAGTCCTTGCAAACGGCGGCAGCGCGCAATGCTTTTTAAACTCTGGACAAAAGGAATGAAATGACAACGGGGACACTGCTTCAGGAAGTCAAGGCGTTCATCATCGAAACGCTGGATTTGGAAGACGTCGCGCCCGCCGACATCGACGATGACGCGCCGCTCTTCGGCGAGGGTCTAGGACTGGATTCCATCGATTCGCTGGAACTGGGCGTTGGCCTGCAAAAACGCTACGGCTTGAAAATTTCGACGGAATCCGAGGAAACACGCCAGATATTCGCCTCCGCACGCGCCCTTGCCGACTTCATCGCCGCCCACAGGACCCAATGAGCGCAACAAGAGAAAACGGCATGGACAAAGAAGCCGCATACGCCCTGATCGCCAAATTGCTGACCGATCTGTTCGACATTCCTCCGGAAAGAATCACTCTGGAAGCGGATCTGTACCGCGATCTCGACATCGACAGCATCGATGCCGTCGATCTGGCCATTGAACTCAAAAAACGTACCGGGCGGCAGATCTCCCCGGAAGAATTCAAGGAAATCCGCAGCGTGGGCGACATCGTCCGCGCGTATCTTGCGCCGCCGCAGGAAAATTGATGCCCGGATGGTTCGTCTTCGCCCTGGGATTCTTGCTGCCGCTGTTTTTCTGGCTTTGTCGCTTGCAGGACTGGCCATTCTGGTGGTGCGGCGTCCTGTTGCTGCCGCTGGCATGGCCGCGACGCGGCGGGCAAGGAAAAACCGGGGGTTTTTCCGTGTTTTCCCTCTTGCCGCGCCCGCTGCGATGTCTCCCAGGCTGTCTTGTCGCCCTTCTGGGTCTGGCGGCAATTTTCTGGCGCAGCAGCCTTTCCCTCCAGTTCTATCCGGTGCTGGTCAACTTGATGTTTCTTCTCATTTTCGCCTTCAGCCTCACGCAGGAACAAAGCCTGATTGAGCGTCTGGCGCGGCGCTTCGAACCTGGCCTGCCGGAATCCGGCGTACGCTACACGCGCCGGGTGACCAAGGCCTGGTGCCTGTTCTTTATCGTCAATGGCGCGATTTCGCTGTGGAGCATCCATGCCGGGGAAAAAACCTGGGCGATCTACAACGGTCTCGTCGCCTATCTGCTGATGGGACTGATGTTCGTCGGCGAATGGCTGATTCGCCGCCATGTGCGGCGGCGCGCGCAAAATGCCGCCCGCACCGCCGCGCCAGGGGAAACATCCCATGTCTGAAGCCTTTCTGCGTGACTTTGCGCGTTACTGCCCGCTGGCGAACGCCACTGACCGTCATGTCGTGATCTACCGGAATGGACATCCCGTTTTCCACGCGGACTTTCGGCGCGACATCGCGCTGGCGCGACAGGCGCTGGCGGGTCTGGAGACGGTCTTGCTCGCTGACCGCCCCACTGTCGCGCTGTACGAGCCAGACGTTTATGCCTTCACGGTCTGGCTGTTGGCGGCATGGTCGCTGGGCATGATGGTCGCCTTGATGGGCGACGATCTGCCCGCAACGCGCAAGGCGCTGGCACTGCCCTGGATTGGACGCGAACATCCAGCAAACGCTATATCTAATTGGCATGCCGCGACGCGCACCTCGCGTGTCTTGCGTGTGAATTCCGTCCATCCCGGCCTCACGTTGTTTACTTCCGGATCGACCGGCAAACCCACGCCTGTCGAAAAAACCCTCGCGCAGGCGCGCGCCGAAAGCCAGATGCTGGAAGCCGCCTTCGGCGCGCTGCTCACGCCGGACACTCGTTACGTCAGCAGCGTACCGCATCCACACATGTACGGTCTGACGTTCTTCATCCTCTGGCCACTGCTTTTTGCCCGGCCCTGCGTGGCGGAAAGACTCTGTTATCCCGAAGACCTCGAACGCTTGCCTGCCGCGGATTACCTGTTCGTCACCTCGCCCACCTTCCTGAAACACCTGACGGATGCTTCGCCAGGACTTGCGCCACACACGCGCTGGCGGCTGGCAATCTCGGCGGGCAGCCCGCTTGCCGCCGAAATCGCCGCCAGCAGCGCGACGTTTTTGCAAGCGCCGCTGATCGAAATCTACGGCAGCACGGAAACCGGCGCGGCGGCGTACCGCCGTGGCACAGCGCCCTGGCAGCCCCTGCCCGGCGTGCGCTTCAGTCTGGAGGCCGCCACTTCCCGCCTGCGGATTCATTCGCCCGCACTGTCTGTAGCCGAACGCGAAAGCGGCTTTCTCTCCGGCGACCTTGTACGCCTGGATGAACAGGGCGGCGGACTGGAACTTCTGGGTCGCGCCGACCGGCTGGTCAAAATCGGCGAAAAAAGAATTTCCCTGACACAGATCGAACAGGAACTCGTCCGCCTGCCCGAAATCGATAACGCGCGCATCGTGCCGCTTCAACATGAACAGGAAGGCGGGCGGCTCGTCCTCGGCGCGGCGGCCATCCTGACGCCAGTGGGCGAGGCGCGCAAAAGAAACCTTGGCAAGGCGCGTTTCGACCGTTTCCTGCGCGCCGCGTTGCGCGATCAGATTGAAGCCGTCGCCCTGCCGCGCCGCTGGCGCTACGTGACGACACTGCCGACCAATGACATGGGCAAGTCAACGCACGACGGCCTCGGACGCCTGTTCGCGCCCGCCCTGCCGCACGCATTCTGTCTGGCGCAAGAGCAGGACGCAAGCATCGGCAGGGCGCGCCTGCAATTGCGCTGCGCGCCGAACCTCGTCTGGTTCGACGGTCACTTTCCCGATTTGCCCGTGCTGCCCGGCGTGGTGCAAATCGACTGGGCGGCGCACTTCGCGCGCCTGCATTTCGGCCTTGACCTCCAAAGCGCCCCGATAACCCGCATGAGCGGCCTCAAATTTCAGCACCTGATCCGCCCCAACGACGCGCCCTGTCTCGACCTTATCTGGCGTCCCGGAAAACAGGAACTGGAATTCGCCTACACGCTGGCGGAAATCCCCTGTTCGCGGGGAACGCTGATTTTGCGCAAGGTTTGAACGTCCATGAACCTCGTCGCCCTCATCCCCGTTTTTAATCACGGCGGCAGCGTGGGCGCGGTAGTTCATGCCTTGTGCGCGCTGGGCTTGCCGGTCATCCTGGTCGATGACGGCAGCGACGCCGCCACGGCGCGTATCCTGACGGCGCTGGCCGACAAGACGACGGACATCGCCCTCCTGCGCCACCCGGAAAATCGCGGCAAGGGTGCCGCGGTATCCTCCGGCCTCGAATATGCCGCGCGGCAATTCAGGGCCAGCCATGTCTTGCAGATCGACGCCGATGGACAGCACGATCCGGCGGCGCTGCCCGATTTCCTGCAAGCCGCCGCCGCCCGACCGGAGGCCGTCATCGTCGGTTATCCGCGTTATGACAAAAGCGTTCCCAGGGTACGGCTGTTCGGGCGTTACCTGACGCACGTCTGGGTGTGGATCAATACCCTGTCGTTGCGCATTGCCGATTCCATGTGCGGCCTGCGCGTCTATCCGCTTGAAGTCGTCATGCCGCTGCTGCCCGCGCTCTCCCACGCCAAACGCATGAGCTTCGATGTGGAAATCCTGGTGCGCCTGGATTGGGCGGACGTGCCCATCGTCAATCTACCGGTCACGGTGCGTTATCCGGCGGATGGCCTGTCGAATTTTCGTCCCTGGCGCGACAACCTGTGCATTTCCATCATGCACGCCCGTCTCTTTTTCGGCATGTTGCGGCGTATGCCGCGTTTGCTGCGCCGACGGCGGGAGAAATAAAACATGCACTGGGCAAGAATCGGCGAAGCCGGATTCATCGGCGGCATGCGTTTCCTGTTCCTGGTATATCGCTATCTTGGCGCGTGGCCGTTCCGCCTGTTTCTTTTTTTCGTCATTTCCTGGTTCTTCGTCACACGCCCGCTGGCGCGCCGCGCTTCAAGGGAATATCTGCGGCGCCTCTACGCCAGTAGCGGACAAACGACGCCCGCGCCGACACGACAAAACAGTTTTCGCCACTTCCTGCGCTTTGGCGAAACGCTGCTGGACAAGATGCTCGCCTATGACGATAACCTGAAAATCCCCTACCGGATAGAAGGGGAGCAGGCGGTATTGGAACGAATCGCGGAAAAACGCGGCGTGTTGCTGATTACCGCGCACCTGGGCAACCTTGAGCTTTGCCGTTGCCTCACGCGCGTCCGTCCGCACATCGACATCAAACTGACGGTGCTGGTCTACACGCGCCACGCCCGGCGTTTCAACCAGATGCTCAATGCCTTGAACCCGGCGCTGGCGCTCGATCTCATCCAGGTGGACAGCATTGACTTCACCACCGCGATGCTGCTTTCGGAACGCGTCGCGGCGGGCGGCATGGTGGTCATCGCCGGCGACCGCGTTCCTGTCGATTTGCGCGCCGCCGCCGACGCCACCCTCGCCTTGCCCTTCCTGGGCGCGCCCGCGCGTTTTCCCATCGGCCCCTATGTGCTTGCCGCCGCGCTGGGGTGTCCGGTATTTATGCTCTTCAGCGCCCGGCGCGGCGATACCTTCCTGGTCACGCTTCATCCGCTGGCCGAGCGCATCCTCCTGCCGCGCCGCGAGCGCCAGAAGGCCATCCTGCCCTACGCGCAGCGCTATGTCGCCGCATTGACCGAGGAATGCCGGAAAAATCCCCTGCAATGGTTCAACTTCTTTCCGTTCTGGCAGCAGACTTCCGGCCCATGAACGCTTTCTTGAGATGAGAATCCAACGATGAAGACGCCGCAAAGCCGCTGGCAGGAAAGCGTGACGCTGAACATTCCCTTCCACGACCTCGATCCGATGGAAATCTGCTGGCACGGGCATTATGCGCGCTATTTCGAGCTGGCGCGCGTGGCCCTGTTGCGCTCCATCGGCTACGATTACCCGCAAATGCGGGAATCGGGCTATGCTTGGCCGGTGATTGAAATGTTCATCCGCTATATCCAGCCGCTCAATTACCGGCAAGAAATCGAAGTCAAGGCATTTTTGACGGAATGGGAAAACCGGTTGAAAATCGAGTATCTGATTCTCGATTGCGCCAGCGGAAAACGCCTCACTCGCGGTCATACCATGCAGGTCGCGGTGGATATGCGCATACGGGAAATGTGCCTGGAAAGTCCTGCCATCCTCTTTGAAAAACTGGGTCTTCTTCAATGAATCCTCTTGCCGCCACCTCTGGACGTATCGCCATTCTCCTGCTGCTTTTCGCCGCGCCTTCACTCTGCGCCGCCGCAGACCTGTTGCAGGAAGTCGCCAACCGCCTGACGCCCTCCCCGGTGATTCGCGGTGAATTCCAGCAGACCCGCAAACTTGCCCAGATCAAGAAACCGCTGGTTTCCCATGGTCGCTTCCTGGTTGCCAGGGATTACGGCGTCATCTGGGAAAACATCCGTCCTTTCACGCAGAGCACGCGCTTGACCCGCGATGAAATTCTCCAGACGGACGGCCAGAAAACGCTGATGAAACTCGACACAAGGAAGGAACCCGTGGTCGGAATCGTCAATGGCATTCTATTTTCGGTGCTCTCCTGTGACGTGGCGGCGCTGGCGCAAACCTTCGATTACAGCGGCAAGGCGGAAGGCAAAACCTGGCGGCTGGATTTTATTCCAAAGGACAAGGGACTTGCCCGCCTGATCAAGGCGCTGCGATTGACGGGCGAGCGCGACATCGCCAGCGTGGAAATGGAAAACGCCGCAGGCGATGTCACGCGCATCGAATTCCGGGCGCAGACCTACGCGCGGGAACTCTCGGCGGATGAGCGGGAACGCTTCGAATGACCATTGTCCGGAAAGAAAGACCGTTCGTCCGAAGAAAAAATGCCCCTGAACCCCCCCGTCCGCCATCGTCTGCTGTCTTTTTTCTGGCTTGCCTTGCTGCTTTTCGTCGCGTGCTTCCTGTTTCTTCAACGGACAGCGTACTCGGAGCGCGTGGATACCGACCTGATTGCCCTGTTACCCAAAGACGGACGGCATCCGGCGCTGGAGACGGCGCGAAAGGCGCTTTCCGCCCGGGGCGAGCGGCAACTGGCGCTCCTGGTCTCCACGACGGACGCCGTCCGTACCCGGCAGGCGGCGCAAATCCTGCGCGCGGCGCTGGCGGATGTCGCGCTGACGGAACACGATGATGTCCCGGCAGGGCAAGCAGGCGAAGCGTCGTTTCCCGGCGACTTCTATTTTCCCTATCGACAAGGCTTGATGAGCGACGCCGACCGGGAATGGCTGTCCCTTGCCGCCCCGGAAGAAGCGCAAAGCCGCGCCCTGGCTCTGGCCTATACGCCTTTCGCGCCAGGCGGCTTCCCCTGGCTTGCCGATCCTTTCGGCTTCTTCGGCAACTGGCTGCAAAGCCTGGGGGAAGCGACGCCGCTTCGTCCCTCCGGCGGCGAACTGATGCTTGAACACGACGGGCGCGTTCATGCGGCGCTCATCTACACCCTGCCAGGCAGCGCCTTCGACAGGGACTTGCAGGAAACGCTGATGGCGCGGCTGGAGACCGCGCGGCAAACGCTGCGGCAGGCGCTTCCAGAGGCGCGGCTTCTGCGCGCGGGCGTGGTGTTGCACGCGGCGGCGGCAACCCAACAGGCGGAAGAGGAGATGCGCCTGATCGGGCTGGGATCGCTCTTCGCCTGCTTTCTTTCGATCGGCCTCGTCTTTCAGAGCGCGCGCGCCTTGCAGCTCGTTTTCGTGTCACTCGTCTCCGGCACGCTCGTCGCGTTGCTTGTCGTGTTTTCACTCTTCGAGCGGGTACATCTGGTCACCCTGGTCTTTGGCGCGAGCCTGATTGGCGTGGCGGTCGATTACGCCATCCTGGTTTTCGCGCAACACCTGGGCAGCGCGGAACCGGTCTGGGAACGCTTTCGGCGATTGCTGCCAACCCTGTGCATGGTGCTGCTGGCCCCGGCGCTCGCCTATCTGGCGCTGGCGCTCACGCCTTTTCCCGGCTTGAAACAAATGGCGGTTTTCGCCGTCTGCGGCATTTTTGGCGCATGGATGAGCGTCATCTGCTTTTATCCTTATTTATTGCCGCCAACCTTGCCGTTGCCCAGGAATGCCCACTGGACGACCCGGCTGCTCGCTCACTGGCCGCGCTGGCGCGGCAAAGCCTGGTGGTTTGCGCCCGTCCTTGTCGCCTTCATCGCCGGCGGCCTGGCGCAGTTGCGGATGAACGACGACATTCGCAGCCTGTTTGTCGGCAATCCCGAACTGATGGCGGAGCAGGGCGAAGTCTCCGCCATCCTGCAACTGCCCAGTCCCGCGCAGATGTTTTTGCTCTCCGCAGAAAGCGCGGAAACGCTGTTGCAAAAGGAAGAAGCCCTGATCGCGCGGCTGCGTCCCCTGATGGCTGCGGGCAAAATCGACGGCTTCGAGGCGACGAGCCGCTGGCTGCCCTCACAGGCGCGGCAGAAGGAAAATCGCGCCAGACAGGAAAAATTGACAGCCAGCCGCATGACCTTGGCAAGGAACCTGGAACTCCCCGGTGACTGGGCAAAGGAAAGGGATGCGCCCTTCCTGACGCCGGAAGCCGGGTTGAACCTCCCGTTTACGCAGGCCACCGCCCTCTGGCTGGGCGAGGTGCAGCCTGGAAAACACGCCAGCATGGTACTGCTGAAAAACTTGCGCGGAAAGGAAACAACGGCGGCACTGGCGGAACTTGCCGCCGAAGGCGTAACCTGGATCGACCAGACGCGCGACATTTCCGAACTGATGCAACGCTACCGGCACATGCTCACGCAAACCCTGCTCGCCGCCTGTCTGTTGCTGCCCTTGCTGCTCTACCCTTTCTTCCGGCGCGAAGTCTGGCGTCTCCTTGTTCCGGCGCTGCTGGCGGGACTGACGACGCTTGCCGTCATGGGGTACCTGGACATTCCCGTGCAGATGTTGAGCATCCTCGCCCTGCTGCTCACCTTGGGCATGGGCGTCGATTACGCCATTTTTCTCGCTGCCCGCCAGACCCACGCCCACACCCTGCTGGCAACGACACTCGCCGCCAGCCTCACCCTCGCCTCCTTTGGCCTGCTGGCCCTTTCCGCCACACCCGCGCTACACGCGCTGGGATTGACCGCCACCCTGGGCGTGACGCTCTCCTGGCTCCTGACGCCGGTCTTCCGGAAATGAAGTGAGGTTGTCGTAGAACGGTTTTCCGGGATCGGCGCTTCCAAGGCGAGCCTGGAGGCGCATATCGACACCGGCGACAGGGCAGCCGCATGAATGCCATCATCGTATTTTCAGTTCGCGCTGCTGCTTGCCGTCCTCTCTCCCGCAGGCGGAAGAGGGGAAAACGGGCATTCATCGTAAAACTCACTCCGGTTTGAAACCCCGCCCGTAAGAAAGGCGCGAAGGTTGAGACCCCGGCCGCAGCCGGGGTTTCGACCGTAGCCATTCTCGAGGGGAGAGACCCCCCTTCCCAATGGAGTTGGACCGACAGCCCTGAAGGGCTGTCGCTGATTTTTGCTGCGATTGCCCTGCGTCAGCGCGCCAGTTTTTCCGCTACCGTAAAGGCTTCGCGGATGTTGTTGCGCAGTTGGTTGTCGTCCCACGGTTTGGTGAAGAACTTGTAGATTGCGCCTTGGTTGATGGCCTGGGTTATGCTTTCGATTTCCGAGTAGCCGGAGAGCACAATACGCATGGTATCCGGGTAAATATCCTTGACGCGCGCAAGGAATTCCGTGCCGCTCATCACCGGCATGCGCTGATCCGAGATCACGACCTGTACCCGGTTGCGCGCCAGCAGATCGAAGGCTTCGCCGGGATCTGTGGTGGAAAGGATTTTGTAGCCATCCAAGCGGAACAGTCTTTGCAGGGAATGCAGGATATTGGGTTCGTCATCGAGCAGCAGCAGGGTGCGCTGCCGGAGTTCCGTGCCTGAAGTGACGGGCAGTTGTCTGGCTTCATGCAAAAAACGGGTGCAACCCTCCGCGTCCAGCGGATGGCTGAAGAAAAAACCCTGGAGGGCGGCGCAACCGCGCTGGCGCAGGAAATCGAGCTGGCTTTCGGTTTCCACGCCCTCGGCCAGCACCGACATGTGCAGGCTTTGCGCCAGCGTGATGGTGGCGCTGGCAATGGCGGCGTTGGTGGGATTGGACGTAATGTCGCGCACGAAGGACTGATCGATCTTGATTTTGTCGAAAGGCAGACGCGACAAATGCGCCAGCGAAGAATAGCCCGTGCCGAAATCATCCAGCGCCAGCCGGACGCCCATGTCATGCAATTGCCGGCAAATGACAATGGCCTCATCTGCGTCGTCGAAAAAGGCGCTTTCCGTCAATTCGATTTCCAGGCAATGCGCGGGCAGACTGTGCTCGCGCAGGGCGGCTTCGACCACGGCGACCAGGTTTTTCGATTTGAACTGATGGACGGAAACATTCACCGCCGTGGTAACGGGCGGCAAACCTTCATCCAGCCAGATGCGGGTCTGGCGGCAGGCTTCGTTCAGCACCCAGGCACCCATCGGCAGAATCAGGCCGCTCTGCTCCGCGACCGGAATGAACTCTGAAGGCGGAATGACGCCAAAATCGGGACTGTTCCAGCGAATCAGCGCTTCCACGCCGTTGATCCGGCCACTGGCCATATCCGCCTGCGGCTGGTAGAAAAGCTGGAACTCGCGGCATTCCAGCGCCTGGCGCATCTGGGTTTCCAAGTGCAGGCGCTGGCGCATTTGCAGGCTCAGTTGCGCGGTGTAGAAGCAGAAGATATTGCGTCCCTGGTTGCGGGCGTGATACATGGCGGTACCCGCGTATTGCATCAGATCATTGGCGTTCCTGCTGTCCTCCGGGTACAGGCTGATGCCCGCCGAGGCGCTGACGCTGATTTCACGTTTGCCGTCGATGACAACGGGCTGATGGAGAATATCCAGCACGATTTGCGCCATGCGCGCCACTTCATCCGGGTGCCTGACGTATTCCTGTATCAGGATGAAATCGCTGCCGTCCAGACGCGCCAGGGTATTCTTGCCGCGCATTCGCTTCTGAATGCGTTGCGCCAGCAGGCGCAATACATGGTTGCCCATCTGATGGCCGAAACTGTCGTTGATGGTCTCGAAATGACGCAGACCGATGCACATCAGCCCCACGCCATGCCGGTTGCGTTCGGCTGCCTCGAGGGCGGCTTCCAGGCGTTGGTGCGCCCAGCGACGATTGGGGAGTTGGGTGACGGGATCGTGGTCGCGCTCGTGTTCGCTCTGTTTCAGGCGCGACAAATCCGTCAACACGCCCACGTAATGCGTCGGCGTTCCTTTCCGGTCGCAGACGCTGCGGATGCTCAAAAAATGCGGCGCGTTGCCGCCGTTCTTGTGGCGATTGACAATCTCGCCTTGCCACTCGCCTTTTGTGGTGAGCGCGGCCCACATCCGCTGATAGAAGGTTTCGTTTTGCGCGCCGGATTTCACCAGCGAGGGATTGTCGCCCCTGACCTCTTCCGCAGTGTAGCCGCTGATGTCGCACCAGGCCGGATTGACATACACGATGCGCGGCACACGGTCGGTGATGATAACACCGTCATGCGTCAGCGTCAGCATGGCTTCCGTCTGACGCACCTGTTGCGCCATTCGCTGGAAAAGAATGGCGTGGCTGGCTTCGGCAGCAAGTTGCCGGATGGTTTCTTGCATAGCGGCATCCGGCGCGGCCACCAAGCGGGAGTAGAGATTCATCACGCCCAGCGGCGTCTGGCCGGTGTGCGGCAACGGCTGCGACCACAACGCCTGCCAGCCCGTCCCGCGTTGCAGCGCCTGCATTTTCACGCGCTGCGGACAATGGGCGCATTCCGCCGCCTGCGCGATATTGTCGCTGAAGACAGGCGCATTATGGCGCAGGGCATGCGTCGCGCAGCCGTAGTGTTCCAGTATGTCCGTCATCCCGGAGCGATAGGCCTTGTCCATGCCGGGCGCGGTCTTCAGGGAAAAACTTTGTCCGCTTTCGTCGAACAACCAGAAGGCCGCGCGCCAGTCGGGGAAAATTTCTTCCGCGACAGAAACGATGGTGTCCAGCGCCTCGGTCAGGACATTGTTTTCCAGCAGGCGATACATTTTCGCGCGCGCCGCGCCCAGGGCCGCCGCCGCTTTCTCAAGGCTGACGTCGGTCCACGCGCCCAGCCATTCCGGCGCGTCATCGGCTCTTCGGGGTAAACGCGTCAACTGCTCCCGAATCCACAACGGATGCCCCGCGCCATGCCGGAGACGATAGGTCTTTTCTTCGGTTTCGGTTTGCGCGATTCCCAGATCCTGCGCCAGCACCGCGGCGCGCCACCAGCCCTGCGTCAGGATCGCCGCTTTTGCGTAACCCAGAACACGCGCCGCGTTGGAGCTTGCCCAAAGCAGCAGCCGCCCATCCGCTTCTTGCCGGAAACTGAAAAAAACCGTATCGCCAAGCGACAGCATATCGAAGCGCCGCTTGCGCGCCTCCTGTTTATGACGTTTTCCGGCAAGTTCCGCTCCCATGCGCATGACCATATCAATAGAGTAATGGAATCCGGGCATATTACCGCATCCGGGGGATCAGGGGACGAAGGACAGCCATGGCTGGAGCAGCAAAAATTAGCGACAGCCCTTCAGGGCTGTCGGTCCAACTCCATTGGGAAGGGGTTTCTCTCCCCTCGAGAATGGCTACGGTCGAAAC
>JAIRLE010000055.1 GCA_031259605.1 Zoogloeaceae bacterium
CATCGGAGACCAGACCGGAAATTTCTGCATACAACATGCGGTAATTGTCCGGCGTTGGCGGAATGCGCCGCGCCGCCAGTTGGCGAAACGCTTCGCGCGCGATTTCGGTCGGATTGTTGGGCGTGTTCATCGGAAAAGTCAAAGGATAAGCGCAGGACGCCCATTGTAGGCAAATCGGACGCCGCGCGGCTATAATCGCCTCCTCTTCCCGCCCGCCCCTGTAGCATGAAGGTCGTGCAGTTGACTTGTAATCATCAGGCGTTGGTTCGATTCCGACCGGGGGCACCATTGGAATTCATCATTCTTTATACTCAAGATAAAAATGATGAAAATCAAACAGTTATCCGTGCGCTGTTGATTGATTTTTGCCTTCATTCCCAAAAAATCCACACTGTACTACGCAGATTTTACGCATGGAATTACGCATGGCTTCCATCCTCAAGGCGCAAGACGGACGGTACCGGGCGCATGTGTTCGTGCGGGGCAAGCGCAAGTCCAGGGTATTTCGCACCCGGAGGGAAGCGGACGCATGGGCGGCGCGGATGGAAACCTCGCTCCGGCAGGAGCGGGATACCCCGCCGGGCGAACGCTACACGCTTGCTGACGCGCTCGCGAAGTATCGGGATGCGGGCGGGGGAATTGTGCGGGCTTGCCTGGGCGAATGTGCCCCCGGCTATTGCCGTCTGCCCATCGCCAAGACCAAACCGCGCGACGTGCCGCTGACTCGCAAGTACCGGGAACGCGCCGGTCTCTCCGGCTTTACCTTCCACGATGCCCGGCACACGGCGGCCACATGGATTGCCGGGCGGATGAGATCGTCGGGCATTCCGGCGCAACAGGCGCTGCTCGACATGTGCAGGATGTTCGGATGGTCGAACACTTCCCGCGCCCTGACCTACTACAATCCATCCGCCGCCGACATTGCGCGGCGGATGGAATGACGCTCACGCCCCGGAAATCGCCCGATCAATCTCCGCTGCCGGGATCAGTCCGCGCCTGTTGAGCTTCAACGTCCCGGCCTTGACGAGCTTCCCGACTGTTGGCAGCGACAGCCCCAGTATTTCCGCCGCCTGCCGCTGCGCGACTGGCTTCCCCGGCCGCGTATCCTCCACTTCGCCGCAGGCGGCAAGAAGAAAAACGGGAAACAACAAGAACAAAAGCGGTTTGCGTGACATGGCGACCAATGGACGAGACAAAGGCGCGCATGATAATGCGGGGCGGCGGGAATCAGAAGACAGAAGACCGCACACGCAGGGCATTCATGCGATTGCCCTGCTCTGATCCTTGATCCTCGTGACGCCAGCCCGGTGCGGGCTTAGAATCCGGGTTTTTCTTGTTCGCATCACGAAACGCTCATGTCCCCGGATTATCTGCAAAAAATACTGACCGCCCAGGTCTATGATCTCGCGCTGGAAACCGATCTGGATTTCGCGCCCAATCTTTCCGCGCGCGGCGGCAACCGCCTCTACCTGAAGCGCGAAGACATGCAGCCGGTGTTTTCCTTCAAATTGCGCGGCGCGTACAACAAGATCGCCCGACTCTCCAGGGAAAAGCTGAAGCGCGGCGTCATCTGCGCCTCCGCCGGAAATCACGCCCAGGGCGTCGCCATGTCGGCGGCGCATCTCGGTTGCCGCGCCGTGATCGTCATGCCAGTGACCACGCCTGCCATCAAGGTGGAAGCGGTAAAAAAACGCGGCGGCGAAGTGCTGCTGGCCGGAGAATCCTACGACGAAGCCCACGCGCGCGCGCTGGAACTGGAAAAGGCGGAAAAACTCACCTTCGTGCACCCGTTCGATGACCCGGATGTCATCGCTGGACAAGGCACCATCGGCATGGAAATCCTGCGCCAGTATTCCCGGCGCGGCGCACCCAAAAGCAGCGAAATACACGCCGTTTTCGTCGCCATCGGCGGTGGCGGACTGGCGGCAGGCGTGGCCGCCTACATCAAGGCGGTACGCCCGGAAATAAAAGTCATCGGCGTAGAAACCTTCGACGCCGACGCCATGCGCCAATCCATCCAGGCAGGCAAACGCGTCCGCCTGCCGCAGGTGGGCCTGTTCGCCGACGGCACCGCCGTGCAACTCGTCGGCGAAGAGACGTTCCGCCTGTGCCGGGAACTGCTCGACGACATCGTGCTCGTGGATACGGACGCCATCTGCGCCGCCATCAAGGATGTGTTCGAGGATACCCGCTCCATCCTGGAACCTTCCGGCGCGCTGGCCATCGCCGGAGTCAAGGAATATGCCGCCCGGCACAAACTGCGGGACAAGGCGCTGGTGGCGGTGGCTTCCGGCGCCAACACCAATTTCGACCGCTTGCGCTTCGTCGCCGAACGCGCCGAAATCGGCGAACAGCGCGAGGCGGTGTTGGCCGTGACCCTGCCCGAACAACCCGGCGCGTACAGGAAATTCGTCTCCCTGATTGGCCGGCACAACATCACTGAATTCAACTATCGCTATCACCAGCGGCGCGAAGCGCACGTCTATGTCGGCCTCCAGGTCGCCCACCGCGCCGAATCCCTGAAACTCGTGGAAACCCTGAAAAAACACGGTTATCCGACGCTCGACCTTTCCGAAGACGAAACCGCCAAGCTGCATGTGCGTCACATGGTTGGCGGTCACGCGCCGCAGGTGCGCGACGGCGGCATGAGCGAACTCGTCTATCGCTTCGAGTTCCCGGAACGTCCTGGCGCGCTGATGAACTTCTTGAACCAGATGAGCGCCGGCTGGAACATCAGCCTCTTCCACTATCGCAACCACGGCGCGGATACCGGCCGGGTGCTGGTAGGCATGCAGGTGCCGCCCACCGACATGGACGAATTCCGCGCCTTCCTGCAAAAACTCGGCTACCGCTGCTGGAACGAAAGCGAAAACCCGGTATATCGACTGTTCCTGGGGTGAGCAGGGATCAGCGTGTTGCCGCGTGATGCGCTCCGTCCAGGTAGTCAGTGCCTGTTCATAATCTCGGATTGCTATTTACGATGAACAGGCTCTTGGATTCCTGATACCTGATCAGCGCAACTGTTCGAGCAGCAGGCTGAGGATTTTTCGCGCGGTTTCGGAGCGGTCGATGCCGCCTTCGTTGGTCAGCGCCTGGATGTGGGTATTTTCTCCCTCCTGGCGAAGATGGATGCGATACAGGATGGACGGCGCGACCTTGCTGTCGTTGCCCCAGAAGACCAGACGGGAAAGCCAGCCGTCCTTTTTCTTCTTGTTGTCCGCTTCCGGATCGATGTAGCGCACAAAATACAGGCCGCGGCTGCGATCGCGATCTTCGACGGTGAAGCCGACGCGATCCATCGCCAGACCCACCCGGCGCCAGGCGCGGTCAAAGCGTTCCTGCACTTCCAGGATGGCCGCGCCGTCATCCTGCTTGACCAGACGGGCGCGCGCCTCGACTTGCGCGGAAACAACGGCGGCTTCGGCACGGCGTTCGTCCGAACCCAGGCGCACCATCAGACGGCGCAGCATTTCGGCCTCCAGTTCCGGGTCGGATGCCGCCGGTTGCCAGCGGGTCTGATCCTTGGCGCTGGAAGTGTACACTTCCTCCATGCGCCGGTTGCTGATGAAGACATCCGTCGCGCCCGGCTCGGAACCCGGCTCGAAACGGGTGCGGAACTTGTCGCGTTCGCCGCTGGAATACAGGGAATCGAAGAGCTTGCCCAAAGTGTTGCGGATGATGTCACCGGGGATGTTGGCGCGGTTTTCCGCCCAGTCGGTTTCCATGATGCCCGCTTCCGGCACTTCGATATGAATGATGAACCCCAGTTCCTGCCAGAAATCCTTGACCGAATCCCACAGGCGATCCGTCGGCATCTTCACCACCAGCCAGCGTTGCGATCCCGCGCGTTCGATACGGATGTTTTCCACTTCCGGCAACACGACGGAATTCTGCGCCTGCATCTCCGGCCCGCGATCGGCGGCGTATTCGGAATAACTGGCGCTGCCCTTGCCGGAAAAATCCGGCACGGCATAGCGATCGTCGCGGGCGATCTGGGTGAGATCGGGCGGCACTTCCAAACTGGGCGCGCGATTGCTCGCGGACTTGTAGTCTATCTTCTTGGTCTCGGGAATGATGCTGCCCATGCAGCCGCTCAAGCCCACGCCCAGCGCAACCAGGTAAAGAAAAGAATTTTTGCGTATGCCCTGCATGAAAACACTCCGTATCAAATCCGAATGCCCGCCAGACGCATGGCGGCAGCAACTTTTTCCTGTCCGGCGGCGGAAAGCGGCAGGAGCGGCAGACGGATTCCACCTTCCATCATGCCCAGCCGCTGCACTGCCCATTTGACCGGAATGGGATTGGCCTCGCAAAACAAATCCCGGTGCAAACCCAGGAGACGCGCGTTGATTTCCCGCGCCGCCTTGCCCTCGCCCGCCAGCGCCGCGACGCAAAGCTCGTGCATCTGGCGCGGCGCGACATTGGCGGTGACGGAAACCACGCCATGAAATCCATGCAGCAACGCCGCCATCGCCGTCATGTCGTCGCCGCTGTAGAGCGCGAAACCTTTGGGCGCGCGCGCGATCAGGTCGCAAGCGCGGTCAATGTCGCCAGTTGCGTCCTTGATGCCGATGATGTTGGGAATCTGCGCCAGACGCAACACAGTGTCATTACTTGCGTCCGCCACCGTGCGTCCTGGCACGTTGTAGAGAATGAGCGGTATTTCCACCGCCTCGGCAATGGCGCAAAAATGCCGGTAAATGCCTTCCTGTGTCGGCTTGTTGTAGTACGGCACCACGGAAAGCGCCGCCGCCGCGCCCGCCTCGCGCGCGAAACGGGTAAGCGCAATCGCCTCGCGCGTGGAATTCGCGCCCGTGCCGGCAATCACCGGAATCCGCCCCGCCGCGTGGTTCACGACCGTCCGAATCAGCGCGCAGTGTTCTTCCACATCCACCGTCGGCGATTCGCCCGTGGTGCCAGCCACCACGATGGCATCCGTTTTTTCCGCCACATGGAAATCCACCAGACGCTGCAAGGCCGCAAAATCCAGCCCGCCATCGGTAAACATGGGGGTGACAATGGCAACAAGAGAACCCGTGATCATGAGAAAACCGCCAGAAGAAAGAAAGCGGATTGTACCCGCCCCAACAAAAATTGTCGCCTCGCTCCTCGCGGCGGACGCAATTGAAAGCGAAGGAGAAACCGGAGGCTTCGTCCCGTACAAGGCAGTGTGCTTCCCCTACCCTGAAACCGCCCTCTGGTTTCAGGGTAAAAGTCGGCAACGGCGCGCCGCTGCTTCGCGCCGCACTCTCCCGCAAGCGGGAGGGTAAAACCATGCGCTGCCGCTTGCTGTCCGCTCTCCCGCTTAACGGGAGAGCGGAACCCAAAGGGCGAGAGGGGGGGCGTTCCGCGCTCGTATTCAACCACTGAACCGCCCGGTGACCCTCTCCTGGCCTTCGGCCACCCTCTCCGAGAAGCGGGATAGGGGAGGCAAATGGAGGCTTCGCTCTATGCAAGGCAGGGAGAGGGGAACAAAGTTTTTGTTTGTAAACAGCCCCCAAAAGACTTTGAGCAGGCTCCATACCCCCGATGCAATGAACGGCGCGGACGCTGACCGAGCATATTCGTCATGCTTCGGAGATTCTCGCGGCAATTCATGCGGGCGCTGTTCCCTATTCTCCCGGCAAGTCGATGCCCTTGAGTTTGCGGTACAGATTGACCGCGTAGGAATCCGTCATGCCGGCGACGAAATCGGCGACGCCCAGGAAGCGGACGTAAGGATCAGGGTCGGGTTGGCCGCGATCGCCGAGGAATTGGGGCGGAAGCAGTTTCAGCAACATGCGTTCGCGGGTGGTCATCGGGTATTGACCAACGGCAGCCTCAACCGCGGCAACGAAAAGGGAAAGCAGGCCGCCCAGCACCTCGAAGCCCGCCGTCTCGATTTCCAACGCCGGACGCGCCGTGTAGATGCGCTCGAAAGCGATTTCTTTCACTGCGGCAAGCGGCGCGGCAAGCGGCGCGGCGGAGAGCAGGTCGCCTTCGAATTTGCCGCCGAGGATGTCCGCCTCGCTTTCCAGGAACACGGCGGCGGCGGCTTCCAGCAGACGGCCTATCGCCTTGGCGCGCAGGTATTCGATGCGCTCCTTCGGCTCGAACAGGCGTTGCAGCTTGCCCGCATTGACGCTGTCGCCCGCCAGGGCCGCAAGCAGTTCCTGGGCGTCCCCGGTACGCACAAAGCCCAGGCGGGCGGCATCTTCAAGGTCGACAATCAGGTAGCAGGTGTCGTCGGCCACTTCCACCAGGTACGCCAACGGATGCCGATGCCAGGCCATATTCGGCAAGCGTTCCAGCAAACCCGCGGCGGCGGCGACCTGGGCAAAGGCGGCGGCGTCATGCTGGAAAAAACCGTATTTCTTGGCGCCCGCGCCAGACAGTTCCTTGTCCCCCAGCCAGGAGGCGCGCGGATATTTGGCAAAGGCGGCAAGCACGGCGGCAGTCAGTTGCAGGCCAGGATTGGCGGGATTTTGCAGACGGGTAAGGACGCGAAATCCTCGGGCATTGCCTTCATAGCGCGCGAAATCCGCGCATTGCGCGGGGGTGAAGGCGTAACGTTCCAACAGGCCGGAAGCCTTGAACCATTCGCGGATGGCATCTTCCCCGGCGTGACCGAAGGGCGGGTTGCCAATATCATGGGCGAGGCAGGCGGCGGCGACAATCGCTCCGAAATCGGCGGCGTCGACCGCGCGCAATTGATGCCGGGCGATAACTTCCCGTCCGACTATCGCGCCCAGCGAACGTCCGACGCAACTGGCTTCCAGGCTATGCGTCAGCCGTGTACGCACATAATCGCTGCGCGAAAGGGGAAAGACCTGGGTCTTGTCTTTCAGGCGGCGAAAGGCCGAAGTGAAAACGATGCGGTCATAATCCTGCTGGAAGGCGGTGCGCTCCGGCGCAACCGCTTTTCCGCCCGCGCCGTCCGCGCCGGGACGTTCGGCGCAGAGGAGTTTTTGCCAGCGGTGCCGTTTCGATTCCGTCGAAGTCCTAGCCATGCGGCGCGGTCTCCTGTTCCGCCTGCAATTCCGCCTGTAATTCCGCGCGCGTCACGGTAGCGGCACCCAGTTTGCCCACCACGATGCCCGCCGCCACATTGGCGACGCGAACCGCGTCAGGCCAAGACGCGCCCGTGGCCCGCAAAACCGCCAGCGTGGCGATTACCGTATCGCCCGCGCCGGAAACATCGAAGACCTCGCGCGCGACGGCGGAGGCATGCAGCGCCTCGCATCGCGCGTCGAAAAGGCTCATGCCTTCTTCGCTGCGCGTTACCAGGAGCGCCTCCAGCCCAAGCTCTTCGCGCAGACGCCCGGCTTTTTCGGCAAGTTCCGCTTCCGTCCGCCAGCGTCCCGCCACCGCCTGGAATTCGCCGCGATTGGGCGTGATCAGGGCGGCTCCGGCGTAACGGGAAAAATCGTCCCCTTTGGGGTCGACCAGCACCGGCTTTGCCGCCGCGCGGGCGATGCGGATCATTTCGGCAATGTGCGCGAGGCCGCCCTTGCCGTAATCGGAGAGCACCACGGCGTCGCAATCGGCGAGACGCGACTGGAAATCCGCCAGCTTGGCGCGCAACACCTCATGCGAAGGCGTGGTCTCGAAATCGATGCGCAAAAGCTGCTGCTGTCGACCAATGACCCGGAGCTTGACCGTGGTGTCGATGCTCGCGTCCACATGCAGCCCTGCCTGAATGCCGCCCTCTTCCAACAGCCGTTGCAGCGAACGCCCCGCATCGTCCGCGCCGACCACGGAAAGCAGATGGCAACACGCGCCCAGCGCGGCGATGTTGCGCGCCACATTGGCCGCGCCGCCCGGGCGTTCTTCTTGCCGTTCCACCTTGACCACCGGCACCGGCGCTTCCGGCGAAATGCGGCTGACCTCGCCGAACCAGTAGCGATCCAGCATCACGTCGCCAACGACCAAAAGGCGGGCCTGGGAAAATTTTTCAAGGATTGGATACATTTATCAGCTTTCCTTCAACCGGCAACAATTCCTGCCGTTTCAACGCACGCCTGTTCAAGCCTTTTACCCCGAATGCCCGGGATTTTCTACAGCGATGAATCAAATTCTTCCAATCGGCGCGGCGGGTAGGTTTCCCAGCCGCCACAGGCGGGACAGCGCCAATAGAACTGGCGGGCGCGAAAGCCGCAATCCGTGCAGCGGTAACGCGCCAGACGGCGAGTGTAGCCGTGCACGATGCCGCGCGCCAGTTCCAGATCGGCGCGGCTGCCTTCGTTGTCTACCAGCGGCAGGCGGGCGCTGATGAGTTTTTCCAGTCCGAGCAGCGAAGGATTCCTTTGCAGTTCGTTCTGCACCAGTCGGTACGCCGCCTCGCTGCCCGCGCGCTCGAGTTCGAGTCGATAGACGCTTTCCAGCAGATCCAGCGAAGGGTAGCGTTCCAGATAGGCGCGCAGCAAGGCCAGTCCTTCCTCCGGTTGGCCAAGACGCTGATAGGCGTCCTGGATGCGCTGCGCCGCCAGCGACAGGTAGGCCGGGTCCTGTTGTTCGATGCGCCGCCAGGCGTCGATGGCCTTTTCCGGCGTGTTTTGTCCAAGCGCGATGTCGCCGGCAAGCAGACTGGCGCGCACACAAAGACGATGCGCTTTTCGCGCTTCCTGCAAGGCGTTTTCCGCCGCTTCGAAACGCGAGCGCATGAGTTCGTCCGCCGCCATTTCGCAATAAAACTGCGCGATCTCCTTGGCGGCACAAGGATCCTCCTGCTCGCGGGCGATGGCGATTGCCTTTTGCCAGTCCTTTTCGAGCTGGTAGATTTCCAGCAATTGATGTTGCGCCTCGTCCTTCAGCGTCGAAGTCCGCAATTTGGCGAAAATGTCTTCGGCGCGATCCAGCAGTCCGGCCTTGAGATAATCCTGTCCCAGTTCCAGCAGGGCTTGCAGGCGAATTTCCTCGCCCAGATCATCGCGTTCGATCAGGCTCTGGTGCATGCGAATGGCGCGTTCCGTTTCGCCGCGCCGCCGGAAAAGCCCGCCCAGCGCGAAGTTGAGTTCCACCGTTTGCGTATCCTGCCGCGCGACCTGCAAAAAGGCGTCGATGGCCTTGTCCGGTTGCTCGCTCAACAGAAAATTCAGTCCCTGGAAATAGGAACGCGGCAACTCGCGCGATTCGCGCACCACATGATGAATATCCACGCGCGCCGCAATCCAGCCCAGGGCGAAAAAAAGCGGCAACAACAAAAGTTGCCAATACGCATCAAATTCCATCAGAACTCCGTTTGCGGATTGGCGTCATCGGGCGCGGCGGCGGCAACATGCCGCTTTGCTTCCTGTTGCAGATGGGCAATGACGCGCCGCGCCCGGAAAAGCGGCGCGAGCATCGCCAGAATGCCCAACAGGACGCCCGTCACGAAAAACGCCAGCAGCCACAACACCAGCGGCGCGTCCCAGGAATGCCCGTAAAAGAAGTTGAGCTTGACCACCGCCGTGTTTCTCAATGCAAAAAGGAGCACGAACAAAAACAACAGAAGCCGCACAATCCAGGTCAGGACAGACATAAGGCACCACGCTCCATCGTAAAACCAACTCCGGTTTGAAACCCCGCCCTTCAGGGCGGTGCGAAAGTTGAGACCCCGGCCTGAAAAAGCCGGGGTTTCGACCGTAGCCATTCTCGGGGGGAGAGAAACCCCTTCCCAATGACGTTGGACCGGCAGCCCTGAAGGGCTGTCGCTAATTTCTTGCTGAAAAGAAAAAGGCGGCAACCCCTCTTGGTTGCCGCCTTCGAATCTACCACAAGCGCGCGGATTTGTGGCCTTGCGGGTTCAGCGGCGCTTATCCACGCGCTCCCGCAATTCCTTGCCCGCCTTGAAATGCGGCACCCATTTTTCCGGCACCTCCACCTGTTCGCCCGACTTGGGGTTACGCCCCAAACGCGACGGACGATGGTTGAGGGAAAAACTGCCGAATCCGCGAATCTCGATGCGCGTTCCGGCGATCAATGCTTTTGACATGACATCGAGCATCATCTTGACCACATCGTCCGCGTCCTTTGCCGTCAACTGGGGAAAACGCCCGGACAACCGTTCGATCAGTTCGGATTTGGTCATGAGGCGCTCATCAGGTCTGCTGGTTCTGATCCAGTTTGGCTTTCAGCAAAGCGCCCAGATTGGTCGTTCCGGCGGAACCGGAGGATTCCGCGCTGATCTTCTGCATGGCTTCCGCCTGTTCCGCCTGGTCCTTGGCCTTGATGGAAAGGTTGATTGAACGGTTCTTGCGATCCACGTTGACGATCATCGCTTCCACCGCGTCCCCGGGTTTCAGCACATGCGAAAGGTCTTCCACCCGCTCGCGCGAATAATCGGAAGCGCGCAGACAGCCTTCCACCTCGCCGTCCAGCGCGATGACCGCGCTCTTGGCGTCCACCGACTTGACCGTGCCGCTGACCACGGAATTCTTCTCATGCGTGGCGATGTAGTTGGTGTACGGATCGCCTTCCAGTTGCTTGACGCCCAGGGAGATGCGTTCCTTGTCCACGTCGATGGCCAGCACCACGGCTTCCACCTCGTCGCCCTTCTTGAAGTTGCGGATGGCTTCTTCGCCAGTGGTATTCCAGGAAAGGTCGGAAAGATGCACCAGACCGTCGATGCCGCCAGACAACCCGATAAAGATGCCGAAATCGGTAATCGACTTGATCGCGCCGGAAACCTTGTCGCCCTTCTTGAAGTTCTGGTTGAATTCTTCCCAGGGATTGGGCTGGCATTGTTTCATGCCCAGGGAGATGCGACGGCGTTCCTCGTCGATTTCCAGAATCATGACTTCCACTTCGTCGCCCAGTTGCACCACCTTGGAAGGATGCACGTTCTTGTTCGTCCAATCCATTTCCGAGACGTGCACCAGACCTTCGATGCCCTGTTCGATTTCCACGAACGCGCCGTAATCGGTGAGATTCGTGACCTTGCCGAACATGCGGGTTGTTGCCGGATAACGGCGGGCAATGCCCACCCAGGGGTCTTCGCCCAGTTGCTTCATGCCTAGGGAGACGCGATTCTTGTCGGTATCGAACTTCAACACCTTGGCTTCGAGTTCATCGCCCACGGAAAGCACTTCACTCGGATGGCGCACGCGCCGCCAGGCCAGATCCGTGATGTGCAACAGGCCGTCGATGCCGCCCAAATCGACGAACGCGCCGTAATCGGTGATGTTCTTGACGATGCCCTTGACGACGGTGCCTTCCTTCAGGTTTTCCAGGAGCTTGTCGCGCTCTTCGCCCACGGAGGCTTCCAGCACGGCGCGGCGGGAAACCACGACATTGTTGCGCTTCCTGTCCAGCTTGATGACCTTGAATTCCAGGGTCTTGCCCTCGTAGGGCGAGGTATCCTTGATCGGGCGCATATCCACCAGCGAACCGGGCAGAAAGGCGCGCACGCCATTGGTCATGACCGTCAGTCCGCCCTTCACCTTGCCGGTGATGGTGCCGGAAACGAGCGAGCCGTCGTTCAGCGCGTGTTCGAGGAAATTCCAGGAGGCGATGCGCTTGGCGCGGTCGCGGGAAAGACGGGTTTCGCCATAGCCGTCTTCGAGCATCTCGATGGCGACCTGGACAAAATCGCCGGGATTGGCTTCCAGTTCGCCCTGATCGTTCAGAAATTCTTCAACGGGGATGTAGGATTCGGATTTCAGGCCAGCGTTGACCACGACAAAATTCTGGTCGACGCGCACCACTTCCGCAGTGATGACTTCGCCTTGACGCATTTCCTGGCGAGCCAGGCTTTCTTCAAAAAGTTGGGCAAAAGATTCCATGAGGTGTATTGAATCGCTTCTTGCTGCCACGCAGCGGTTAAGTTGATCGAACGCCGCGCAAACCTCTCGAAGCCCGTTTCCGGTTCACGAGACCCGCCAGCACCCTGCTCCCGGAAAATCCGGAAAGGGGCGAATCGTAACAGAAAAAAAGTTTACAGATCAAGCCTTTGCAACACAAATGCAGCGAGTTTTCTATCTGTACGCCTCAATAGCGCGATGGTTGTCCGCTCGTCATGGTCTCCAATGAGGAGGTTGTGATGAGACGAACGATCGTGCAAGAAGAGGTGAGGAAGATGCGTTTTGAGGAAGCGCATGAAGGCTGGAACC
>JAIRLE010000108.1 GCA_031259605.1 Zoogloeaceae bacterium
CGCCTTTTTCGAAAAACCCATCCTGAATTCGCCCTACGAGTACCCCCGTCGCCACTGGCAGCTTGAAAACGGGCAACCGACGGGCGTCGTCGTCGAACATCGCCGCCGGGCTGAATTCATCACGCCGATCCCCAAGCCAAGAAGGCGGACAGGCCGCCAGGCCGATTTGCTGGACGAATCCCTGGGCTTGTCAGGGGACGGGCGGAAGTACGACCCGATTTCCATCGTCAATGAAATCCGCCAGGCGGTAGACGCATGGCGAAGGCTGCCGCGTTCCGGCTGGCAGGTCACGCCGGAAACCGGGCGTTTGCTCGAATACTGGCGCACGCATGAATTCCAGGATGTGCGCCCGTTCTTCTGCCAGATCGAAGCCGTGGAAACCGCGATCTGGCTTGCCGAGGTCGCGCCAGGACAAGGGAAGAAATACGCGCACATTCTGGAGAGTCTCGAAAACGCCAGTCTGGAGAGCAATCCCGGAATCATCCGCACGGCATTGAAACTTGCCACGGGGGCGGGCAAAACCACCGTGATGGCGCTCATCATTGCCTGGCAGACGGTCAATGCCGCGCGCCATCCGGCGAGCAGGCAATTCACCAAGGGGTTCCTGATCGTCACGCCAGGCATCACCATTCGTGATCGCCTGCGCGTCCTCCTGCCCAACGATCCGGACAGCTATTACAAGACCCGCGAGCTGCTGCCCTCCGACATGCTTGCGGACATGCGGCAGGCCCGCATTGTCATCACCAATTACCACGCCTTCAAGTTGCGCGAGCGCATGGAAATCAGCAAGGGAGGGCGCGCGCTTCTTGGCGGTAGAACGGGCGAAGCGCCCCGAACGCTGGAAACCGAAGGACAGATGTTGCAGCGGGTCATTCCGGATCTGATGGGGATGAAGAACATCCTCGTCATCAACGACGAGGCGCACCACTGTTACCGCGCCAAACCGGCAACGGAATCCGGCGCGCTCAAGGGCGATGAAAAAAAGGAGGCCGCCAGCAATAACGAAGCAGCCCGTCTGTGGATCTCCGGACTTGAAGCCGTTGCGCGCATGGTCGGGCGCAAGGCTGGCGCCAAAAACGGATTCCGGGTCTTCGATCTCTCCGCTACGCCCTTTTTCCTGCGCGGCTCCGGTTATGCCGAAGGCACGCTTTTCCCTTGGACGGTCTGCGATTTTTCGCTCATGGACGCCATCGAATCCGGCATCGTCAAATTGCCGCGCGTTCCCGTGGCGAGCAATATTCCCAATGAAGAAATGCCGATGTATCGCAAGCTGTGGGAGCACATTGGTAGAAAAATGCCCAGGCAAGGGCGCGGCAAAAGCGGCGCGCTCGATCCGCTCGAATTGCCGCTCGAACTACAGACTGCGCTGGAGGCGCTCTACGGGCATTATGAAAAAACTTTCCGGCTCTGGGAACAGTCTCGCATCAAGGTTTCTCCCTGCTTCATCATCGTCTGCAACAATACCGCGTCTTCCAAGCTGGTGTATGACTACATTTCCGGCTTCACGCGAAAAAACGAAGATGGCAGCGTCACACTGGAACCAGGGCGCTTGCCGCTTTTTCGCAATCACGACGAGCATGGCGAGCCACTCGCGCGTCCGCGCACCTTGCTGATCGACAGCGAACAACTCGAATCCGGCGAGGCACTGGACAAAAACTTCCGTGAAATGGCCGCGCCGGAAATCGAACGTTTCCGGCGGGAGATCATCGAACGCGACGGCAACAGCGCCGCCGCCGACAGCATCACCGATCAGGATTTATTGCGCGAAGTGATGAATACGGTCGGAAAAACCGGGCGTTTGGGCGAATCCATTCGCTGCGTCGTTTCCGTTTCCATGCTCACCGAAGGCTGGGACGCCAACACCGTGACCCACATATTGGGTTTGCGCGCCTTCGGCACGCAACTTTTGTGCGAGCAGGTCATGGGACGGGCCTTGCGCCGTTATTCCTACGATCTGAACGAAGAGGGCATGTTCAATGCCGAATATGCCGATATTTTTGGCATTCCCTTCGACTTTACCGCCCAACCGGTCGTCGCGCCGCCACAGCCGCCGCGTGAAACCGTGCTGGTCAAGGCCGTGCGCCCGGAACGCGACCATCTGGAAATTCGGTTTCCGCGCGTGGAGGGTTATCGCATCGAATTGCCGCGGGACGAACTGGAAGCCGAATTCAACGACGATTCACGTTTTGTGTTGACGCCGGCGCTGGTTGGGCCTTCGGAGACGAGAAATGCGGGAATCATTGGAGAAACGGAGACCTTCACCCTGGAACATCTGAAGGACGCGCGTTTTTCCACGCTGCTGATGAAACTTGCCACGCATCTCATGCAAACCCGCTGGCGCGACAGCGGCGCTTCTTTCCCGGCGCACCTTTTCGGCCCCCTGAAACGCATTACCCGCGAATGGCTGGAAAACTGCCTGGAGTGCCAGGGAGGAACCTACCCGGCGCAGCTCATGTACAAACAACTGGCCGACCAGGCGTGCCAACGCATTTCCGATGCCATCAACCGCGCCGGGCAAAAGAAAAACGCCGACGTCAAGGCGCTGCTCGATCCCTACAATTCCAGCGGTTCCACCCGTCACGTCCAGTTTCGTACCTCCAGGACGGATCGTTGGGACACCATCGGCCCGCCGCCGAAATGCCATGTAAACTGGGTGATTCTGGAGAATAGCAGTTGGGAGGGCGAATTCTGCCGCGTCGCCGAGCAACACCCGCGCGTTTTTGCCTACGTCAAGAATCAGGGACTGGATTTCAGTGTTCCCTACCGGCATATGGCCGTGGCGCGCCGCTATTTTCCCGACTTCATCCTGCTGGTCGACGATGGTCACGGCAGGGATGATCCGCTCCATCTGGTCGTGGAAATCAAGGGCTATCGCGGAGAAGACGCCAAAGACAAGAAAGCGGCAATGGAAACCTGCTGGATTCCCGGCGTGAACGCCCTGGGGACCTTCGGGCGCTGGGCGTTCCGCGAATTCATCAATGTCTGGACGATGCAGGAAGACTTCGCGGCGGAAGTGGAAAAACACTTCGATGAGATGGTTATCCAAACAATCAGAAAAGCAACGGAGAATGTCGCATGAGATTTGAAACCTTCAAAGCCGGACATTGGCAGACGCGCTACCAATACAAAAGTTTCGAACCCGTGCCAATCAATCACGACTGGACATGGGAAGACCCGCGCATCAATGTGCTTCTGGAATCGGCAAACCGCGCTCTGGGCGAATTGAATGCCTTCTCGCTCATCATCCCGGATGTCGACCTCTTCATCCGCATGCACATTGTCAAGGAAGCGCAGACCTCCAGCCGCATCGAGGGCACGCAGACCAGCATGAACGAAGCCCTGATGCCGGAATCACACATCGCGCCGGAAAAACGCAACGATTGGCGCGAAGTGCAAAACTACGTTGCCGCTCTCAATACCGCCATTGGACGGCTGGCGACCCTGCCGCTGTCCAATCGGCTGCTGCGGGAAACCCATGCCATTTTGATGCAAGGCGTGCGCGGCGAGCAAAAACAGCCGGGCGAATTCCGCGTGAGCCAGAACTGGATTGGCGGCTCGAACCTGACGGATGCCGTGTTCATTCCGCCGTCCCACGAAGGCGTTCCCGAACTGATGAGCGACCTCGAACAGTTCTGGCACAACGAGGCCATTGCCGTGCCGCACCTTGTCCGTATCGCCATCAGTCATTACCAGTTCGAGACCATTCACCCGTTCCTGGACGGCAACGGGCGTATCGGGCGGCTCCTGATTCCGCTTTACCTCGTTGATCGCGGTCTGCTTGCCAAACCCTCGCTCTATATTTCGGACTTCTTCGAGCGCAACCGCAGCAGCTATTACGACGCCCTGACACTTGTCCGCAAGAATAACGACATCGGTCACTGGGTGCGTTTTTTCCTGAATGGCGTACAGGAAACCGCTGCGCGCGGCAGCAAGGTATTCCAGCAAGTATTTGCCTTGCGCAGCAAAGCCGACGCCAGCGTCCAGACGCTCGGCAAACGCGCCGCCAACGCTCGCGCCGCGCTGGAAGTGTTCTACCACAAGCCAGTCATCGCGGCAGGCGATCTGGAGCGGGAACTCAGGGTTTCCCGCTCGACAACGCACTTGCTCATCAAGGAATTGTTGCGTCTTGGCTTGCTGGAAGAAATCACCGGGCAGACGCGCGACCGCCTGTATAGCTTCAGCCATTACTTGAGCCTTTTCACGGGAAGTGCCATATGAGGCTCCGTGCGCCACCGGAAATGCGCCTCTGTGCCGATTCCCCGGCAGAAGAGCGCCCGACGTGTCGGGAAATACGTGCCTTGCCGGCACATCCTCTTGGCTTGCGTCGGTTTCCCGACCGGGCACACGCCGACAGTTCGAGGAGACGCATTTTCTCGAACCATCGTGCTCCCATCGTTCGACTTCCCGAACCATCATACGCCGACAGTTCGACAAAACGCATTTTCTCGAACCATCGTGCTCCCGTAGTTCGATTTCCCGAACCAGCGCGCCCTGTTCGTTCGGGGAATCCCGCTTTCCGGAATCAGCCTTTCTCATGGATTGATGCCCGCGCCATGACCAGACCCTCCGCCCCCCGCCATGAGCACGCCTTGACTCATACGGAAGAGCAGTCATGGCATATGGCCGTGGCGCGCCGCTATTTTTCCGGCTTCATCCTGCTGGTCGACGATGGTCACGGCAGGGACGATCCGCTCCATCTGGTCGTGGGAAATGAAATGCTCGGCGGAGTGATCGCGGAGGGGGGGGAGGACATGATCCACAAATCCATTGCAATTTTCTTTACATTGTATATATAATGTCATGCAAACCTATCGGTCACAGGAGAAAATTGCCATGACGCAAATCAACGTTCGTTTGGATGACGATCTGAAAGCCCGCGCCGAGGCTTTGTTTGGCGAACTCGGAATGAACATGACGACGGCGATTACCGTGTTCCTTCGCCAATCGCTTCTGCGCGGCGGGATTCCCTTTGAAATCACCACACGTCAATCCGGAGCCGCGCTCTCCGCTGTGCCTTCCCCAAACCCGGCGGCGCGGGAAGTCTCTGCTTTTGGCGCGTTGCGGCAATACGCGAACCCGTCGCTCATCGAGCGGGAAGAAAGCGCCTGGGTTGCCGTCGCCGGGGAAAAACATGCCGGTCATTGACGCCAATATCGTGCTCCGTTATCTGCTGGACGATGATGAAACCTTGGCGCAATCCGCCCGGAACATCATCGAAGGCGGTGCAATCGGGCTTCCGGTGGAAGTGCTTTGTGAAGTCGTGTATGTCTTGCAAAAAGTCTATCAAATACCGCGCGACGACATTTCCCCGCAATTGGCGCGGCTTGTCCTGCGAGCGAATATTGCGCTTTCCCGCAAGCCCGCCATCCTGGATGCGCTGGGATTCTTCGCTGCCTCCAATCTCGATTTCGTGGATTGTGTTCTTGCCGGATATGCGAACGCGGGTGAGCAGGCGCATACTTTCGATAAAAAACTTGCGCGTTTCATTGAGGAATTGCCGCGAAAAGAACTCGGTGAGACACATACGGATAATTGACCATGCCCATTCAGACGCCCAAGACCATTTCCGCCCTCACCCACGACGAAGCCACCCGCAAGAACATTCCCAGCGCCGAACTGGCGCCCGTGATGACGGACAAAGACAAGGCCGTCAAGACCCTGCGCTATCCGAGG
>JAIRLE010000198.1 GCA_031259605.1 Zoogloeaceae bacterium
GCCAGACGGCATCCCCGGTCTGGCGTTTTTTTTGCGGCGGAAACCCATCAGAACCTGTTCATGATCTCTGCCGCTCGCCGTCCTTCTCTCTGTCATTGCGATGACCGCAGGCCCACGGCGATCCAGGCGGCGGTTCCGCTTTTCCGAAACGGCAAGGCAAACGGAGGCCGTGCTGGATTGCCGCGAGCCTTCGGCTTTCGCTTTTGACGAGGACGCTTATCCGCTGCTTTCAATTTTTGAAACAGCTTCTAAATCCGCGCCAGGGTTTTGAGGGTTTGGCGAATGCCTTCGGCGGTGGAAAGGCCGTGGGGCAGGATGCGGATTGCGGCGAGGGCTTCCTTTTCGGAATAGCCCAGCGCCAGCAGGGCGTTCAGCACGTCATCCGCGGCGGCGGTGTCCGGCGCGGCATTGCCGTCACCGTCAAGGGCGGCGGGGAGTTTGCCCTTGAGTTCCAGGAGCAGGCGTTCGGCGGTTTTCTTGCCGATGCCGGGGACGCGGGTAAGCCGCCCGCTTTCCTGGCGCGCCACGGCGGCGGACAGGTCCGCTACCGACAAGCCGGAAAGCACCGCCAGCGCCGTGCGCGCGCCCACGCCGGAAATCTTCAGCAACTGGCGAAAAGCGGCGCGCTCGCCAGTCGCGCTGAAACCGTAGAGAAACTGCCCGTCCTCGCGCATGACATGGTGAATCAGCAACGTGACCGATTCGCCCAGCGCGGGCAAGTTATAGAACGTGCTCATCGGCACATTGATTTCGTAACCGACGCCGCCCACGTCGAGCAGGATTTGCGGCGGATTTTTTTCGGCCAGCAGGCCGGAGAGTCGTCCTATCATGATCGTTCCAGTGCCCTGATGCGTCTTGCCATGCCTCCCAGACCGGCATGCGCGTGACAAATGGCGGCGGCCAGCGCGTCCGAAGCATCCGCCTGCGGCGCGCCGGAAAGATTCAAGAAGCGCATGACCATGTGTTCCACCTGTTTTTTCGCCGCCTTGCCCTGTCCGACGACCGCCTGCTTGATTTGCAGCGCCGTATATTCCGCCACCGGCAGCTTTCCGGCCACCAGCGCGGCAATGACCGCGCCGCGCGCTTGTCCCAGCAGCAACGTGGAATTCGGATTCACATTGACGAAAACCTTTTCCGCCACGGCTTCCTCCGGCGCGTAGCGCGCCATGACTTCGCCCACGCCGGCAAACAATGTGGCGATGCGTTCCGGCAGGCTTTGCTTCGCGTTGGAGCGGATGCAACCGCTGGCGATGTAACGCAGCGTTGCGCCCTCCTTGTCGATGACGCCAAAGCCGGTCACGCGCAGGCCAGGATCAATGCCGAGGATACGCATGGCGGAAGACGGAACAAAACATACGGGGACAGGAAAGACAGGGGAAAACCATGCGGCGGCTTCGCCGCCGCATGGCGCCGGGTGGGGGTTACAGGTTCAACAGCGTCCGGGTGTGATGGGCGATCATCCATTCCTCGTTGGTGGGGATGACCAGCACGTCAACGGTACTCTCCGGGGCGCTGATGCGGATGTGGCGGCGCTCGTTGGCTTCGGAATCGAGCTTGATGCCCAGCCAGGCGGAAAGCAGGATGACACGGCGGCGGATTTCGGCGGCATTCTCGCCGATGCCGCCGGTGAATACTAGCGCGTCCAGACCTCCCGCAGCGGCGGACATGGAGCCGATTTCGCGGGCGATGCGGTAGCAGAACAGGTTGACCGCTTCCTGCGCTTCGGGCTTGTCGCTGGCGAGCAGTGTGCGCATGTCCTGGCTGATGCCGGAAACGCCGAGCAGGCCGGATTCCTTGTACAGCAGGTTGGTGATCTCCTTGGCGTTCATGCCCTTGTTTTCCATCAGGTAGAGCAACACGCCGGGGTCGATGGCGCCGACGCGCGTTCCCATGACGAGGCCATCCACCGCCGTAAAGCCCATGGTGGTCGCCACGCCCTTGCGTCCCACCATCGCCGCCATGCTCGCGCCATTGCCGAGGTGGGCAATGACGACGCGGCCTTCGGCGCGCGACGAGTGTTCCGGCAGGACGCGCGCGATGTATTCGTAGGAAAGGCCGTGGAAACCGTAGCGGCGCACGCCTTCTTCGGTGAAGGCGCGCGGCAGGCCGAAAATCTGCGCTTCATCGGGCTGGGTGCGGTGGAAGGCGGTATCGAAACAGCCAACTTGCGGCACATCGGGCATGAGCGATTGAATGGCGTAAATGCCCGCCAGATTGTGCGGTTGATGCAAGGGCGCCAGCGGAATGAAATCCGTGAGTTCTTCGAGCGTGCGCCCTTCCAGGCGCACGGGTTTGGAAAAAAGTTGCCCGCCGTGCACGACGCGATGGCCAACGGCGACGATCTTCCAGTCGGCGGCTTCGCCGGTAAACCAGGAAAGCAGATAATCAAAGGCTTTCTGGTGGTCGGGATTGGCGACAGGCAGATCGTTGTTGGCGATTTTTTCACCATCTGTGTTTTTGGCGGCCAGTTTGGCGACAGGAGTGCCGATGCCGTCGATTTGCCCGGAAATGACCGCCGCGTCGCCCAAGGTTTTTCCCACGATGGGAAAAAGGGCAAACTTGATGGAAGAAGAACCGGCGTTGATGGTGAGGATGGCTTGACTCATGGTGATTAGCTCCTGTTCTTCTGACTGTTGGCGTGGGCGATCAGGGCCGCGATGACGCAGGATGCCGTGCGCGTCTCGGCGCTGTCGGCGCGGGAAGTGAGGATGACCGGGGCTTTCGCGCCAAGCACGACACCCGCCGTCAAGGCGTTGGCCAGGTATTCGAGCTGTTTGAACAGCACGTTGCCAACTTCCAGGTTGGGCACCATGAAAATATCGGCCTGTCCGGCGACGGAGGAGACGATGCCCTTGACGGCGACGGCTTCCGGCGATACGGCGTTGTCAAAAGCCAGCGGACCGTCGAGCAGGCCGCCCTTGATTTGCCCGCGATCCGCCATTTTGCACAGCGCCGCCGCCTCGAGGGTGGCGGGCATTTTGGGATTCACGGTTTCCACGGCGGCGAGAATGGCCACCTTGGGCGTGCCGATGCCGAGCACCTTGCCCAGTTCAATGGCGTTCTGGATGATATCCGCCTTTTCTTCCAGCGAGGGCGCGATATTGACGGCAGCGTCGGTAATCAGCATGAGACGGGGATAAGTCGGCACGTCCATGACGAAAACGTGGCTGATGCGGCGGCTGGTGCGGAAATTATTGGCGCGGGTGACGACGGCACCCATCAGTTCGTCGGTATGCAGGCTGCCTTTCATCAGCGCGCCGCTTTCGCCGTCGCGCGTCAGGGCCACGGCGGTATTGGCGGCATCGATGCTGTCCTTGGTATTGACGATGCGAAAGCCCTTGAGGTCGAGGCTGAATTCTTCCGCCACCGCGCGGATTTTCGTTTCCGGGCCGACGAGAATGGGATGGATGATGTTGGCTTCCGCCGCCATCAGCGGGCCGCGCAGGGATTCCTTGTCGCAGGGATAGGCGACGGCGACGGGAATCGGCGGAATATCCCTGGTACGGCTGATCAAACGTTGCAGGCGCTCTTTTTTGTCTGCCAGGGGGGTAGTGTCATTTTGCATAACAAACTCCAGATGAAAAAGGAAAATCAGGGGCAATCCGCCGGAAGCCGCTGGCGATGGTTTTTTCATCGTTCAAACATGCTGCCCGGCACCGCCCTGAACGCGCATATTACCCCGAATGCGCGGCAAAGAGCAGCAGCGGGAATAATTGGTTTCATGGCGCGAAATTTATCTGACATCCCAGAGACAAAACACCGGAGACGGCGTAAAGTGGCGACCGCCGATTTTTCCGCCGCTCCACTATGTCGCAATCTTTCTTTCGCTGTCTTTTTGCGCTGCCTGCGCATCTGCTGCGGGTTTTTCGCCGGGAACATCTGGTGCAAATGGCGGCAGCCCTGTCTTTTTCCACCTTGCTGACGTTGGTGCCGCTGGTGACGCTGGTGCTGGCGATGGCGGCCAGCTTGCCGGGATTTGGCGCGCTGGTGCGCCAGCTTGACGCTTTCGTCATGCAGACGCTGATGCCGGGGAATTCTGGCGGCATGGTAGCCCGGCACGTCTACAGCATGGCAAGTAACGCGCATTTGCTGGCCTGGCCCTGGGTGCTGGTGTTGGCCGGGATGGTCTTTTTCCTTCTGCATACGCTGGAAGGCGCGCTGAACCAGATTTGGGGCGTCCGCGAGGGGCGCTCCTGGGTGAGACGCTTGCCGCTTTATCTTATTGGCATGGCCGGTGTGCCGCTGTTCATGGGGATATTGACCAGCCTGGGCGATTTTTTGCTCAAGCTGGCACTGGGCTGGAACAGTGGGCTTGCGTCCTATCAGGCGCGGCTCATGGACGGGCTGAATTACATCTTGCTGGGCGCGTTTTTCGCGCTGCTGTATTACGCCATGCCGAATGTGCGGGTTGGCCGCCGGGCGGCATTGTTTGGCGGCATTCTGGCGAGCCTGTCGATTGCGTTCATGCAGCAGGGATTTCTCTGGTATGTGAGCCGCGCCAGTTTCTATTCCACGTTGTATGGCGTGTTGTCGGCCTTACCCATTTTTCTGCTCTGGCTTTATCTGGCCTGGGTGCTGGTGCTGGTCATTGCCGTCCTGGTGGCATACATCGACAGATGACGGGGGTTGCCCTGCTTTTTTTTGCTGGCGTTTTGCCAGCCATTGCCGCCAATGGCCGATTTCCGGGGCGTTGGCGGGCGTTTCGAGGTAAAGGGCGAGAAAGCGGTTGATTTCCGTTGCGGTCAGTTGCGGCGCGTGGCGGAGGAATTGCTCCACATCCCGGATGCGTTCGCGGCGAAAGTGGAGGGAACGGCTTTTTTCCAGGTCGATCAGGCAGGCGGCGTAGCCTTTTTCCTGCGCGCGGACGAAGATGTGATGTGGATAAAAGCAGCAATGCGTCAGGCGGGCTGCGTGCAGGCGGCGCGCGAGGAGCGCGCAGGCGTCGAGGAGTTCGCCGCGCTGTTCTGGCGGGCATTGCGGCCAGTCGGCAAGCCAGCTTGCCAGATCGCGCCAACCGGAAAGGGCGCGGGTGAGCAGGATGGCGCGCTGTTCGCTTGCGATCTTGCGCATGCCGAAGAAGACGGCGCAGAGGGCGGGAACCTGGCGTTCGGCGTAGCGGCGGATATTGCGGAATTCGCGGGCAAAGGTCGGTTCGCCAAAAGGATGGGTGAGCGAGCGGGTCAGGTGATTGGACTGGCGCTTGAGAAAATAGTCCTGTCCGGGCAGTTCGAGCCGACAGACGGAACTCCAGCCGTCGCCTCCGCGACCGGCGTTGGGATGTTCCACCGTTTCGAGTTCCAGTTGCCACAGGGCGTCGAAATCGGCCAATCCCGCGGCTTCCAGCAGGGGAATGTCGGCGGCGGCGATGAAATCATGCGTCGTCATGGGCGGGATTCGGGCGTCCGTCAACCGCGCGCGGGATATTTTCCGGGCTGTTTCGTTATTTTTTATTCTGTTCCCTGATTTGGGCAATCAGCCGGTCGGTATTGTCCAGCAGTTCTTCGTAGCTTGCGCCCTGCATTTTGTAGGCGCCGTCGACCACGACACAGGGGACGCTGTCTACCTGGGCGGATTCGCGCAGTTTTTCGCCTTGATTGACCTTGCTCGTGACGGAGAAGGATTTCATGATTTCGCCAAATTTTTCCCGGTTGCCGCCCTGGCTGGCGTACCAGTCGAGAATGGCCTTGTCGGTATAGAGTTTTTGTCTTTGCTGGTGCAGGGCATTGAAGACCTTGCTGTCCAGTTTGGCGAGTTCGCCGCTGATTTCCAGCGCGTAATAGAAGCGGGCGAGGCTGGCCCAAGGCGCGTTCCAGGCGACGGGGATGCGCCGGAAGGCGACATGGGCGGGCTGGCGGGCAGCCCATTTGACGATGATCGGATGAAAGTCGTTGCAGTGGTTGCAGCCGTAGGAGAAAAATTCCAGGACGGCAATCTTGCCCGCGCCTTCCTTGGGCATCGGACGCGGCAGGCGTTCGTGGGGCGCGGCGGCGGACTGCGCGAACAAGACGCCCGGCAGGGTTGCGCCCAGCGCCAGCGCGATGGAAGAAGAAAGAAAATGGCGACGATGAATATGCATGTTTTATTCCTCCGCGTTGATCAACAGGGTTTCCACGCCTTGCTGCGCGAGGGTGGCGCGGATACTGCTGGCCTCGTCGATTTTTTTGTACGGACCCAGGCGCAGGCGGAAAAAGGTGCTGCCCTGCACCATGACTTGTTGCACATGCGCTTCCATGCCTTTCATGGCCAGCGCCGCCTTGAGGTTGTCCGCTTCCTGCGGGTCGCTGAACGCGCCCGCTTGCAGGTAATGCAGCTTTACGGGCGGAGTGGCGGATGCCGCGGACGCGGGCGTTGTGGCGGACGGCGGTTGTTGCGGCACGGCATCCGTTCTCCCTGGCAGGATGTCGTAGAACTGGAAGCGGTTTTCCGGCGTGGCGTCGCCGGGTTTGCCGGGCAGGATCGCGGGCGGTTGCCCCTGGCCGGGCTGGACGTTTTGCGGCGGCGCGGCGCGGGTAAAAGGCGCTTCCATCCGGTTCATGTACCAGACCACGGCGGCGGCAATCGCCACGCCCAGAACCAGGCCGATGAACATGCCCACCAGGGTGCCGCCCTGCGCGGAATGTCGTGCTGTGTGCTGTGTTGCTTTCATTTGAAGGAGACTCCTGGTTACATGCTGTCCGGGCAGGATACGCCCAATAGATTCATGCCGTTCCGAATCACTTGCCGCACCGCCGCCGCCAGCGCCAGACGCGCCAGGCGTGTGGACTCGTCTGCCGCCAGTATGCGTTCGGCGTTGTACCAGGCGTGGAACCCGGCGGCCAGGTCTTTCAGGTAGAAGGCGATCTGGTGCGGCGCCAGGTCTTGCGCGGCGGACTCGATGATTTCCGGGAAGGCCGCAAGTTTGCCCGCCAGCGCCAGTTCGTGCTCGCTGGCAAGGCCATCCGTGGGCGCGCGCGTGAGCGTCGCCGCGTCGCCGCCCCATTCCCGCAGCACCGAAGCGATGCGCGCGTGGGCATACTGGATGTAATACACCGGATTTTCATTTGTCTGGCTCTTGGCGAGATCGAGATCGAAATCCAGATGCTGATCGGCTTTCCGCTGCACATAGAAGAAGCGGCAGGCGTCGTTGCCCACTTCGTTGCGCAACTCGCGCAGGGTGACAAATTCACCGGAACGGGTGGACATGGGAACCTTCTGTCCGCCGCGATAGAGCACCGCGAACTGCACCAGCGCCACCTCGAGTTTGTCCGCATCCAGTCCCAGCGCCTGGATTGCGCCCGCGACCCGCGGGATGTAGCCGTGATGATCCGCGCCCCAGATGTTGATGATCCGGTCGAAGCCGCGCTCGTACTTGTTCAGGTGGTAGGCGATGTCGGAAGCGAAATAGGTGTAGATGCCGTTTTCGCGCTGCGCGACCCGATCCTTTTCGTCGCCGAAGGCCGTGGATTTGAACCACTTCGCGCCATCCTGCGTATAAAGATGCCCGGCTTTGTCCAGCAGATCCACGCAACGCGCCACCAGTCCGGTGTCGAACAGCGCCTTTTCGGAGAACCAGACGTCGTAATGCACGCCAAATTCCTCCAGATCGCCGCGCCCGTCCGCGATTTGCTCGGCCAGCACATGCTGATGCACGGCATTCCAGTCCTCGCCCAACAGCTTCTTGCCATTGGCGATGAGCGCGTCCAGATGGTGTTCGCGTTGTGTTTTTGCCGCGTCATCCTGGCGCGCCGCGTCGGGCAGTCCCGGCGTATCCGCCAGGACATCCGCCGCGGCGCGCACGTAACGCGCGCCGCGCATCGCGCGCAACTGCGCCGCCATGCCTCGCACGTAAGCGCCCTGATAGGCGTTGGGCGGGAAGGCGATGCCGGAGACATTCGACGCTTCCAGATAGCGCAGCCAGGTGGAAACCGCGAGAATATCCATTTGCCGTCCGGCGTCATTCACATAGTATTCCCGCGTCACATCCCAGCCGACAAAGGCGAGCAGTCTGGACAAGGAAGCGCCGCAGGCCGCGCCGCGCCCGTGTCCGACATGCAGCGGCCCGGTCGGGTTGGCGGAAACGAATTCCAGCAACACTTTTTTTCCGCCGCCCAGGGGCAGACGCCCGTAGGCTTCGCCTTCCGCCAGCACGTTGGCAATCACGCCGGTCTTGGCGGCGGCATCCAGCGTGAAATTGATGAAGCCCGCGCCCGCGATTTCCGCTTTTGCCACCAGGGCGGATACCGGCAGTTCCGCCAGCAGGCGCGCCGCCAGTTCGCGCGGATTCTTTTTCGACACGCGCGCCAGCCGCATCGCCAGGTTGCTGGCAAAATCGCCATGACTCGCGTCACGCGGGCGTTCCAGGAAAATGGGCATGTCGGCGGCCTCCGGCGTCACGCTTGCAAGGGCGCGGCGCAACAGGGCGGCAAGTTCGGTGCGTGGGTCGTGGGCCATTGACGGTCTGGCGTAAGGGAAAGGACGGCGATTATACGGGGTTCAAGGGAGAGAAGACAGAAAAGCGCGGACGGGGAAGTGTTACAGGTTGTCAGCCAGGTTCAGCTGAAGATGGTCGCGGCGTACTGGTAACGGGCTTCGATGGCGCCGAAGAAGGCGGAGCAATCCTTGCTCCAGTCCATGCCGAGGAGCGTATTCACGGCGGGCGAGAGGCACTCCACGCGGTTGACGTCGCGATTGGGCAAATCCAGCGCGTTGGCGATGAGTTCGGCCACATGGGTGACGGCGACCAGTTTTTGCGCGGCGGCTTCGTTGCTGGGCGCGTGATGATGTCCGATGGCGGCGGTGACATCCGCGGGCAGACGCCAGTGATGGGCGATCATTGCGCCGATGGTGCAGTGGTCGAAGCCGAACAGTTTCTTTTCGGCGGCGCAGATTTCCTTGCCGTGTACTTCCACCTGTAGCCGCGCCTGCTGGAATTCCAGCGGGTGGATGCAGCTCATCCACAATTGCCCCACGTCGTGCAGCAATCCGGCGACCAGCGCGACATGCGGATTGACCTCCACCCGTTTCGCCAGTTCCTGCGCGGCGATGCCAACGGCGAGGCTGTGTTCCCAGGAAAAGCGGGTGCGGCAGTGTCCGGCGAAACTCACCATGCTGGTGGTCAGCACGATTTCCCGGATGCGGGTGAAGCCGATCAGGGAGACGGCGGTATAAATGTCGCGCACTTCCGGCCAGCCTTCGTAATACAGGATGCGATTGGCGGTGGAGAGGATGCGTCCGGCCACGACGGGATCGCGCTCCACGTGCCGCGCCAGGGTGAGCATGCTGGAGTTTTCGTCGTCGAGATCGGCGATCAGTTCGCTGATGATGCGGGGAAAGGCGGGCAGCCGGGTGATGCTTTCCGGCAGTTCCGCGAGTTTGAGGTTGAGCGGCATGGTGTTCTCGACGGATTTTCAGACGAGGCGATAGGCGCGCACGGCTTCATAGAAGGCGCGGGTTTCGGGATGTTCCAGATCGGCGTTGCAGAAAATCCTGTCCAGTCGCGCGGCTTGCGTGGCGATGTGCTGGGCGCGCAGGACATCGCCGCGCGTGTCTTCCTCGGCAATGCAGAGGTAGTGCGCGTGGTGCGCGCGCAATTGCGCGAGATTGCTTTCGGTGAGTTCGTGTCCGGCGGGCAGCATCAACACCGTGACCTGACGCTCGCTGATAATGGCGGGCCTGGCCAGCGTCATTCCGGCGCGCACCGAAAAAAGGGGAAGATAAACCTGACGAATGGTCATGCCGCGGACACCGAAGGACAAAACAGGCCTGATTTTAACCGAAACCGGAAAGAACGGATATTCACACGTTGGATTACCCCCCCCATTGCGCCAGGGCGAGCGCATATCCATTCGCGCTGTTGAAGGAAGGCAAGCCCTCTCCCGGTCGCGGCCGGGGTTTCGACCGTAGTCATTCTCGAGGGGAGAGAAACCCCTTCCCAATGGAGTTTGACCGGCAGCCCTGAAGGGCTGCCGCTGATTTCTTGCTGCGATTGCCCCGGCTGCATTCTTGCCTTCCGATCCTTGCTTTCGTTTCCTGATATATAATCACGGGTTTTTCAACCTTGCCCCACTGGAAAAGCATGACCGGGGGGCTTTTGCCACAAGGAGTGTTCATGCGCCATTACGAAATTGTCTTTATTGTCCATCCGGACCACAGCGAGCAGGTGCCGGCAATGGTGGAACGCTATCGCGCGCTGATCGCCGGGCGCGGCGGACAGATTCATCGGCTGGAGGACTGGGGGCGGCGGCAACTGGCCTATGCCATCGAGAAAATCCACAAGGCGCACTACGTGCTGATGAACATCGAATGCGACAGCGAAACGCTGGCGGAACTGGAACATGGTTTCAAGTTCAACGACGCAGTGCTGCGCAGCCTTACCGTCAAGATGAAACATGCGGTCACCTCGCTTTCGCCCATGATGAAGGATGACAAATCCAGGTCCATGCTGGCGGAAGAGAGCGCCGAGGTCGAAGCCGCGGCAGTTGTGGAAGAACCGGCGTCGGCTGCGGCGGAGACGAGCGCCGCAAGTCTCGCGGAATCCTGATTTTTTCAGCGCGCGTGTTGAGGTTTTCTTCTGAACCAGCTTCGGATTACCGCGCAACTGGCGGAAAAGAAGCCGTTGCGTTACACCCCGGCGGGGATTCCGCTTGCCGAAGGGCGCATTCTGCACCGGTCGGAACAGATGGAAGCCGGAACGCTCCGGCAAACCGTCTGCGAAATGCCCGTGCTGGCGCTGGGCGAGATGGCGCACTGGCTGAACGCCGCGCCCCTGGGCGTGGAATTCCGGCTTTCCGGATTTCTGGCCGCGAAGAGCCGCAACAGCAAAACGCTCGTATTACACGTACAAACAATTGATTTTTTGGAAGGAAAAGAAAATGGCCCGATTCTTCAAGAAGAAGGAAGATGACAAGAAAAAACGGCGCGGCGGCGGACTCTTCAAACGCCGCAAATTCTGCCGTTTTACCGCCGAGAAGGTGGAGCAGATCGATTACAAGGACGTGGAAGTCCTGAAGGAATACATCCAGGAAAACGCCAAGATCATGCCGGCGCGTCTGACCGGCACCAAGGCGGGCTACCAGCGGCAGTTGTCCGTCGCCATCAAGCGCGCCCGCTTTCTGGCGCTCTTGCCCTACACCGACAACCACCAGTAAGGAGCGACCCGCATGCAAATCATTCTGCTCGAAAAAGTCGCCAACCTTGGAGAACTCGGCGAAGTGGTCAAGGTGAAGGACGGCTACGCCCGTAATTTCCTGATCCCGCAAAAGAAGGCCAAACGCGCCACCCCCGCGGCGCTGGCTGAATTCGAGGCCCGCCGCGCCGAACTGGAAAAAATTCAGGCCGGAAAACTCGCCGCCGCCCAGGCCGTGGCCGAAAAGCTGGAAGGCATCAGCCTCACCATCAAGCGCAAATCCGCGATGGATGGCCGCCTCTTCGGCTCCGTGACCCATCACGACATCGCCGAAGCCCTGCTGGCGCTTGGTTTTACCGTCGACAAGGGACATGTGCGCATGCCCGGAGGCCCGCTGAAGACTACCGGCGAATTTCCGCTGGAAGTCGCGCTGCATACCGACGTGTCGGCAACGGTCAATGTGACGGTAGCGGGCGAATAGCCGACTTTTCCCGGTCTTGTCCCGGTCTTGTCCGTATCGTGCTGAAAAACCCCGTCCGTTCCGTACGCGCGGGGGTTTTCATCGCGGCGTTCTTGCGTGTCGCCGCGATGGCGTGACGCGCTTCCAGCCATTTGACGCGTAGTGTCCGCTCAATATGTCCATCGATGATCCGCTGACGCCCGACCTGTTTGCCGCGCCGGATTCGCCGGTACTTTCCGGCGTTCATCCCGCCCCGCCCGCGCCGCCGCCGGGATTGCCCGCGCGCATCCAGGACGGGGACGACGGCGCGAGCGTGCTGTTGCACGAATCCGCCCTGCGCGATTATCTGGAATACGCGGTGGCGGTGGTCAAGGGACGCGCCCTGCCGAATGTGAAGGACGGCATGAAACCGGTACAGCGGCGGGTGCTTTTCGCCATGCGGGAACTGGGGCTTTCCGCCGCCGCCAAGCCGGTCAAGTCCGCGCGCGTGGTGGGCGACGTCATCGGCAAATATCATCCGCACGGCGACGTCTCCGCCTACGAGGCGATGGTGCGCGTGGCGCAGCCCTTCACGTTGCGCTATCCGCTGGTCGACGGCCAGGGCAATTTTGGCTCGCGTGATGGCGATAATGCCGCTGCCATGCGCTATACGGAAGCGCGCCTGATGCCCATCGCCGATCTGTTGCTGGCGGAAATCGACGAAGGCGCCGTGGATTTCCAGCCCAATTACGATGGCGCGTTTGAAGAACCGGCCTTCTTGCCGGCACGGTTGCCCTTCGTCCTGCTGAATGGCGCTTCCGGCATTGCCGTGGGCATGGCGACGGAAATGCCGCCGCACAATCTCGGGGAAGTCGCCGCTGCCGCCATCCACCTGCTGCAACACCCGGAGGCGGCGCTGGAAGATTTGCTCGCGCATCTTGCCGGTCCCGATTATCCCGGCGGCGGGCAGATTATTTCTCCCGCCGCCGACATCGCCGCCGCCTATCGCGCGGGCCGGGGCAGCCTCCGGGTGCGGGCGCGTTACGAGATTGAGGAACTGGCGCGTGGCGCGTGGCAGGTGGTGTTTACGGAATTGCCGCCGGGCGTTTCCTCGGCAAGGGTGCAATCCGAAGTGGGCGCGATTACCAATCCCCAACCCCGCGCGGGCAAAAAGGCCGTCGAGCAGTCCGCCGCTCAGCTGAAGGCGTTGTTTGCCTCGCAACTGGACAAGATGCGCGATGAATCCGGCAAGGACGACGCGGTGCGGCTGGTGTTCGAACCCGCCAGTTCGCGGCAGAACCGGGAGGAATTCATTGCCCTGTTGCTGGCGCATACCAGTCTGGAAGTCAACGCGCCGATTAATCTGGTGGCGGTGGGGCTGGATGGCCGTCCCTGCCAGAAGTCGCTGCCGGAAATCCTCGGCGAATGGTGTCGTTTCCGCGTCCGCACCGTGGCGCGGCGCACCCGTTACCGCCTGGAAAAGACGCAGGAGCGCATTCATATCCTGGAAGGACGGCACATTGTCTTTCTGAATATCGACGCGGTGATCCGCCTCATCCGCGAAGCGGACGACCCCAAGGCAGCGCTGGCGGCGCGGTTTTCACTGTCCGAACGGCAGGCGGAGGATATTCTGGAGATTCGCCTGCGCCAATTGGCGCGGCTGGAAGGCATCAAAATCGAGCAGGAACTGGTCAAGCTGCGCGCGGAACAGGCGACGCTGGAAGCCCTTCTGGCGGACGAATCAAGGCTCAAGAGACAGGTGATGCGCGAAATCCGCGAAGACGCGCAAAAATACGGCGATCCCCGGCGCACCCTGATCCAGCCCGCGCCGGCGGCCTCGCGCGCCGAAACCACCGCCATTGCCGACGAACCCGTCAGCGTCATCGTTTCCGAAAAAGGCTGGGCCAGGGTGCGCCAGGGACACGCGCTGGATTTATCCGGCATCGCCTTCAAGGACGGCGATCGGCTGGGCGTCGTCCATGAATGCCGTTCGGTGGACGCGCTGGCGATTCTCGCGGACGATGGCCGCGCCTACACGGTTGCCGTGGCGCAGCTTCCCGATGGCCGCGGCATGGGCGTGCCGCTGTCTTCCTTTGTGGAAATGGGGAGCGGACGCATTGCGCACGTGCTGGCGGGAAGCGCGGAGGGCGAATGGCTGATCGCCAAAAGCTCCGGTTACGGCTTCATTTGCGCCCTTGCCGACCTGCTTTCGCGCCAGAAGGCGGGCAAGGCGTTTCTCAGCATGGAAAAAAACGCCCGCATCCTGCCTCCGCAGGCGCTCGCGGCAGGGAGCGCCCGCGCCTTCCTGGCGGCGTTGTCCAGCGATTCCCGCCTGCTGGTTTTCCCGCTGGAACAGATGAAGCGGCTTTCCGGCGGCAAGGGTGTGCGGATCATGGGCGTCAAGGGCGATGAAACCTTGCTGCAAGTCCTGGTCAGTTCTGCTCCGGCAGTCAAAATCCGCGGCACATTCCGCAACAAGCCGAAGGAAATTTTCTCCGATTCCCGCCACCACGGCCAACGCGCCCGCCGCGGCACGGGTATCGGCCTCATCAAGGACCCCGTGCTGCAACAGGCCAATACGCGGGAAACGCCGGAAGACACACCGCCAAGCGTCGCATCCCCGATGATTCGATCCGAGTGAGCGCTTGAAGCATCGGGGTTGGAGCGAAACCGAGGCACATGACTTTGTGTGCGCCAGAACGAGGGATATCATCCGTTTGCATAACAATGGCACGACGGTAGGGGCGGCATCAATGCTGCTCAGAATTGTGCCTCCATCTGAAAGATTTGACGCGGATGGCAAGCGTGAAGTTCACGTCGGAGATCATGTTGGTTGGCCTCCGCCACCCGGTTTGAAAGAGCGAACTCAGAAAATTTTCGGGGATATACGATGAACTATTTTTGCGTGGAAATCGATCCTGTCACTGACGAAGTTGGCAATTTGCTGGATTGCAAGGCCAGGGAAGAAGGAAAGTCTGGAGTGTCTCAGGTCGCTTTGTTGCTTGATGAGCTTGATCTATCGTGATCAAGATGGCGGCTGGTGACACGACTGCTTGTTCCACCCCCAGTGCCAATGGTACGAAAAATCACAACGGTGGGCTTAGCGTACGATTTTTCCCGTTTCGTGAGCAGACCCCTTCCTGCGGGAACTGGACTTTACCTCTTTTGGCTGATAGGATTGAATCCTATTGGAACGATTGGAGGCTGCCATGCGAACCACTCAACAACTGAGCATCACTCTGCCGAATGACATAGCCAACATGGTGAAAACGAAGGTGAGTGTCGGGGAATATGCGAGCGAGAGCGAGGTCATCCGCGATGGTCTGCGCGTGCTGCTCGCGCGTGACCGCGCTGTTGAAACCTGGCTCAACAACCAGGTCGGTTTGGCCTATGACGCGCTGAAAGCCGATCCTTCCAGAGCCGTCACCCCTGACCAGGTACGCGCCCGCCTCGCGGCAGAACATGCGAAAGCGCAATGAGCAATTACAAGGTCGTGTTCTCTCCTGAAGCAGAAGAGCAGCTTGCTGATCTGTACCATTACATCGCGGCGGTGAACTCGCCTGATGTTGCCGCTCGCTACACCGAGGCAATCGTCTCCTACTGAGCCTGCGCGCCTTCCCGCTACGCGGCACCATGCGCGACGATGTGCGGCTTGGCCTGCGCATCACCCACTACCGCAAACGCGCCGTGATTGCCTTCGACGTGGCCGACGATCTGGTTTCCATCATCGGCGTATTCTACGGTGGTCAGGACTACGAAACGATCCTGCACGACGACGCGGGCGATTAGAGCCTGCTTTGGCGCTATTTCCGAAACGTGGAGAAGATCAGTGCCTTGAATCCACCGGCAAGCAGGAAGAGCGCTATTATGTGGCCGATGGTGAAAATCCTCATGCCCATAGTGAGTTTGTCCCAATTGGGGGATGCTCCATTTCCTGTCTTCTATTCCCTGATCAGGCGCGCTTTCTGTTGTTGGGGCGCGTTGCGTCTGGCGGTGATTTCCAGGGCGGAACCGCCTTCGGGCGGCGAGGCGGCGGCGGCGCGTTCCTGGCGGGCATAACGGGCGCGCAGGGCGGCGATGTTGCGGTCGATGTCTTCCGCCGACAAGCCTCTGGCAATCAGGTGCCGCCGCGCTTTCAGGAGCATGTCCAGATCGGCGGGCGCGGTTGTTGAACGGGTGTCGCGGCCCCAGTTTTCCTTCGGTTGGTTGGCGGCGGCAACAAAGGCATCCGCATCGCCAATGCGCCGCGCGATGGCAAGCTGGTTGTAACGCATCGCCCATTCCATCGCTCCCTCTCCCCGGTCGTTGCGTACCTTCGAGTTGGCGCCGCGTTCAATCAGCAGACGGGCAACATCCGGTTTGCCGCTGTAGATCGCCATCATCAGGGGCGTTGCGCCGCCGGGACTGCGCGCGTCGATGTCCGCGCCCCGTTCCAGCAGTTCCGCGACCAAATCCGCGCGTCCGGAAAACGCCGCATAATGCAATGCCGACCACTGCCCCGGCGGACGGTTGAGCGTCGCGCCATGCGCCAGCAGCCAGTCTATCGCCGCGCGCCGATGCTTCCACACCGCCAGCAACAACGCTTGTTCGCCCGCGCTGTTTTCCAGGTTCACATTCGCGCCATGGCGATAAAACAGTTCCAGCATGGGCAGATTCCCTTCCCATGCGGCGATCATCAGCCCGCTGCCCAGGCGATCCGCCTGGTAATCCGGCGATAATCCCCGATCCAGCCAGGCTTGCGCCTGCCTCAAATCGCCCAGTTCCACGGTGACGCCGAAATACATCGGCTCCGGAGGCGTAAAATCCGCTGCGGACGCGGCAAAAGTCATGAGCATCGCCGCCAGGAAAAAACACCCGAGAGATTTTTCATGCTGCTTCATCAAACCCTCCTCGCAATCGCCTGTGAAGCTGGATTTTCGCATGAATGAACGTTGCGCAGGCAGCGTTCCCTTGACGCTGGCGCTCTCCTGCTCCCTTGTCCTGCATGTCGCGCTGCTGGCCGGAAGCGCGCGCTGGCTGCTGAAAAATCCCGTCTTGCCGCCACAAACGCCGAACGCGCTGCTGGCGCGGCTTGCCAAAGCCGCGCCACGGCCACAACTGACGCTGCCCGCCGAAGCAGAATCGCCGCCCGCATCGCCGCCGCCCGCCGCCCGCGAAAAATCCAGGCCATCGCCAGAAGCGTCGGCGGCTTCCCCAACCGCAATCCTGAGCGCTTCGGCACATCGACAACTTGGCCGTCTGGATTTTTATCCGCTGACAGCCATACAAAACGGCTGGCAGGGCGAAGCCTGGGTACGGATTTTTCTCGACGACGACGGCAACGTCATCGCCGCCCGTCTTGAAGCCAGCAGCGGCTATCCCCTGCTCGACGAGGCCGCCGTAAACGCCGCCCGCGGTCTCAAAAGCCTTTCCCGCAATGGCCTGGATTCCGCCATCCTCCCGGTGCGCTTCAAACTGGAATAGATTCAGGAACCTGAATGGCTGCGGTCGAAACCCCGCGCTGCCGACATGCGCATGCGTTAAAATGCGCGCCTTTCCCGAACATGTGAAGCAAGACGCCCGATGCGAAAGAATGATTCCCCGATTCTGGAAAAAATCGCCGCCATCGTCGGTGCGCGGCATCTGCTCACCGATCCGGCCGACTTTGCCTCTTCCCTGATCGACTGGCGCGGGCGCTATACGGGCAAGGCGTTGGCGCTGGCGCGACCGGGCAGCGCGGAGGAGGCGCGGGCGATCGTCCGCGCCTGTCTTGCCGCCGGTCTGCCGATGCAGTTGCAGGGCGGCAATACCGGTCTGGTCGGCGGCGCGACGCCCGATGCGGACGGCAAGACGCTCCTTGTGCAAATGTCGCGCCTGAACCGTGTCCGCGAAGTGGATGCGACGGGCAACACGCTGACGCTGGAAGCGGGCTGTACGCTCGCCCAGGCGCAAGCTGCCGCCAGCGCCGAAGGCCGCCTTTTTCCCCTGTCGCTGGCTTCCGAAGGCAGTTGCCAGATTGGCGGCAATCTCGCCACCAACGCGGGCGGCGTCCAGGTGCTGCGCTACGGCGCGATGCGCGATCTGACCCTGGGCGTGGAAGCCGTGCTGCCCAACGGCGAACTGTACGCGGGACTGACGGCGTTGCGAAAGAACAATGTCGGCTATGACCTCAGGCACCTCTTGATCGGCGCGGAAGGCACGCTCGGCCTGATCACCGCCGCCACGCTGAAACTTTATTCCCTGCCGGAGGCGCAAGTCACGTTCTGTCTGGGGGTGGCTTCGCCCGCCGCCGCCATCCGCCTGCTCAACCGGACGCAGACCGCCTTCGACGCGCAACTCACCGCCTTCGAACTCATCTGTCCCTTGTCGCTCGAACTGTTGCGCCGCCACTTTTCCGAACTCGCCTTGCCGACGCTCTCCGCTCCCTGGCATGTGCTCTGTGAATTTTCCGGCAGCCATGCCGATCGCCTGCCGGAAAAAGCGGAAAACTTCATCGGTCGCGCGCTTGAAAAAAACCTGGCGCAAGACGCGCTGCTGGCGCAAAACGAAGCGCAGCGCAAAGCCTTCTGGCGCATGCGGGAAAATATTTCCGAAGCGCAGAAAAGGGAAGGCGTCAGCATCAAGCACGATATTGCGCTGCCCATCTCCCGCATCGACGAATTCCTGGATCGCGTCGTCCCGCCGCTTGCCGCCGCCTTTCCCGGCATACGCCACACCGCCTTCGGGCATCTGGGCGACGGCAACCTGCATTTCAACCTTTCCATGCCGGAGGCGAAAGCCAACGCCCGGTTGCTGGCGCAAGAGGCAAAAGCCAACCGCATCGTCTACGATCGGGTCGATGCGCTGGGCGGCAGCATCTCCGCCGAACACGGCATTGGCCGCCTCAAGCGCGAACTGCTCTTGCGCTACCAGTCCCCGGCGCGCCTCTCTGCCCTGCGCGCCATCAAACAGGCGCTCGATCCCGGGGGGCTGATGAATCCCGGTGTGCTGCTGTAGGAACGGATGCCGTCAATGGGCGATTTGGGAGAGCGCGGGCAGGTGAACGGAGGCCAGGTCTTCCAGCGCGGCGGCAAGGATCAACGACAGGAGCGCCGACTTTATCCTTCGCCGGAAACAGCGGCGCAGGAACTGGCCTGCGCCGCGGCGCGTTTCCCTGGAGTCTGCCCGGTCATCGCGCGTCACGCTGCAACGACCCGTGCCGTCCGGCTTCAGGCGGCGGGCGGTGTCGTTCCGGCGGCGGCGGCGTCGCTTTCTGCCTCGACCGTGCCGCCCTTCTTGGCGATGCAGGAAACGATGGTCGGATCCTCGCCATGCACGATGGCGCTGACGCCTTGCGGCAGGGCGAGGTGCGAGACATGCAGGCTCGCGCCGACTTGCAGGTCTTTCAGGTCGACCTCGATGAATTCCGGCAGATCGGCGGGCAGGCAGGAAATTTCCAGTTCGGTGATGACGTGGGCAATCTGGCCGCCGCCGAGCTTGACGCCAGGGGCGATGTCCTGATTGACAAAGTGCAGCGGCACCTTCTGGTGCAGCTTCTTCCTGGCGTCGACGCGCTGGAAATCCACATGCAGCACCAGCGGCTTGTAGGCATGAACCTGGAAATCGCGCAGCAGCACCTGCGTTTTTTGTCCCGCCACATCCAGGGTAAGCAGGGAAGAATGAAAGGCTTCCTTTTTCAGCGCGAGATACAGCGGATTGTGATCGATCTCGATCACTTCCGGGGGCTGGCCTGCGCCATAGATGATGCCGGGAACCTTGCCCGAGCGACGCAGGCGGCGGCTCGCACTCGTTCCCTGCACGACGCGTTTCTGGGCATTGAGAAGAAATTGCATGATGACTCCATGATGAGAACCGGCCCGCGACCAGGCCGGAGGGTTGAAAAAACTATTCGAGGAACAGCGAGGAAACGGAATCGTCGCTGCTGATGCGGCGTATGGTTTCCGCCAGGATCGGCGCGATGGAAAGCTGGCGAATGCGCGGACAGGCGCGCGCCGCCGCCTGCAAGGGAATGGTGTCGGTAACGACCAGCGCGTCCAGGTCGGAAGCGCCCACCCGCTCCGCCGCGCCGCCGGACAACACCGGATGCGTGCAATAGGCAATCACCTTCTTCGCGCCATTGGCCTTCAATGCCGTCGCCGCCTTGCAGAGCGTGCCGGCGGTATCCACCATGTCATCCATGATGACGCAGGTGCGCCCCTCCACATCGCCGATGATGTTCATCACCTCGGCCACATTGGCCTTGGGACGGCGCTTGTCGATAATCGCCAGATCGCATTCCAGCCGCTTGGCCAATGAGCGGGCGCGGATGACGCCGCCGTGATCCGGCGAGACCACCAGCGGATTTTCGTAACACTGCTTCCTGATGTCTTCCAGCAAGACGGGCAGCGCATAGATGTTATCCACGGGGATATTGAAAAAACCCTGAATCTGCTCGGCATGCAAATCCACGGTCAGCACCCGGTCGATGCCGGAAATCATCAGCGTGTTGGCGACCAGCTTGGCGGCGATGGAAACGCGCGACGAACGCGGGCGTCTGTCCTGCCGGGCATAGCCAAAATAGGGAATGGCGGCGGTGATGCGGCCGGCGGAAGCGCGCTTCAACGCATCGACCATCAGCAGTATCTCCATCAGGTGGTCATTGGTCGGCGCGGAAGTGGATTGCAGGATGAAGACATCCCGCCCACGCACGTGCTCCTGGATTTCCACATTGATTTCACCGTCGGAGAAGCGGCCTACATGCGCCTGCCCCGGCTTGACGCCAAGCGCGGTCGCCACATCAATCGCCAGGCTGGCGTTGGCGTTGCCGCTGAAAACCATCAGATTGCTGTAAGGCACGTTCATCCCCCGCGAATATGCGCGTCCGCCAAAAACGATTTCGGGCAGGCGGATGGAACCTCGGCCTGCCCGATGAATTGTGGCTGGGGAAGAAGGATTCGAACCTTCGAATGCCGGAATCAAAATCCGGTGCCTTAACCAGCTTGGCGACTCCCCAGCAGCCTGTTCGCGCGCTCGACCACGAAAACAAGGCGCGCATTATACAGGAAATCGGCAATCCGCAAATCCGCAAACAACGTGACGGGCAGGGACGGAGCCTGAAAAGGAGGAAATTCCGTCATTCTCCGGCGCGGCGCGCCTCGCTTTTGACGAAAGGGAGCGGAGTGCCGCCGCTTTCCGGATTACCAGACTTTCCACTTCCACCATGGCTTGTCTTCGGCTTCCCTGGCCTGGGCGCGGTAGTCTTCCAGGCGTTTGAGGATGGCGGCTTCCAGGGTTTCGTCGCAGTCGTCGCCGCGCTCGCGGTTGAGTTCCAGGGCGCGTTCGTAGTGCGGGATCGCTTGCGCATACTGTTTGCAGCCGTGCATCAAATCGCCGCTGGCGGCATGTACCATGACATCCTCGCTTGCTTCCGCCTGCGTCCTGATGCGCCGCCACAGCGCCATGCACTTGCTTGCGTGGGCGCGGAACATGTAGCAGGCCACTTCCAGGCGCGCGCGCAAAAATTCGTTGGGCAGATCCTTTCCTTCCTTCTCCTTGCCCGCGCCGTTTTCCCGCTGCCAGCTCAACAGCCGTTTCAGCCAGATGTCGATTTCCTTGTCGCGCCCCGCGCGATACAGCGCCTTGGCAACCCGGCTCGCGTATTTGTTGGGATCGTGGCGGCTGTAGCCGTGCTGTGCCGCGTAATGCCAGAGCCGTTCCGCCGCTTCGACGATATTGGCATTGTCATTCAGGCTCCAGTAGCAATCCAGGATGCCCTGGTAATGCTCGGCAAAGGGGCTGGCGGCAATGCCCAGCTCATGCAGCGCGATGGCGTCCGCATAGCGCGCGTCCGCGCGGTACAGGGCGGCAAGGCTGTTGCACAGCAGGGAATAGAGATGCGCGTTGCCGTCATGCGGATGTCCCTTGCCCGTTTTGAAATACGCTTCCATGCGCGCCTTGCCCTGCTCGTATAGCGCGCGCTGCATGTCGAGCGACAGACGCTCCAGTCTTGCCTGTTCTTTTGCGTCAAGTATCGCCCGCTCCATGGCGAAATCTTTTTCCAGCATTTCCGGCAAGGCCTGGGCGAGGCCGTAAAAAGCCATTCCGTTATGTATCGGCGGCAACGGGCGTTGAAACGCCTCGGCCAACCCCAGTACCTCAAGACGCAGACGCATGAGGAAAATCAGCGTCCAGGCGTCCTGTATCGCGCCTTCCCGAATGGCGACTTCCAACTGCATCAGGGCGGTGGAAGCGTCGGCGCGCTCCATTTCCTTGTCCTGCATGGCGACCAGCCGCCGCACCCACGGATGGCGCGGGAAGCGGCGTTCCGCCAGATTGCGGGCTGCCGTGAACACCCGATCCTTCAGGTCTGCCAGCGGCGACATGGCCTCCAGTGACGACAGGGGATCCATGCGCGTTTTCATTGCCAGCGCGTCCCAGTCCGTCATCTCCAGCGCGCCGAAAATCGCCTGGTGCGCGGCGGAAATTTCGCCCAGATTTTCCTTCGGCGCGACCGACAAGAGTTTTTCCAGGTTGCCGAACGCCTGTGCCGCGCGCATCACGCACAGCGGCCACCACACGGAAACATCCGTCGCGTCGGCCAAGCGCTCATGCACCAGACGCAGCACCCATTCCCGCATCCCCTCGGTTGTCGCGCCCAGGAAATAGATATGGAAAAACGCCCGCTGTCCGGCTTCTTCCCGGTATCTGGCTTCCATCAGCCAGGGCAGTTCGTATTCGATGAAATCGTCCGCGTAGCCGCCGCCCGCCGCCAAGCTGTAACGCGCCGCCGCGCAACCGGCCAGCGCCCCTTCCAGGTCGCACAGGGCATAACGCGCGCGCGCATGCAGCCGCGCCAGACGCACGCCCGCCTGCCGCTGCCGCGGCAACGGCCAGGATTTGCTCAGGGCGGCGACCGCCGCCTGAATGGTTCCCAGTTGTTCCGGCGCGAATTCGATCAGCGCGTCGCCCGCCTGCAGCCAGTGCTCCACCTCGATGCCGTCCATCGCGGTACGCAAGGCGGCGATGGCCCGTGTGCCCGCCTCCCTCGCTTCGTCCATTTCATGATTGTCCGCGTGGATTCTGGCGTTGCGGATGAAAAATCGCGCCACGTCCCAGGCGGAGCGCGATTCCTGTCCCGACAGAAGCGCTTCCAGTTCGCGGCACAGATTGCTGGCCTCCAGCGCGATGTCCGGCGAGCAGCGCATGAGCCTGGACAACACCGGATTGTGCAGATGCCGCGCCACGCGCAGACCCGGCGCCATCGACAGGGCGCGCGCCTCGGCAATGCCCGCGCGCATCGCCTCCTCATCCGCGAAATGCTCCGCCACCCGCAAACGGAACAAGGCCAGCGTCATCCGCGCGTCCGCTTGTTCGTCGTCGGGCATGGCCGCCAGCAGCGCCGCGCCGTCCGTTTCGATTTCATCCATCGCCGCCTTGGCGTCGCCCGCCCACAACCACAGGGTATGCAGCCGCCCGACGGCTTCCAGCGTATCCGCCCGCAAGGGCCGGGCGCGCAGGCGCGCCCGCAGGTCCATATCACCGAGGTCGCCGCTGGCCATGCGCTCGCCCATCTCGTTTTCGAGACGATTCATGAAGATTTCCAGTTCGGCGCCGCACAGGGGCGTTACATCCAGCGTCATGCCAATTTCCCTTTTTCCGCGATATTTTCAGCGGACTCGATGATGCCTCCGCCCAGGCAGATCTGGCCTTCATACAACACCACGGATTGCCCCGGCGTCAACGCCCATTGCGGCTGGGCGAAGTCGAGAACGCAGCTTGCGTCCGCAACGCTTGCCAGCGCGCAAGGCGCGTCTTCGCCGCGATAGCGCGGTTTGGCGGCATAGACCCAATGCGGGCGCGGCGCTTCTCCGGCAATCCAGGAAAGCTGGCGGGCGACGAGCCGGTCACGCAACAATGCCGGGTGATCATGGCCTTGCACGACATAGAGCACATTCCTTGCCATGTCCTTGCCCGCGACAAACCAGGCTGCATGCTCGCCGCCGGGTTTTCCGCTTTCCTTCAGTCCGCCGATGCGCAAGCCCTTGCGCTGGCCAAGGGTGTGGTACATCAGGCCGTCGTGCTCGCCCAGCAGCCGATCGTCGTCGAGACGGCGAATCTCGCCTTTTTGCGGCGGCAGATAACGGCTCAGGAACGCCTTGAACGGACGCTCGCCAATGAAGCAAATGCCGGTGGAATCCTTTTTGACGGCGACGTGCAGACCGGCGTCCGCGGCAATCTTGCGCACTTCGCGCTTGTCGAGGCGGGCGAGCGGGAACAGGGTTTTGGCGAGTTGCGCCTGGTTCAGGCGATACAGAAAATAGCTCTGATCCTTGTTGCCGTCCCCGGCTTTCAGGAGTCGATAACGCCCGGCGCTTTCGCGCACTTCGGCGTAATGTCCGGTGGCAATGCAGTCCGCGCCCAATGTGAGCGCGTAATCGAGAAAAGCCTTGAACTTGATTTCGGAATTGCACAGCACATCCGGATTCGGCGTGCGTCCCGCCCGATATTCGCGCAGGAATTCGGCAAACACCCGCTCACGGTATTCGGCGGCGAAATTGACCACTTCCACGTCGATGCCCAGCACGTCGGCAACGCTCATCGCGTCGAGCAAATCCTGGCGCGCGGCGCAGTAGGCGTCATCGTCGTCGTCTTCCCAGTTCTTCATGAACAGGCCCGTCACCCGGTAGCCCCGTTGTTTCAGCAGCAGCGCCGCCACCGAGGAATCCACGCCCCCGGAAAGCCCGACGATCACCGTTTTTTCAGACATCCGGCCCTTCTCCCTTTTCCCAGTCCGCCAGCGGCAAAATGATGGCGGCTTCGCCATTATCCACGAACCAGCTATCGACCACATAGCGTCCGTCGCCTTGCGTTTCCTCGATCAGCGCCGAAAAATGCTGCAACAGGAAAAACCGCAGACGGCGCGCGGGCGGCAATACCCGGTGCCAGCGCAACAGACCGCGTTCCGCCAGAAGGCGCAAGAAGACGCTGGTATTTTGTGAATGGTCGATGCAATCCATGCGCCCGAACACGCCCTCGTCCGCGAAATTTCCGCCCCGATCCGCGCCGACCGGCGTCTGTTCCGCCGCCAGCGCGTACAGACGCCCCACCGTTCGCGCCAGACGTTCGCGTTCCTCCCTGGCGTTCCTGGCGGCCGCCAGTTCCCGCGTCGCCGTCTTGAAGCGCTCGGCGGGGAAAACGACTGTCTGACGAGTCAGGCAACCGTAATTGAAGCAAAGCTCAAGGCGCGCGTCGCCCGCGGCAGCCGTCTCCGCGCGCGCGGGCAGGAACAGCGGCGGCAGACAGAACGTCATCAGGAAAATGCGGGAACAAGACAAGAACGGCCTGGGCGGGAATGGCATGTTTTCGGACTCATCGCAACAACGTCAAGGGGATGCGCCGCCCCGCCAGATAGTCCAGCGCGCATTCCTGCACCATGGGACTGCGCAGCTTTTCCGGCGCCGCGCGCAGGGCTTCCGGCGTCAGCCAGCGCGCGGCAATGATGCCCTTGTCCAGCGGCCTTCCGGGATCATGGCCGACCACTTCGCCGGCAAAGGCGAAGCGCAGATACGTCACTTCGCCCTGCTTGCCCGGTCGCAGATAGATACCAACCAGCGATTGGGGACAGAAGTCATAGCCGGTTTCTTCCCGGCATTCGCGGACGACGGCTTCCAGCAGGGTTTCGCCATGCTCCAGGTGTCCGGCGGGCTGGTTGATGCGAATGCCCGCTTCGGTTTCTTCTTCCACCAGCAAGAACCTGCCGTCGCGCAGGACCAGCGCGGCGACAGTGACATTGGGTTTCCAGGCGCGTTCGTTCATCGTAAAACCAACTCCGGTTTGCAACCCCGCCCGCAAGAAAGGCGCGAAGGTCGAGACTCCGGCCATTCCCGAGGGGAAGGAACCCCCTTCCCCATGGCGTCGGAGCGGCAGCCCTGAAGGGCTGCCGCCTTGCTTTCCTGCCGGGTCAATCCGAAGGGTTCTGGCGGACACGCGGGGCGCGCAAGACATCGATACGGGTTTCGGCGACGCAGTACGCTACCACATCGCCGAACGATTGCGCAATGTTGCGCGCGTTTGCGCGGATGTGCCGAAAATCGTCAGTTCACGGGGCGCGCGCTGGCGTTTTCAAGCCGGGTTTTTCCCTGGGAACGCCCCGCGCTGGCGGGAATCGCGCATGGCATGGTTCTTGATTGGGTTTGCCAGCGGTTTCCGCTGTACTTTTCCAAGGAGATAGAAATGAAAACACTTCAACGCGGCTTCACCCTCATCGAACTGATGATCGTGGTGGCCATCATCGGCATCCTGGCGGCCATCGCCATTCCGCTGTACCAGGATTACATCGCCAAGACGCAAGCCACGCGGGTATATGGCGAAGCGAACGCCGTGCGCACCGCCATCGAGCTGTGCATCCTGGAAGGCCGCACCACACTGGGCCCCGGCAGGAATGAATGCGATCCCGGCTATACCGGCTCCAATCTGGTGAGCGGTCCTCGCGCATTTGGCACTGCTCTGCCGGCCGGGCTGGGCGTTCCGCAGATGCCCGCTGTTCTTGTGAATTCCGGCGACCTCATCACTTCCACATTCGGCAACAAGGCATCTCTGGTGTTGGCAGGCTCCCAGATCACTCTGCGGCGCTCCCAGGAGGGCGACTGGACTTGCCATGTGTCCGGTTCCGGCTTCACGGGAAACAACGAGAAATACATTCCGGGCTCTTGCCAATAACCCTGATGTCGCGGCCGGAAAGCGGGCGTATGTAAATATGCCCGCCCAGCCCGAAGCCCCCGAAAGCGGGGGCTTTTT
>JAIRLE010000199.1 GCA_031259605.1 Zoogloeaceae bacterium
AAAGCGCTTCAAGCCCTTCAGACCTCGCTCCCAATCCCCCAGAAAACCCGGAAAACCAGTCACAAGACCCAAATGCCCCAAAACACCCACAGTTATCGGTCGCCTATTTGTTAAAGAACAAAATCGCTGCCGTGTTGGAGCAGCGAAGAAGTAAGATTATGGCGAGACTTCCCTGCATTGTCAACAATTTCTGCGATGTTTTTTTTGTCGCATGCTTTGTGCATCAAATCGCTGAGCGACCAACGGGGTTTGATGGCGAACAGGCCGGCGGGACGCGCGGCTTCCACGCCGGATTGCAGGCGCAGGGCAGCGGCAAAGGCGATCATGGCGCCGTTGTCGGTGCAGAATTCCAGTGCCGGGTAATGCACACGGCAATGCCTTTCTTGCGCGGCGGCATCCAGCGACTGACGCAATTGCCAGTTCGCGCCAACACCGCCCGCCACCACCAGACGCCGCATACCGGCATGTCGTAACGCGGCGAAGGATTTTTGCGTCAGCGTCTTGACCACGGCATCCTGGAAGGCGCGGGCAATATCGGCCTTGAAACACGCGTCCGCCATCTCTCCCTGTTTGCGCACCCGCGTCGATACCGCCGTCTTGAGGCCGGCAAAGCTAAAATTGAAATCCCCAGAATTCAGCATGGGGCAAGGCAGATCGAACAAACCCGGACGTCCCGACCTTGCCAGTTGGGAAAGCGCCGGACCGCCGGGGTAAGGCAGGCCGAGGAGCTTGGCGATTTTGTCGAAGGCTTCGCCCGCGGCATCGTCTTGCGTTTCGCCCAGGAGTTCGTAGCGGCCAACCCCTGTCACCGTCATCAACTGCGTATGCCCGCCAGATACCAGCAAAGCGACGAAGGGAAATTCCGGCGCGTCGGCGGCCAGCAAGGGCGAAAGCAGATGGCCTTCCAGATGATGCACGGGCAGCACGGGCTTGTTCAGGCTGACGGCGAGTCCTTCGGCGAAAGCCGCGCCCACCAGCAACGCCCCCGCCAATCCCGGCCCCTGGGTGTAGGCGACGACATCGATGTCCCGCGCAACGCGCCCGGCCCGGCGCAAAACTTTGCGCAGCAAGGAGACGATGCGACGGATGTGGTCGCGCGAAGCCAGTTCCGGCACGACGCCGCCATATTCGGCGTGGAGCGCAATCTGACTGTGCAGCACATGCGCCAGCAGACCCTTGTCCGTATCGTACATGGCCAAGCCGGTTTCGTCGCAAGAAGATTCGATACCCAGAATCCGCATGTTTCCGGCATCAGGAGTCAGGATTCGTCAGGCGATACACGAACACCAGCACAATCGCCAGAATGGTGACGTAGCGCAATACCCACCGCCAAATCTGGAAATGCGCGGCAGGCAAGGGGATTTCATCCCGCACGTTCTCCCGCGACATGATCCAGCCCACGAACAAGGCGACGGCAAGGCCGGAGAGCGGCATGAGAATGCGGCTGGTCAGGTAATCCAGCTGGTCGAAGAGATTAAGGCCGAAAAGTTTCCAGCCGCTCCAGTCGTTCAGGGAAAGGCAGACCGCCGCGCCCAGCAGCCACACGGCAAACCCCGTGCCCCAGGCGGCGATGGCGCGACGCACGCCCAGACGCTCCGTCATCCAGGCGACAAACGGTTCCACCAGCGAGATAGCCGAAGTCCAGGCAGCGAACAGCACCAGCAGGAAAAAAAACGTGCCGACCGCTTGTCCGCCAGGCATATGCGCAAATACCAACGGCAGTGTCTGGAAAACCAGGCCGGGACCGGACGCCGCTTCCAGCCCATGCGCGAAGGTGAGCGAAAAAATCGCCAGTCCCGCCAGCAATCCCACCAGCGTATCCGCCAGCGCAATCCAGAAACTGTTGTGCGCGATGCTGGATTGTTTGTCCAGGTAGGAGCCATACGCCATGACCGCACCCATGCCCAGACTCAGGGAAAAGAAGGCGTGCCCCATCGCGGAAAGCACTACCTGCCCCGTCAGCAGTTCCGGTTTGAAATCGAACATGAAGTGCCAAGCGGCACGCATGTTGCCAACCATGCCGCCCCACAAAACCAGAAACAGCAAAATGGCGAACAATGCGGGCATCAACAGCAAACTGGCGCGCTCGATGCCGGAAAGCACGCCGCGCGCCACTACGCCCACCGTCAGCGCGAGAAACATCGTATGCCATAGAATCAGCCGCAACGGGTCTGCCAGCAAGTCGCCAAATCCCTGCGCCGCCGCTTCTGGCGTCACGGTTTTTACGCCGGAGACGATCTGGCGCATGTAGTCGATAACCCAGCCCGCCACCACGCTGTAATAGGAAAGGATCAGCAAAGCGCCCAACACGCCGACCCAGCCCAGTACGCCCCACCAAGGCGAAGCGCCGTTTTCTTCCGCCACCTTGAGCATGGCGGAAACCGGATTGCCTCGTCCACGCCGCCCGATGAGAATTTCCGCCATCAACAGCGGCAAGCCCACCAGCGCCACGCACAAGAGATAAACCAGCACGAAGGCGCTGCCGCCGTGTGTGCCGGTCATGTAAGGAAAGCGCCAGATATTGCCCAGCCCGACAGCGGAGCCAACCGTCACCAGAATGAAGGCCCAACGGCTCGACCAGACGGAACGCGGCGCGGCGGCGGACATGACATCAGTCCTTGCCGCCTTCTTCTTGCAGCTTCTTCTCGTTGATTTCCACCGCGTAACGCTGGCGCAAAGCCGCCAGATAGGCGTTCGTCTGCGTCTGCGCGTTGATACGGGTAAGCTGCTGCCGTGTCTCTGCCAGGACATCATCCTGCACTTCGCCCGCCGTTACGCGATTGATTTTATACAGCGCATACCCCGTGCCGGGCAATTCCACGCCGGTGTAGACCGGTGGCTTTTGTTCGCCGGGCGCGCGAAAGATGGCGTTGATGGATAGAGGATGCAGTTTGCCGGGATCCTCGCGGGAAATGGATTGCGGCTTGCCCCACTTCAGGTTCAGCCGGGCATTCAGGGATTTGGCGGACGTGTTCGCTCCGGCTTTTTCCAGTTCTGCCAGATTCGCCTTCCCGCGTTCTGCCGCCAGCGCCTGCGCTTTTTCCTGTCGCAGGAAGGTCTGGATGTCCCGCTGCGCATCCGCAAAAGGCACCAGGGCGGCAGGCCGGTGTTCCAACAGACGCGCGGACGCCATGACGCCCGGCATGGCTTCCACTGCCTTGGCGTTACGCCCATTTTTGAGCACTTCATCATCAAACATCGCACTACGCAGGCTTGCGCTTTGCAAGACATCGTCTCCTGCCTTCGGATCAACCTCACGCGTCAGCCAGCCGGATTGCCGCACCACAAGACCGAATGCATCGGCGGCAGGTTTGAGGCTGTCGAATTGCTCATAGATCAGATTGGCAAACTTTTCGGCGCTTTCGGCAAAGCGCCGCGCCGCGCCTTCGCGCTTCAATTCCGCCTCCACGTCTGCGCGCGCATCGGCAAAAGAACGGTACTGTCCCGGCTGAATGCCGGTCAGGCGGATGATATGAAAGCCGAACTCGCTTTCCACCACACCGGAAATTTCGCCGTCTTTCAGGGCAAACGCCGCATCGGCAAAAGGCTCCACCATGCCCGCGCGCTCAAAAAATCCCAGATCGCCGCCCTGTTGCGCGGAACCCGTATCCGTCGATTTGCTTTTGGCCAGCTCGGCAAAACGTTCCGGATTCTGCTTCACTTCCGCCAGCAACGCCTCGGCGTCGGCCTTGCCGGGAACCAGGATATGACTGGCGCGCCGTTTTTCCACACGCAGGGCGAACTGCTCCTTATGCGCGTCATACCAGGCACGCACCGTCTTTTCATCTAGCCGGTTCTTGTCTTCCAGTTCCTTTTGCGAAAGCGCCAGATATTCGACCCGAATCTGCTCCGGCAGGGTAAATCGAGGCGCGTTGGCGTCATAGAATTGACGCGCTTCCGCCTCCGTAACCACCACCTGCCCCAACAGGCTTTGCCAAGTCATCAGGCTTTCTTCCACCACGCGCGTTTCCTTCTGCAGGGCGGCAATCCGCCGCGCCACGGTCTGCGGCGCAAAAGCTCCGCCTTGTACCGCCCCCAGCAAGGTTTGCTGCAACATGTTTTCCTGGAGCCGCGCCTCGAATTCCTGCACACTCATGTTGTTCATTGACAGCAGGGAACTATATCGATCCTGGGAAAACGCGCCGTTTTCCTGGAATTCCGGCGCGTTGAGGATTGTCTCGCGCATGAGTCCCCGCACATCCAGACGCAGGCGTTTGGCCTCCAACAGCAAAATCCGCCGCATCACCATGTCTTCCAGCAAGGCCGCGCGCAGTTCCGGCGTATTGAGCGCCGCCACATCCGCACCGGGCATCTGTTGACGCCATTGATCCTGCTGCTCGCGCAACGCCTCCCGAAACTCGATGGTGGTAATCCGCGTCTTGCCTATCGTGGCGAGCGTCGTATCGCCGCCCCCCTGGAAATAGGCGTCCAGCCCCCAGACCGCAAAAGGCACGGTAATGAACAGCAGGAAAATCTGGACAAGGCGTTTGTTGTTGCGAATGGCGTCGAACATGGCAGGAAACACAAAGAAAAATGGACAAAATCCCGTGCGCCTGAAAACGCGCGGACACGAAAACCGGTGGATGGTATCAGATTAAAACCCCTTGCGGACACTCTCGCGAGCGGCAAGGTGGGATTACTCGCCAGTCACATGATTTGTCGACAGCCGACACGGTTCAGGGATGATCCGCCGCCCCTCTCCCGGCGCTAAAGCGCCACCCTCTCCCGCAAAAGCGGGAGAGGGGAAAACGGGCATTCATGCGATTGCCCTGCCTTCTCCCCCTCGTTTGCAGATGGCGGCAGGGGCAGCCACAAGGGCAGCAACTGCCGCACAACATTTTCCAGGGGCGGTCATGGAGGCGTTCCTACAGGAATCGTGAATAGGTTCTTATTTGGCGACTGGTGAGCAAAAGTAGAAGACGAGCGGCAGCACTCCGCTCGCTTTTGACGCAGCAGTGCCGCCCGCCAGGACATGCTGTCCGCCAGGACACTCAAATCACCCCGCCGCGTTTCAGTTCCCAATAGCGGTTGACCAGCGCAATGGGCAGGTGTTGCGGGGAAGTCTCCAGAAGACGCGCGCCTTGCGCGCGCAGGCAGGCAAGCTGGCGGCGGCGGGCTTCCCGGTAATCCAGGGCGGCGGCGTAGCCCAGGGCGTCGTCGAAATTCTCGATGCGGTTTTCCAGGCGTTTGTCCAGCCCAGTTTCGCGCAGGCTGGCGAGGAGCACCAGGTGGCGTGCGCGCAGTTGCGCGATGGCGGGCGATAGGGTGGCTTCGTCCTCGTCGCGCAGGTTGGTGAGCAGCACCACCAGCGCGCGTTTGCGGATGCGGCGCACGAGGAAATCGCTGGCGGCGAGATAGTCGGAGGTCTGCATCGAGGGTTGCAGGTCGTAGGCGGCTTCCAGGAGTTTGTGCAGGGTGGCCGTCGACTTCTGCGGCGGGAAAAAACGCGGTCGCGGGTGCGCGAAGGTGGCGAAACCCACCGCGTCGCCCTGGCGCAGGGCGACATAGGCGAGCAGCAGCATGGCGTTCAGGGTGTGATCGAAATGCGAGAGGGCGTCGTCACGGCTGCGCATCCGCTGGCCGCAGTCGATCAGGAAGATGATCTGCTGGTCGCGCTCGTCCTGGTATTCGCGCGCGATCAGCTTCATCATGCGGGCGCTGGCTTTCCAGTCGATGCTGCGCGGCGGATCGTCGCGGCGGTATTCGCGCAACTGGTGGAAGTCCAGTCCGGCGCCGCGCCGCGAGCGGCGCAGGATGCCCATTTGCGCCAGGCGGTCGTCGGTCGCCAGGAGCGCGTATTGCGCCACGCGGGCGAAATTCGGGAACACCCGCACCGTCTGCGCCTCGCCGAACCAGCGTTGCAGATGCCAAAAACCCAAAGGAGATGCAAGACGCAGGTGCGTTGCGCCAAAATCCTGTTCGCCGCGCAGATTGGGCGTCACCCGGTAGATGTGTTCCTGCCACTGCCCCGCGCCAATCGTAAAGGCCAGGGGCAGATCCGGGGCTTCCAGCGCGTCGGGATG
>JAIRLE010000142.1 GCA_031259605.1 Zoogloeaceae bacterium
GGTCGAGGAGGTCGGAGAGGGCCTTGTGCTCGCCCTTCACGTCGTCGGGCCGAACGATGGAGACAACACCGGGGGAGAGGACATCCCGCAAGTCCTGGGCCTCGGCAACCACTTCCACGACGGGCAGCTCGAAATTTTCCCCCTCCTCGCCCAGAAGAGGCAGGCTTATCGCCTGCCCGTGGGCGGAGAAGCTCGCGATCAGAAGACAGAAGACGGAGGACAGAAGACGGAAAAGTTCGCGGCTTCGCCGGTTTGGAGGACAGCCCATCCCGTCAAAAGCGAGGGCGACGCGACGCGGCGGCAATCCATCGGTCTGCCTTCGCAGGACTGCTTCGCCGCACTCGCTTTTGACGGAATCGAACCTCCATTGAAGGCGTGCGGGTTTCCGCACGGATGAATGACAAATGAACGAATGACGCATTTCCGGCCTCCGGTCTGGATCAAGCAATGACAAAGAGAGCGGGAAACGGAAAAGACGGAAAATGCGCGTCCGGCAGAGAAGCCTGGATGAACGCGTATGGAACCTCTTTCCAGGAGACACCCCGCTCCGGCAAAAGAAACAAAAGCGGCGGCAGGTCTCCTGGCTTTCGGGTCATCGCCCCACGTCCGCCTTCCCGGAAAAATCCAGTGGCACAAAAGGACGCAAGACTCGCCGACTACAGTTGCGGGGGCAGCTCCGGAATGAGAGGGAAGATGAACACCCCTCCGAACCGGATTCCCTTTTCAGCCTCGTTAGAGGCGCCGACACAGAGGCCGCATCATATCTCGCCCGCGCGAAACAGACAAACAAGAACAATCCAGCACAGAACAATCGCATGAATGCCTGGTTTTACCCTCGCCCGCTTCGCGGGAGAAGGTGGCGCGAAGCGCTGGGAGAAGACTTGCCTTTCTTCAAAAACGCGAATGGATAGCGCAATCGCCCTGCCCGCACGCTGTCCTCCGATTGCAAAACCCTTGCGCTGATCTATCATTGGTACACCTGAATCACTTTTTTTCTGGACTTGCATCATGGACAATATCCCGCAACTTCAAACGCCAGCGAGCAATGGCCTGCTTTCCAGCATCGGACAAGGCAACGCGCTCGCGGAAGGAAAAGGCAATCCCCCGCGCACGGAAGACGCCAGCGGCCAGATTCCTCCAGCCAGCACACGCGTCAACATCAGCATCGAAGGGCAGACCCGTCTGGCGGCGGAACAGGCGATCGCGGCAAATCCGCTCACCACACCCGCGACGCCGGAAACCGTCGGCGCGAATCGCGGCAGCGGCACGCCACCCGTCACTCCAGCCATCGCCACGGCAACACTTGCCAGCGCGCCCGCAGCAGCAATCGGCCAAGGCGCGACACAGGCAGCGGCGGCGGATCCCGTCACACCGGTCACATTGACCACAACCGCCACGAACGCTCCGGCTGGCGCGACAAATGCGTCCGAAGCGGCCAATGTCGCATATCCCGCAACGCCGGAAACCGGCAACAATACGCTCCGGCAGGAAACGGAACGCGCGACGCAACAAGAAGACAGCCGCCAGAACGATGCCGCCGCCGCTCGCCAGGATGCGGGGCCGGTATTGACGCAAAGCGCCAATACCGCGCGGAACGCGCTTTCCGCCTGATACGCGAAGAGATTCCATCTGTTCGCCGCGACTTCTCAAGAGCGCGGCGAAATTTTTTGCGTTCTCCACCTGGAAAGTGCGATTCTTAATCGCCCGCCCCAACATTTTTCCCGCTTCACTGCAGAGGACAGTGATATTTGCGGCCCAAACGAAGCCATTGAAACCCATGCGCGGCTTCATTTTCCCCACTTTCAATCGCGCTTCTTGCAAAACTGAAAAAACAGGGTTTACAAGCATCAGGCTGATCCCTATAATGCGCCCTTCTTTTGCGCCGGGGGTATAGCTCAGCTGGGAGAGCGCTTGCATGGCATGCAAGAGGTCAGCGGTTCGATCCCGCTTACCTCCACCAGCGAGCAAAAGAATTCTGGCAGCAAAATCGTACCGGGTCCCCATCGTCTAGAGGCCTAGGACACCGCCCTTTCACGGCGATAACCGGGGTTCGACTCCCCGTGGGGACGCCAGTCTTTCGGCTGGTTTTGCTGTATGGATGTTTGCGGCATGAATGTTGCGGAGTGGTAGTTCAGTTGGTTAGAATACCGGCCTGTCACGCCGGGGGTCGCGGGTTCGAGTCCCGTCCACTCCGCCAATATTTCGTGGTTTGCGTATGTTTTACGCGGCAGTAGCTCAGTTGGTAGAGCGCAACCTTGCCAAGGTTGAGGTCGAGAGTTCGAGACTCTTCTGCCGCTCCAGATTCAAAAGAGGAAAGCGCTACGCTTTCCTCTTTTCGCATCCGCCGCCCGGATGATGAAACAGGTAGACATACCGGACTTAAAATCCGGAGCCGCAAGGCATGCGGGTTCGACCCCCGCTCCGGGCACCAAGGGTTTCGGGCAGTTTTGCGCATTGCGTTCATTCTACAAAAACAGGTTTGTTCTACAAAAATCATCCCACGGGAGACACCTTGTCCCCGCGCCGCCGTCTGAAATAGTGCTGTGTCATAGCGGGAGTTGTGTGTCCAAGCAGCTTTTGGGCGCGTTCCAGGTTTTCAAGATCGCTTGCCGCCTTTGCCCGCAAGTCACGAAACTGAATGGCGCTCAGGCGCGCGGAAAACTCCGGGTGTGCTTTCGCCGCCGCCTTCCTCGCCTTTACGAACCTGCCGCGCATCATGGATTTGGTCAGGGCTTCCCCCTTCTCATTGACCAGCAGAGACCGTGATATAGATTTCAGGTCGCGCTTTCTTCCCTGGATTCTTTCCAGAAGTTCCGCCAGTCTCCCCGCCACGGTTATCCGCATCTTCGCCGCTGTTTTGTCCTGTTGTATGACAATTACGCCGTCCTTGATGTCCGTCTCGCTGATCCCGCGCAGGTCACAGGGACGCTGGCCGATCAGGTAGGCCAGTTCCATCGCTTCCCGCAGCGGCTCGTCCGCATGGGCAAGGATGGCGGCAAGCTCGTTGTCCTCGACATAGATGTCGCGCCCCTTCTCCTTGTTGCGCTTCACCCCAAGGGTAGGATTCTGCGTGGTGGTTTTCCCGTAGCCCCGCGCCCAGTTCCAGGCGGCGGACAACCAGGCGACTTCCCGGTTTGCCTGCACCTTCCCTGTCCGCCAGTCCAGATATTGGCGGATGTGTTTCGGTTCCACGGCATCCAGCGGCGCGGGAGGATTGCCGAAGAATTCCAGCAGACGCCTGATGCACTTCGCCACGTCGGAGCGGGTGCGCGGCGCGTGTTCGCGGCACATTGCCGTCTGCCACGCGATCAGGATTTCCGGCACGGTGACGGCAGGGGCGGACACGGTTTTACCCGCTCGGCGTACTTGCGCAACGCCTCCGGGTAGTCGCTGCCCAACGGTTCCCAACGACGTTTGCCGTCCCTCCCCTTTCCCAAGTCAAGGTAATGCCACGCCCTCCCCCTTCGCGCCATGCTTCACGCGCATTTGGGGAGGAAGGTTGAGATTGACCGTGGGTTTGCGCCCCATAATACATCATCAGCCCGGAATTCCCAGCGCGTAGGCTTCGCGCCAGACGTCGGCGTGATAACTCTTGACTGTGCCGTAGTTCTGATCGAACACTTCAATGGGTTCGATGCCCATCTCGACGCCAGTTGATTTCAGCAGCCGCCAGTTGAATTTCTGACCGTGATAAAGCATCTGCATTCGCTTCACCGTGGCGTACTCTTTTGAGCGGTCAAGCTCGATTTCCAGCCCCTCCGCCCGGCGCTTCTCGGCGCTGGCAGTCGCCATGGCCGTGGCCTCGCGCTTCGATCCGATGAGCGCCTTGGTCTTCTCCGCTTCCAGGGCGCGGGCTTCGGCGGCTTCCCGTTTCGCCTCCAGGTCGGCGGCCAGCTGCGGCATCGGGGGGAGTATATCCCGGAATCTGAGGGTGTCAACAGGCTTGCTTTTTTGTTTCCGATTGGGTACAGTCGGAACATGAAAATCAAGAAGACCGGCCTCTTCCTCCAGTGGTATGCCCGATTGCGCGACGCAAGAGCC
>JAIRLE010000096.1 GCA_031259605.1 Zoogloeaceae bacterium
TCGAGCCAAAATCGTTTCTCGCAGGAAATTCATGGTCGACCTCTCCTTGCGCATCTGGCATGCCGTCACAACAACCGACATGTTCTCCATGCTTCAACAGACAGCGTTATATATATTTACATAAACACTCTCGGAAATCCGGTGATGCCGGGGTCATTCACAGGCAGGGGTTCACTCGCAATGACGTTTGGTTTGATCGGAGCGGGAAGAAAAGGTTGTCGCGGGTTTCTTGCTTTATACTCTGTCTTTTTTCGTCCGCTTCTCCTGTCCTCTGAACATGATGCGTTTCTTCCGTTTGCTCAGGATTTTCTTTATCGTCGCCCGTTACGGGCTGGACGATATGGTATTGGACATGGCGGCGGCGCACGGCTTGGCGCGCTGGGGACGGCGAGCGTTGTTCTGGCGGGATTTGACGCGCCCAAGGGCGGAGCGTTTGCGTCTGGCATTGGAGCGGCTGGGGCCGATTTTCGTCAAGTTCGGACAGATGCTCTCCACGCGCCGCGACTTGCTGCCGCCGGACATTGCCGACGAACTGGCGCGCTTGCAGGATCAGGTGCCGCCATTTTCGCCGGAAATCGCCCTGCTGGAAATCGAACGCGCCTATGGACGGCCAGCGCGGGAGGTCTTCGGCACTTTCGATTCGACATGCGTCGCCTCGGCTTCCATCGCGCAGGTGCATTTCGCCGCCTTGCCGGACGGGCGCGAAGTGGCGGTGAAAATCCTGCGTCCGGACATGCGCGGCGTCATCGAACACGATCTGGCGCTGATGGACATGGCTGCCTGGCTGCTGGAAAAAATCTGGGCGGATGGTCGGCGCCTGAAAGCGCGCGCTGTCGTGGCGGAATTTGCCAAATACCTGCGCGACGAACTGGATTTGATGCGCGAAGCCGCCAACTGCGCACAGTTGCGCCGCAACTTTCTCGATTCCAATCTGCTCATCGTGCCGGAAGTCTTCTGGGACTGGTGCACTCCGACGGTGATGGTGATGCAGCGCATGCAGGGCACGCCCATTTCCCGCACGGACACCTTGCGCGCGCGCGGCGTGGATTTGCAGCGGCTATCCACGGCGGGCGTGGAGATTTTTTTCACCCAGGTGTTCCGGGACGGGTTTTTCCATGCCGACATGCACCCCGGCAACATCTTCGTGCACGACGATGGCCGTTACATCGCGCTGGATTTCGGCATCGTCGGCACGCTCACGGATACCGACAAGAATTATCTGGCGCAGAATTTTCTCGCTTTTTTCCGGCGCGATTACCGGCGGGTGGCCGAGACGCATGTGGAATCCGGTTGGGTGCCGCAGGATACGCGCATCGATGAATTCGAGGCGGCAATTCGCGCCGTCTGCGAACCCATTTTTGATCGTCCCCTGAAGGACATCTCCTTCGGCAAGGTGCTGCTGCGCCTTTTCCAAACCAGCCGCCGCTTCAATGTGGAAATCCAGCCGCAGCTCATCATGCTGCAAAAAACCTTGTTGAACATCGAGGGTCTGGGGCGGCAGCTCGATCCGGAACTGGATTTATGGAAAACCGCCAAGCCCTTTCTCGAACGCTGGATGAACGAACAATTGGGCTGGCGCGGCTTCATTCGCGGCGTGCGGCGTGAAGCGCCGCAATGGGCGCAGCGTTTGCCGCAACTGCCGCGCCTTTTGGCGCATGCCCTGCAACCGGTGGGCACCGCGCCGGACAAAGCCCTGCAAAAGGAGGTGCGCCGCATCAATGCCGCCCTGCGCGGGCAGAACTGCTGGCTGGCGCTGCTGGCGGCGCTGCTGGCATTGATGCTCTTCAGAATATGGTAACGAACGCCGCCGCTCATGCCAAGGCCGCTGTTTCCGCGCCAGAGCCTTCGCCCGGCGTCTTGTCGTGGATTCACGATCTCAGGAATCTAAGCCAGGCGGTGGAAAACAGACGCGCCTTTGCGCGCCGGGAGCATTCGCCGAAAACTCCGCTTCCCGGAATCGTCGAGACCGAGCCGGATATACTGGAAGCCGAAGGTTGGGAAGCGCATGTCAGGGAAAACACCAGCGGCGGGATCGATCTGGACATGAGCATACTGGCGGCTGGCGAGCGTCTGCCGCTCGCCGTCCTGCTTGCCGACTTGCTGCGCCGCGAGGCGCGCTGGCTGGACGCCCTGTCGATATCCGATATTCCTGATGATGAAAACATCCTGCTTTTTAGCGCGAACAACCGTTGTTTGCGGGTGCGCGCCGAACGCATCAAGCCGCTGGTGCGTTTGTTGATCGATCTCTTCGACGGGCATCGCTACGGGCCGCTGCGCCTTTCCCGCTTTGACGCCGAACGTCTCGATTTTCTGCAGGATACGCGCCGCTGGCAGTTTCACGGAGCGGAATCCGTGCGCCAACTGGGAGAGCGTCTGCGCAACGCGCAGGGCGTACAGGCGGTCGCGCCGCCTAGAGGATTGCGCCTCGAACTGCGCGATTATCAGCGCCGGGGCCTGGCCTGGCTGCAATATCTGCGTGAACACGGACTTTCCGGCATCCTTGCCGACGACATGGGGCTGGGCAAGACCGCGCAGACGCTGGCGCACCTGCTGTGCGAAAAGGAAGCCGGACGCCTGACGTGTCCAGCGCTGGTGGTCCTGCCCACATCGCTCATCTTCAACTGGAAAAACGAAGCCGTCCGCTACGCGCCCGATCTGCGCGTGTTGAGCCTGCACGGTCATGGCCGCCGCAGCCGCTTCGTCCATATCCCGGAGCATGACGTCATTCTCACCACGTACCCGCTGCTCTGGCGCGACGGCGAGGCGTTGCGCGCCCACGATTATTACATGCTGGTGCTGGACGAGGCGCAGATGGTGAAGAACGCGCGCAGCAAGAGCGCGAAGGAAATCCGCCGCATCCGCGCCACGCACCGCCTTTGCCTCACGGGCACGCCGCTGGAAAACCATCTGGGCGAATTGTGGACGCAGTTCGATTTTCTCTTGCCGGGATTTCTGGGCGATCTGAAGAGCTTTACCCGCATGTGGCGCAATCCCATTGAAAAGCATGGCGATGCGCTGCGCCGCGACTTGCTGGCGCGGCGCGTCCGTCCCTTCATCCTGCGCCGGAAGAAAGACGAAGTGGCCACCGAATTGCCGCCCAAGACCACCATCATCCGCAGCGTGGAGCTTGTCGGCGGACAGCGTGACCTGTACGCCGCGGTGCGCGCCGCGATGGACGAACGGGTGCGCGCCCAAATCGCCCGCCATGGCCTGATGCAAAGCCAGATGGTCATTCTCGACGCGCTCCTGAAATTGCGCCAGGTCTGCTGCGATCCGCGCCTGGTCAAATCCGCCGCCGCGCACAGGATCCGCGAAAGCGCCAAGCTCGCCCTGCTCATGGACATGCTGCCGGAGATGGTGACGGAAGGACGGCGTGTCCTGCTGTTTTCGCAATTCACCGCCATGCTCCATCTCATCCAGATCGAGCTGGACAATGCCCGCTTGCCTTACTTGCGGCTCACGGGCGAGACCCGGGATCGGGAAACGCCGATCAAGGCGTTTCAAGCCGGAGCCGCGCCAATTTTTCTCATCAGCCTGAAAGCGGGCGGCGTGGGACTGAACCTGACGGCGGCGGACACCATCATCCATTACGACCCATGGTGGAATCCGGCGGTGGAAAACCAGGCCACCGACCGCGCCTATCGTCTGGGCCAGGACAAGCCGGTGTTCGTCTACAAGCTGATTATCGCGAACAGCATCGAAGAAAAAATCCTTGCCCTGCAAGAAAAAAAGGCCAGCCTCGTCAGCGGCATTCTTTCCGAAGGACAGGCCAATACTCCGAAATTCGACCCCGAAGACCTCGCCGCCCTGCTGGCACCCTTGTAACGGTAACGGCACCCTGACCGTCATCCAATCCCCAACGTCTATGAAAGCAACAGGTTGTCCCGTTGTGGAGGACCAGCTCTCTCCCGGCTCAGAACTCCAATCTGATCCGCAAGCTCCCGGTCACGCCTTCCCTCTTGCCCGTATAGCCCTGAACGCCCAGGTCAAAGGACAGGGGCAGCGTTGCCGAGGGAGTGAGGGTCAGGCCGAGTTCCCCGATGCCCGTGTCCCCGCGCAGGGAAGGGGCGTCTATGGAAAAGCCGTTGGTCGTGGCTCTGGCCCTGCCGTCGAACTCATGCTCCCAGGCCGCGCCGACGTAGGGGCTGAAATATTCGTTCACGGTATAGGCGAAGCGCCCGCCGACGCGCAGGCGGCTGGAATCCGCGTCCTTGAAGCGCACCCTGTCGCCGGTGGACAGCGTGACGGAATCGCCTTCCTGCCGGGTCCAGAAGTATTTGCCGTAGAGGTCGAGGGAAGCCGCCTCCGTGATGTTCCAGATATAGCCGCCTCCGAGATGGAAGCCGTAGTAGGCGGATGAGGAATCGTATTCCGCCCTGCGGCCCGAGGCGTCGCGCAGATCGGAACTGTCGTACTCGTTATGGACGCCGCCCGCGCGGAAAGAGGCTTCCGCGTAAAAATGCCCCGGCCCGGTGTTGATGAAGTCCATGCGGCCGAGGATGCCGCCGCCCGCGTAATACGTGTCGCCGTCGCCGTCCACGGAAGCGGCGTTGCTGAAGGAATTGTGCGTGTCGTACGAGCCGTTGCCGTACTCGAAAAACGCGCCCAGGGTGAGCCGCCCCGGCGCAAGGTCGGTTCCCCAGGCCAGACCGGCCAGCAGGGAAAGGCTGTTCATGTCAACGTGCGATCCGGTGTTGTAGCGCAGGGAAGCGCCGGAGAGCGCGCCGAATCCGGCAAAGCCATAGGTTCCCGCCGTTCCGGCGGCGCTGACGGCGGCGTTGGTGCCCCGGTCCGCGATGAGGTCGGAGCCTTGCAGGGCCAGGGTCATGCCGCCGAGTCGGCCTTCGGAAAGGGCTTTGGACTGTTCCGTGGCCCGGCCCGGACTCACCTGCGCCACAACCGCGCTCAGGACGCCGCTGAGCGGATCAACGGTCGTGGCGGCGGTGATGTCGTGCGCCACGGTGGAACCGATCCGGACAATGCCGCTGCCGCGCTGAAGGCCGGTTGCCATGAGCGTTTTCCCCGGATCAACCTCAAGCAGGGTCAGAGTGGAACCGGGGGTCAGGGCCGTGCCGCCCGCCAGACCCACGTTGTAGGTGCTGCCGCTGACATTGGCGTCGCCGGTGACCTTCAACAGGGGAGCCGTGGGATTGACGGAGGAAATGAAGTTCAGGGTGGCGTTCACGGCGCTCAGGTCGCCGTCATAGGTGGCGCTCTGGCCGTTGGCCGCGTTGACGTTCAGGGAACCGCTGTCCAGGGAGTGACTGTAGGAGCCTTTCTGGAAGGTCGCCCCGCCGTACAGGGTCAGGTCTTTTGAAGAAGTCAGATTGCCGTTCAGGGCCAGGGTTCCGCTGCGCACCGTGGTCATGCCGGTGTAGGTGTTCGTTCCGCTCAAGGTCAATGTGCCTGTGCCGGTCTTGGTCAGGGAACCCGTTCCGCTCATGTTGCCCGCATATGTGCCGCTGGCGGTCTGATGGAATTCCACGGCGGCGTTGTTGGTGATAGCGCCTTGCAGGCTGTTCGTGTCGCCCGCCAGGGTTCCGGCGCTCACCGT
>JAIRLE010000119.1 GCA_031259605.1 Zoogloeaceae bacterium
CAATGGAGTTGGACCGACAGCCCTGAAGGGCTGTCGCTAATCGGATTCGGCCAGGACGCGGTCGATGCCGACCATGCGATAGCCATGCGCGTGAAAAAGGAGGAGCGCGGTATCCAGGATGAGTTGCCGCTTGCGGGTCATGGACTTGCAGGGTCAAGCACCGCGTCGCTGGCGGACGGGACGAACATCGAACGGCAATTGTCCGCCGATGATTGAGGAGCGCATTTCAACAAACGCCGTCCGCGGGGACATTGAAATAGTCTCGATACCACGCCACGAAACGGGCGATGCCGGTTTCCACTGGCGTCGCGGGCTGGTAGTGGAATTCCCCGGCGAGGTCGCTGACATCGGCCCAGGTGTCGGGGACATCGCCGGGTTGCAGCGGCAGGAGGTCGAGCCGGGCTTTTCTGCCCAGCGCCTTTTCCAGCGCGGCGATGTAGTCCATGAGTTCCACCGGACGACTGTTGCCGATGTTGTAAACACGCCAGGGCGCGGCGCTGTTGCCAGGGTCGGGCGCGTCGCCGCGCCAGCCAGGGTTTTTGGGTGCGGGACGGTCGAGAACGCGAACGATGCCCTCCACGATGTCGTCGATATAGGTGAAGTCGCGCTTGTGCTTGCCGTAATTGAATACCGGCAACGGCTCGCCCGCGAGAATGGCGCGGGTGAATTTGAACAGCGCCATGTCAGGACGTCCCCAAGGGCCGTACACCGTAAAGAAGCGCAGGCCGGTAGTCGGCAGGTCATACAGATGGCTGTAGGCGTGCGCCATCAGCTCATTCGATTTCTTGCTGGCAGCATAAAGACTCAACGGGTGATCGACATTGTGATGCACCGAAAAAGGCATGGCGGTATTGCCGCCGTAGACGCTGGAACTGCTGGCGTAGACCAGATGTCCGACCTGGCACTGGCGGCAGCCTTCAAGGATGTGCGCAAAACCTGTGATGTTGCTGTCGATGTAGGCGAGCGGATTTTCGATGGAATAGCGCACACCTGCCTGCGCCGCGAGATTGACCACACGTTCCGGCTGGTGCGTGGCAAAAGCGTCGGCGATGGCCTGGCGATCGGCAAGGTCGATGCGCAGATGGGTGTAGTTCGGGTGCGTGGCATGGCGCGAAAGCCTCGCTTCCTTGAGCGCGGGGTCATAGTAGGCGTTGTGGTTGTCGATGCCGACAACCATATCGCCGCGTTTCAGCAGGCGCAGGGTCAGGGCGGAACCGATAAATCCGGCGGAACCAGTGAGGAGGGTTTTCATGTTCAATCCGTCTCGAACAGATCGCGGGTATAGAGTTTATCCGCCACATCCGCGAGCGCCGGGGTTCTGCGGTTGGCGATGATCACATCCGCATCGCGCTTGAAGGCGGCAAGATCATGCGTGACCGGGGAATGGAAGAACTCACGCGACTGCAAGGCGGGTTCGTAAAGAATGACCTTGACGCCCTTGGCCTTGATGCGCTTCATGATGCCCTGAATGCTGGAGGCGCGGAAATTGTCCGACCCCGCCTTCATGACCAGGCGATAGACGCCCACGACTTCAGGCTGGCGGCGCAAAATGTCATCGGCAATAAAATCCTTGCGTGTGCCGTTGGATTCGACGATGGCGCGGATCAGGTTTTGCGGCACATCACGGTAATTGGCCAGCAATTGTTTCGCATCCTTGGGCAGGCAGTAGCCGCCATAACCGAAACTGGGATTGTTGTAGTGCGCGCCGATTCTGGGATCGAGACAAACGCCGTCGATAATCTGGCGGGTATCCAGCCCATGCGCAAGAGCGTAGCTGTCGAGTTCGTTGAAATAGGCAACGCGCATGGCCAGATAGGTATTGGCAAAGAGTTTGATGGCTTCGGCCTCGGCGCTGTTGGTCAGAAGCACCTGCACATCCGGGGTGAGCGCCGCTTCCTTGAGCAGCCGGGCGAAGGCCGCGGCGCGTTCCGAACGTTCGCCCACCACGATGCGCGAAGGATAAAGGTTGTCATGCAGTGCGCGGCCCTCACGCAGGAATTCCGGCGAAAAAAGGATGTTGTCGCAAGCAAACCGCCGCCGAATTTCCTCTGTATAGCCCACGGGCACAGTGGATTTGATGACCATCACCGCCGCCGGGGCAAGGGCAAGCACGTCGCCGATTACCGCCTCGATGGAAGCCGTATCGAAAGCATTGGTATTGACATCGTAATCCGTGGGCGTGGCAATGATGACGAACGCCGCCCCGGCGTAAGCCTTGGCCTTGTCCAGCGTGGCGGTAAGGTTCAGGGAGCCGCCGCCAAGATGGTCTGCGATCTCCGCGTCCTCGATGGGCGATTCCCGTCGATTGATCATCGCCACCTTTTCCGGCGCGATGTCCAGGGCAACGACTTCATGGCGTCTGGCCAGCAGCACGGCGAGCGAGAGTCCGACGTAGCCGGTTCCGGCAATGGCAATTTTCATCGTAAAACCAACTCCGGTTTGAAACCCCGCTTTTCAGGGCGGCACAAAGGTTGGGACTCCGGCCCGAAGACCAAGGTCTCGACCGCAGCCATTGGGGAGGGGAGAGAAACCCCTTTCCAATGGAGTCAGACCGGCAGCCCTGAAGGGCTGCCGCCAAATTTTGCCAGCAGCAAAAAGATAGGTTGTGGATTATGTCAGCTTGCGGCGTGGCGTGTAAATTTTTCCAAGACGGCGCGATAATTTTTTGCGTCATGTTTCCCGCCGCCTTGACTTGCCTTTCCCGCTCCGTATAATGCCGTGCTTTCCAGGCGCGTAGCTCAGTTGGTTAGAGCATCACCTTGACATGGTGGGGGTCGTTGGTTCGAATCCAATCGCGCCTACCACACTTTTTGGTGTGGTCATGAACGGCAAAACCAATGCGGCTTGGCCGCATTTTTTGTTGTGTTCTGGTTTTCTGGATACCCATACATGCCTGAAATTCGTCTGTCCGATGGTTCCCTCCGCGCTTTCCCCTGCCCCGTGCGCGTAACCGAAGTCGCCGCCGGCATCGGCACGGGTCTGGCCAGGGCGGCGCTGGCGGGCAAGGTGGACGGGCGTCTGGTGGATACGTCCTTCTTGATCGAAACCGACGTGACGCTTTCCATCCTCACCGGCAAGGACGCCGAAGGGCTTTCCATCCTTCGTCATTCCACTGCCCACCTGATGGCGCATGCGGTCAAGGAACTCCACCCGGAAGCGCAGGTCACCATCGGCCCGACAATCGAAAACGGCTTCTACTACGATTTCGCCTACACGCGTCCCTTTACCCCCGAAGACTTGGCGGCCATCGAAAAACGCATGAGGGAACTCGCCAAGCGGGATATTCCCATCGTCCGCGAAGTCTGGCAGCGGGACGAAGCCGTCCGCTTCTTCCTGGAGGCAGGCGAAAAATACAAGGCCGAGCTGATCGCCGCCATTCCTGCGGGCGAGGAAGTTTCCCTCTACCGCCAGGGCGATTTCATCGACCTGTGCCGTGGCCCGCATGTGCCTTCCACCGGCAAATTGAAGGCATTCAAACTGATGAAGGTGGCCGGGGCCTATTGGCGCGGCGACTCGAAAAACGCGATGCTGCAACGCATCTATGGCACCGCCTGGGCGAACAAGGAAGAACTGGACGCCTATCTCGCCCTGCTGGAAGAAGCCGAAAAACGCGACCACAGGAAGCTGGGGCAGCAACTGGATTTGTTCCATTTCCAGGAAGAAGCGCCGGGTTCGGTGTTCTGGCATCCCAAGGGCTGGTTCCTGTTCCGGCAACTCATCGATTATATGCGCGATCGCCAGGAACGGGCGGGTTATGTCGAAGTCAACACCCCTGACGTGATGGATCGCGCCCTGTGGGAGACCTCCGGGCACTGGTTCAATTACCGGGAAAACATGTTCACCACAAAAACCGAGGATGAGCGCGTTTTTGCCCTGAAACCCATGAATTGTCCCGGCGCGGCGGCGATGTACGCCCAGGGCGTCAAGAGTTACCGCGACCTGCCGCTGCGCATGGCGGAATTCGGCAAGGTGCACCGCTACGAACCTTCCGGCGCGCTGCACGGGCTTTTGCGTGTACGTCATTTCACCCAGGACGACGCGCACATCTTCTGTACCGAAGAACAGATGGAAGCCGAATGCCGCGACGTGGTAAAACTCATCTTCAGCATTTACAAGGACTTCGGTTTTGAGGATGTGCGGGTAAAACTCTCCACTCGCCCGGACAACCGTATTGGCTCCGACGCAACATGGGACACGCTCGAAAGCGCGCTGCGAGAGGCGATGGAGCACATGGGCGTGACCTACACGCTTTTTCCCGGCGAGGGCGCGTTCTACGGCCCGAAGCTGGAATTCGTGCTGCGCGACGCGATCGGTCGCGATTGGCAGTGCGGCACACTGCAAGTCGACATGAACCTGCCGGAGCGTTTCGACATCCACTACGTGGATGCGAACAACGTCCACAAACGTCCGGTCATGCTGCACCGGGCGCTCTTTGGCTCGCTGGAACGCTTTGTCGGCATTCTCATTGAGCATTATGCGGGTGTGCTCCCCCTGTGGCTTGCGCCGGTACAGGCGGTCGTGATGAATATCTCCGAACACCAGGCCGACTATGCCGAAAATGTGGTGAAAAAGCTGAAGGCGCATGGCTTTCATGCGGAAGCCGATTTGCGCAATGAGAAAATCACCTATAAAATTCGCGCCCACAGTTTGCAGCGCCTGCCCTATCAGCTCATTGTGGGCGATCGGGAAAAGGCGGGCAATCTGGTTGCCGTGCGTACCCGCGGCGGTCAGGATCTGGGGCAGTTGCCCGTAGACGACCTGATTGCGCGGCTTCAACAAGAGGTTGCGGCGCGAGGACGCGCGGTATAATTTTTCAACACGGATTTTTTGTCATTTTCGGGAGTTTTGTCATCGCTCTGAACAAGTCGCATCGCTTGAATGAAGAAATCAACGCGCCGGAAATCCGGCTGATTGGCGCAGAAGGCGAACAATTGGGGGTCGTGAGTTCTCGTCAGGCCAATTATCTGGCTGAGGAAGCAGGTCTGGATCTGGTGGAAATCGCGCCGCAGGCGGCGCCGCCGGTTTGCCGCATCATGGACTATGGCAAATTCAAGTATCAGGAAGCCAAGAAGGCGCACGAGGCAAAGCAGAAGCAAAAGCAGGTGCAGGTCAAGGAAATCAAGCTGCGCCCCGGCACCGACGAAAACGACTACCAGATCAAGCTGCGCAACATGATTCGCTTTCTGGAAGAAGAAGACAAGGTGAAAGTGACCTTGCGCTTCCGTGGCCGCGAAATGGCGCACCAAGAATTCGGGATGCGCCAGCTGGAGCGCGTCAAGGTCGATTTGGAGCCTTACGGCCTGGTCGAGCAGATGCCCCGAATGGAAGGGCGGCAGATGATCATGATCATCGCCCCCGTGAAGAAAAAACCCGGAGACAAGGCGGAAAAACCCGCGAAACCCGGGAAAACGGAGCAATCCGTGGAGAAATCCGAAAAGCAAGCCGCCAACAAGGACAAGGCGGTTGCCTGAATCACGGTTTCGACAGGCCGTTTCGTGAGACGGCTTGTCACAAGAAGTGGCGGCGGGTCATGCAAGCGTCCCCGAGGGGGAACACCTGCCGCCATGAATGACAGGAGGCATCATGCCCAAAATGAAGACCAAGAGCGGTGCCGCGAAGCGTTTCAAGGTGCGCGCTTCCGGCAGCATCAAGCGGGGTCAGGCGTTCAAGCGCCACATCCTCACCAAGAAGACCACCAAGGTCAAGCGCCAGTTGCGCGGCATCACCAGTGTGCGGGAATGCGACATCGCCATGGTGCGCGCCATGTTGCCCTACGCTTGACAAGAGGAGAAGAACATGCCCAGAGTCAAACGTGGCGTCACGGCGCGCGCGCGTCACAAGAAAGTCCTGGAACAGGCCAAGGGCTATCGCGGTCGCAGGAAGAACGTCTATCGCATCGCCAAGCAGGCGGTGATGAAGGCCGGTCAATATGCCTACCGCGATCGCCGCCAGAGAAAACGTCAGTTCCGCGCCCTGTGGATTGCCCGCATCAACGCGGCTTCCCGTGAAGTGGGCCTGAAATACAGCACCTTCATGGACGGACTGAAAAAAGCCAACATCGAAGTCGACCGCAAGGTGCTCGCGGATCTCGCCGTTTTCGACAAGGCCGCCTTTGCCGCCTTGGCCAACCAGGCTCGGGCCGCACTTGGAGCTTGAAGGGAAACGGCACCTGGAAAAAGAGGCGAAAGCCTCCTTTTTGCTTTGCAAGGCGCGGAACGGATAGCCAGCCAGCAAAATCTAACGCCATTGGGAAGGGGTTTCTTTCCCCTTCCCAATGGCTGCGGTCGAAACCCCGGCCTTCAGTCCGGGGTTTCAAACCAGAGTTGATTTTACGATGAACAGAATCCATCTACGGCAGGAAACGCCTGCCGACTATTTTGCCACCGAAAAAATCACTCATGAAGCGTTCAGGAATGCGCCTCACGCGAGCGGCGTCGAGGCGCTCTTGGCGCACAGGCTGCGCGACAGCCCCGCGTTTGTGCGGGAACTGGATTTCGTCGCGGAAATTGCCGGCAACGTGGTCGGAAGCATCATGTATACCCGAAGCGGGGTCGCAAACGATACCCGCGAATGGGAGACGCTGACCCTCGGCCCCGTGAGCGTCCTGCCCGCCTGTCAGCGGCGGGGCATCGGCTCCACGCTGATAGAACATACGCTGGAACTCGCGCGCACCATGGACTTTCGGGCGGTAATCCTTTTCGG
>JAIRLE010000186.1 GCA_031259605.1 Zoogloeaceae bacterium
ATAAACATCGCGGCTTGTGTTCGCCGTATCGAGAACCTCGTCAAAGTGCTGGCTGTCGTGCGTGCTGGCCGTGCCGGTCTCGATTCTGCGGATGAACTTGTATTTCTGGTCGACATTGAGCGACAGCTTGTAGCCGAAGTCACTCTTGCCATGCTTCTTCGTCCAGGTGGCGTCGATGGTCTGAGCACCGCGCGCGATAAACCCCTTTTTGAGCAACTGTGCCGAAACACCATCGAACAAGGCTTTTGCCCCGGCCTGGCCAATGCGGTTCTCGAAGACCCGCGCGGTGGCGCGATCCGGGATGTTGCCTGCATTGCCCAGAGCGCAGAACCGCTTGCAGCTCATGCGATCGAGCAACTGGTATTCCATCTGCTCGTCCGAAAGGTTGTACAGGCGCTTCAGAACCAGAATGCGCGCCATCGTCTCGGTCGGGTACGGCGGACGCCCGCCCTGTGGATTCACCAGACGAGGAGCAATCCGGTCGATCTCGGCGGCCAGCGCCGCAAAATCAATGTGCAAATCAATCTCGGAGAGCGGGTCTCCCAGCGCGTCGATCTTCTGACGGTGATGTTCGTCGGCAAACAGGTCGGTCTTGATGGCGCTACGCGGTTTCATCGGTATGGGGGCAGGAGTCAGAACAACGTAATTTTACCAAAGGAGTGGGGGTTTTCGATGTGCCCCACTGAATGTACTTCACAGCATATAGTCCAATCTATGGCCCGACCTCTGTTACATCAAACCTATGGCACACACTCCAGGTTTTTAGAGGCTCCCTCATGTCCTACTATGGACAAGACCGACGACAAACCTGCTTGGGCGGAGACGAAACCATGAAGAAGACAACACAACGCGCGGCCCTGCCGCTACTGCTGCTGTGCTTGGGTCTGGCGCTGCCCGGCTGCAACGATGCGCTGAACCGGCAGGAAACAGCGGCAAGCGATGCCGCCAATGCCCAGGCCAGCACTCGGCAGAACCGGACGCTGGCCGTGCAGTCCGGCTATCAATCGCCCGAAGGCTGGCGCACGGAATGCGTGGGCTACCATCTGGTCGACCTGCCGGGTGAAATTCAAGCCGCCACCGAGCCGCCCAAGAGCAATTCTTACGAGCAGATTGGCGGCGGCCAGTTCAGCGATGCCTTGGGCGTGATGCAGGATAGTCACGACAGCGGCGAATTCACCGTGGAAATCAGTGACGCCACCACGCGGAAAGAGTTCATGCGTCATGTCTACGGCAATGGCAAATACTCCAGATCCATCCACGACGACGAAGTATTCGAACCCGCCCACATCCAGCGGGCGAGGCGAAGGATTATTACTCTCAATGAGATGTTGGAAGATTCCATCGAAAGAGCCAAAAGTCCAAAACCTCCCGACCTCCGCATTCCCCCGCAGTACCGCCGAACACCCGAGCAATACGTTCAAGACTGGCGCGACAAAATCAAAGAAGTCGAACAGGAGATCGCCGACTGGGAAAGCATCCCCGAGACCTGGGTGGACAAGGACACCTACTACTACGCGGGTTGGCTGTGGCTGTGGCGCGCCCCGCGCATCTACCGCTTGCGGATGAACCAGGAGGGCATCCCCGAGGGGCAAACCCGGCAGGACGCCACGCTGGCGCTGCTCAAAAGGTTCCGCCCGCGCGCGGTGGGCGAGATACCGGCAGAGGCGGGTTTTTGTGTTCCTTACGGCTTCGTGCAGGGTGTTTCGGCACAGCCCTACGCCAGCCAGACGACGCTGCGCATGAAAAACGAACCGGGCCTGCTCTTTACGGTGCGTTTTCAGACCAACCGATTGACCAACGCCGCCGCCGTCCTGCCAGCCGGGCCGCGTGGCGGCGAACAGGTCACGGAAGCCGTGCGCATAGGCCCGTTCGATGCCGGACTATACGGCCGCCGCACGGTTCCCTACCGGGAAGAACGCTTGCCCAATGGCCGTGTGCGGCTGGAGCTTTTTGACAACGGCACCCCCTATTGGAAAGAACGCGCCGCGCCGCAAGGCGAAGTGTATGGCCTGACCGCCAGCCTGCCCGCGACGGAAAACGACCCGCTGCTGCCTGCCGTGCAGGCGCAGATCAACGCCTTTGCCTTCAACATCGACCCGCAGATGAAAGACCGCCCCGCGATGCCGTTGGCACAATCCCTGCCCATCATCAAACAATTCCTCGCCAGCATCCGGCTGAGGGCGGAAAACGCCCAGGCGCTTGAGGCGCTCCTGCCGCCCGCGTCTGAGGAAAAAGGGGAGGTCGCCGCGTTCTCGCCCATTTCTTCGCGTGCAATCCGTCCCGCGCCGAATAAAGCGGATATTTCCCTGTGAATGAGAGGAATAGTACAGCGCGTTTGATTTCCGGACGGGGAATTTTTAGGTGGCGCGGGTGGAGGACAGGATGGTTTTTAGGAGCACCTCGAATAACCTGATATTTTCAACAAATTCTGCTACGCAATGATGTTTGAGAGCGACCCCGGCGCAATTTCTTTGACAAATCACCGCTTTCTCCGGCGGCGTTGCCCCGTTTTTGCCTCGAATCGCCTCGGACAGCGGCGATTCGTCCCATTTCGGGCGTTACAAGGCCTTGATCCCAGCCTCCTGAAAATAGACCAGCCGCTTCAGGTTGCAGCAAGCCGCCATCATCGTCATCGCACAGTTCGCTCGCGCCTGGCCGATGGCGCGGAGCAACTTGCCCCCCATCTGCGTGATGGCCGCGAACGGATGCTCGACCCGGACACGCGTTACCGATTCCTGATCCCGTGCCGCGCCAGCTTTTGCCAGGTCTCCACCACCGTGTCCGGGTTCAACGACATGCTCTGGATGCCTTGATCCATCAGCCATTCGGCGAGATCGGCGTGATCCGACGGCCCTTGGCCGCAGATGCCCACGTATTTCCCCTTGCGGTTGGCGGTCTCGATGGCCATGGAAAGCAGGCGTTTTACCGCCGGGTCACGCTCGTCGAAAAGATTGGCGACCAGCCCGGAATCGCGATCCAGCCCCAGGGTCAATTGCGTGAGATCGTTCGAGCCAATCGAAAAGCCGTCGAAGATGTCGAGGAAGGCGTCTGCCAAGAGGGCGTTGGAAGGAATCTCGCACATCATGATGAGTTTCAGGTCGTTCTCGCCCTGCTTCAATCCATGTTCGGCGAGAAGCTGGACGACGCCCCTGCCTTCTTCCAGCGTGCGCACGAAAGGTACCATCAGCCAGACGTTGGTGAGTCCCATCGCCTCGCGCACTTTCTTCATGGCGCGGCATTCGAGTTCAAAACAGTCGCGGAAAGTGTGCGCGATATAGCGCGACGCGCCCCTGAAGCCCAGCATGGGATTTTCCTCTTCCGGCTCGTAGAGCTCGCCGCCCAGAAGCTTTCTGTATTCGTTCGACTTGAAGTCGGAAAGCCGCACGATCACCGGCTTCGGCCAGAAGGCAGCGGCGATGGTCGCCACGCCCTCGGCAAGTTTTTCCACGAAGAATTCCACGGGATTGGCATAACCGCGCGCGCGACGCTCGATTTCCTCGCGCTTGCCCGCGGGCAGGCGGTCGATTTCCAGGATGGCCTTGGGATGGATGCCGATCACGTTGTTGATGACGAATTCCACCCGCGCCAGACCCACGCCCGCGTTGGGGATTTGCGCAAACTCGAAGGCCAGTTCCGGGTTGCCCACGTTCATCATGACTTTCACGGGAATATCCGGCATGACAGAAACATCATGGGTGATGACTTCATAATCCAGCTTGCCGCGATAGACGTGGCCGGTATCGCCCTCGGCGCAGGAAGCGGTGACGATCTCGCCATCGGGAAGCATCTGGGTCGCGTCGCCGCAGCCGACGATGGCGGGCACGCCCAGTTCGCGGGCGATGATGGCGGCATGGCAGGTGCGCCCGCCCCGGTTGGTGACGATGGCGGAAGCGCGTTTCATCACCGGCTCCCAGTTGGGGTCGGTCATGTCGGCCACCAGCACGTCGCCGGGCCGCACCTTGTCCATCTCCTTCGGGTTGAGGACGATCCTCACCTGCCCCGCGCCGATCTTCTGCCCGATGGCGCGACCAGTGGCCAGGACTTTGGAGAAGGATTTCAGCTTGAATTTTTCCTGCCGCTTGCCGTCTTCCCGCGCTTTCACGGTTTCCGGCCGCGCCTGGAGGATGTAGAGCTTGCCGTCGATGCCGTCCTTGCCCCATTCGATGTCCATCGGACACTGATAATGATTCTCTATGGTTATGGCATAACGCGCCAGTTCCTCCACCTCGGCGTCGCCAAGGGAAAAGCGGATACGGTCGGTCTGCAGCACTTCTTCGATGAGCGTGGATTTGCCCGCCGTTTTTTCGGCGGAAAAGACCATCTTGATCATCTTGGAGCCGAGATTTTTGCGGATGACGGCCTTCTTGCCCGCTTCCAGCATGGGTTTGTGCACATAGAATTCATCGGGATTGACCGCGCCCTGCACCACGGTTTCGCCCAGGCCGTAGCTGGAAGTGACGAACACGGCATCACGAAAGCCCGATTCGGTATCGAGCGTAAACATCACTCCTGCCGCGCCACGGTCGGAGCGCACCATGCGTTGCACCCCGGCGGAAAGCGCCACGCCGGCATGGACGAAGCCCATGTGCACCCGGTAGGCAATTGCCCGGTCGTTGTAGAGCGAGGCGAAGACTTCCTTGATCGCGGAGAGAATGTTGTCCAGCCCGACGATGTTGAGAAAAGTTTCCTGCTGCCCGGCAAAGGCGGCGTCCGGCAGATCCTCGGCAGTGGCGGAAGAGCGCACGGCGAAGGAGACATTGCTCGAAGAGCCTTCGATCAGCCTTTGGTATTGTTCCGTAATGGCTACCATCAGCGCGGTCGGAAACGGCGTTTCGACAATCCACCGGCGGATTTTTTCGCCGCAGGCCGCCAGGGCATTGACGTCTTCCACATCCAGATGCTCCAGGGCATCGGCAATGCGCTCATCCAGTCCGCTTTGCGCCACAAAATCCCGATATGCCAGCGCCGTGGTGGCAAAGCCGCCAGGGACGCGTACACCGGAGCCAGCCAGTTGACTGATCATCTCGCCCAGCGAAGAATTCTTGCCGCCGACCTGGTCGACATCGCTCCTGCGCAGGCGTTCAAAGGGAATGACGTAATGGCCGCTCATGGAAATTTCCTTTCAAGTCAGGGAGAAAAAATGGGAAAAGTTGCGTCCTGCGTTTGCAGGCGGCGGACTGCCGTTTCGCGCCGCGCCGCCGAACGCAGGGATTGCGCCAAGCTGGCGTGGATGAAATCGATATGCGCTTCGGCGGCCAAGCGGGCGGCGGCGGGACGGCGGTCGCAAATGGCGGCAAACACCGCCTGTTGCTGCGTCTCGAGCAAGGCAAAGGCGCGCGGCACCGCCTTGAGTTCCGCCAGATTGACGCGCAGATCATCGGCAAGAAAGCGCAACAGCGTGGCGGTCAAGTGCGCGGAAAAAACATTGTGAGCGGCATCGGCAATGGCCTGGTGAAACGCCCGATCGCAAGCCGCCAGCGTTTCGATTTCCTCTGTCGCGCCCGCCTCGAAGGCAGCCGTGAGGCGGGCGAAGGTTGCCGCAAGCAGGGTCATGTCGGCCTCCGCGCGCCGCTGCGCCGCCCATTCTGCCGTCTGCGCCGCCAGCAGGCGGCGAAATTCCAGCATGTCTTCACGCAGGTTTGGCTGCGCCGCCAGCATCTCCCGCCAAGGGTCAGCAAAGACCGATTGCAGCGCGTCTGTCACGAAAGTGCCGTCGCCTTGCCGCCGCCACAACAATCCCCTGACCGCCAGTTTCTGCATGGCTTCGCGCAGCGATGGCCGGGAAACACCCAGTTCCACCGCCAGATCCCGCTCGGCGGGCAGTTTGTCGCCCGGTCTGAAGACGCCGTCCAGAATGCGCCGCTCCAACGTCGCGGCAATGGCGTCGGAAAGTTTGGCGGGTACGGAAAGCCCAGGAGCAAGCGACACGATCAAAACGCCTGAATTGGTAAGACCGCGAAATTCTAAACGAGCGCAAAAAATCTGGCAAGTTCGTGAATTTCCCCAAAAATCGTGCGTAATATATTGATTTTATTATATTTACAAAACAGATGAAAGGTATGACCAATTGGCATGCCGCTTGGCGCAGAGGAATCAATGAATGCGCATCCGCTATTTTCCCTCCCGCGAAGCGGGAGAGGAAAAAACAGGCGTTCATGCGATTGCCCTGCCCTGATCCCCGCTTCCGATCGTCCTGATCCGCAATATAATGGCGCGTCCATTTCAATTCCATCGAAGGAGTCGTTCTATGCGTGCAGTCATGGTGGCAAATCCCAAGGGGGGCGCGGGCAAGACCACGCTGGCGACCAATCTTGCCGGGTATTTCGCCAATCAAAAATACAGCGTCAGTCTTTGCGATCTCGACCGGCAGCAGTCCGCGTTGCGTTGGCTGGCCTTTCGCGCGCCGGAACTGCCCGCCATCACCGGCTACTTCGGCGGCAACCAGATGAGCGTCAGCATGCCGCAGGAAACGGACTGGGCGGTTCTGGACGCGCCCGCCGGGTTCCAGGGCTACAAGCTCAACGATTACCTTCGGGCGGTAGACCGGGTGTTGATTCCCATTGTGCCTTCCATTTTCGACATGGCGGCCACCGAGGATTTTCTCAATACCCTGCGCCGGGATCTGGGCGGGCGTCTGGCAAAAATCGGCATTGTCGCCATACGCATCGATCCGCGCACCCGCGCCGCCAGCATGCTGGAGGAATTCTTGCGGCATTTTGACATTCCCATCGTCGCCTATCTGCGGAACACGCAGAATTACGTGAATGTCGCCGCCGCCGGACAAACCATCTTCGACCCGCCGCGCGCCCGCAACAAGCGCGATCTCGAACAATGGCAAAGCCTGATCGCCTGGATCAAGAAAAAATAGGTTCGCGTCAATATGTCGCGCGGCCTCATGCGCCGCGCGATTTTTTTGTGCCACACAAGGAAAAAACACCCATGAAACTCGAAACGATGGCTGTCCATGCGGGTTATGCTCCCGATCCCACAACCCGCGCCGCGGCAACGCCCATTTATCAGACCACTTCCTACGCCTTCGACGATTCCCGGCACGGCGCGGATCTGTTCGACCTGAAAGTTCCCGGCAATATCTATACCCGCATCATGAACCCGACGCAGGATGTGCTGGAAAAGCGAGTCGCGGCGCTGGAAGGCGGCATTGCCGGACTGGCCTTTGCCTCCGGCATGGCGGCGATTACCGCCGCGATCCAGACCATTGCCCAGGCCGGGGACAACATCGTCAGCACCAGCACGCTATACGGCGGCACCTATACGCTGTTTTCCCATACCTTGCCCGCCTGTGGCGTGGAAGTACGTTTTGCCGACCCGGAAAATCCGGCGGCATTGAAGACCCTGATCGACGCCAGAACCAAGGCCGTGTTCTGCGAATCCGTGGGCAACCCCTTGGGCAACATCACCGATTTTGAAGAACTCTCGGAAATCGCGCATCAGCGCCACGTGCCGCTGATTGTGGACAATACCGTGCCTTCGCCTTTTCTTTGCCGTCCCATCGAGCATGGCGCGGACATCGTGCTGCATTCGCTCACCAAATACCTGGGCGGTCACGGCAATTCGCTGGGTGGCGTGATTGTCGACGGCGGCAAATTTCCCTGGCGCGAACACCCGCAAAAATTCCGTTGCCTGAATGAACCCGATCCCGCTTATCACGGCGTGACGTATACCGAGGCGCTGGGTGACGCGGCCTACATCGGTCGCGCCCGCGTCGTGCCATTGCGCAACATGGGCGCAGCGATCAGTCCCTTCAACGCCTTTTTGATCCTGCAAGGCGTCGAAACCCTGACGTTACGCATGGAGCGCATTTGCGACAACGCCGAAAAAGTTGCCCGTTACCTGCAAACGCACGCAAAGGTCAGTTGGGTGAATTACGCGGCGCTGCCCGGCAATCCCGGCTATCCGCTGGCGCAAAAATACCTGCGCGGACGCGCTTCCGGCATTCTCACCTTCGGCGTCAAGGGCGGCATTGCGGGCGGCATCGCCTTTCAGGACGCCCTGAAGCTCTTTACCCGGCTGGTGAATATCGGCGATTGCAAGAGCCTCGCCTGCCATCCGGCCTCCACCACCCACCGCCAGCTTTCCAGCGAGGAACTGAAAAAGGCGGGCGTTTCGGAAGACATGATCCGGCTTTCCATCGGCATCGAACACATCGACGACCTGCTTGCCGATCTGGAACAGGCACTCGGATAAGCGACGAAAATCCGCTCCGGTACGCTTCCTTTCGTCATTCTCCGGGGCGAGGCCCCGCGGCAATCCAGCCAACGCCGAGGTTCGTTCCGACGTTCCGGGTAGCCGAATCGTTGCATGGATTGCCACAACGATTCCCCCCCTCGCAGCGCTGGTCATCTGGGTTAAAGCGAATGACGTTTAAATACGGCTGCCATCCTGATCACACGGAAATTCGCCAAGCGAACAAGTGCGTGGGTTGCCAATCGAGACGCGCATAAAAAGCGAGCGCGGGCGTGTTGTCGGCGTCGGCGAGGAGTTGCAGGCGGCGCGCGCCTTTTTGTCTGGCCCAGGCGGCGGCGGCGGCAAGGAGTTGGCGGCCTATGCCCATTTTCCGGTATTCTGGCCTGAGAACGACATCCTCGACCCAGGCGGAGGGCGCGCCGCTGGCGGTGGAGATGACCAGTTGGGCGCTGGCCATGCCGATGGCGGGATTTTTCGGACAGTCACCATCGCCGCCCATGTCGCGGGCGACAAAGACGACGCCGTTTTCCGGCGCATCCAGCAGACGTTCCAGTCCGCGCCGCTGTTTTTCCGGGTCGGGACAAAAGTCCTGTTCGATGGAAAAGAGCAGGGCAAGGAGTTCGATCAGGGCGGGGATGTCGGTCTTGTCCGCGGTTTCCACACAGATGCCGGCTTTCATTGGGCATCCCCACCGCTGTCGGGTTCGGGGTACATCAGGATGCTCAAGAAGCGGATGGGGCAGCGGGTGAGGGTTTCCGGGCCATGCGGGATGTCGCCGCGAAAGGTGAGCGCGTCGCCCGATTTCAGGGCATAGGTATTCTGACCGTGGCGATATTCGATTTCGCCTTCGAGCATGTAGATGAATTCCAGCCCCGGATGCTCAAAAACAGGGAAAGTCTCGGAATCGTGATTAATGGAAATGAGAAAAGGCTCGAAGGTTTTCTTCGGTCCTTGATCGTAGGCGAGCAGGTGGTACGTATGACCGCGCTTGGTGCCGCGCCGCACCACTTCCATGCCTTCATCCTTTTTGACCAGTTGCGCGCTGCCATCCTTGGTATCGTAGCCGCGGAACAGCGAAGCCAGCGAAACGCCAAGCGCCTGCGCCAGGCGGGAAAGCGTATCCAGGCTGGTCGCGGTCTGGGCGTTTTCGATGCGCGAAAGCATCCCCCGGCTGATGCCGGAACGGGCGGCGACGTCGGCAATGGTCAATCCGTGCGAGCGCCGGATGTCCTTGATGCTGCTACCCAAATAGCGTTCGAGACTGTTGTCGGTTTCGTTCATGAAGCGCTCGGATTCCTGTCGGACGGCGGGGTGTAAATTTACCATGAAAAATTACTGTTATGAAAAAAAGTTGAATGGGTTACAGGGAAACCGCATGAATGCCTGTTTTCCCCATCTCCCGCTTTTTGGAGAGCGGCTCACACATCGGTGCGTCCGCCTCAGATGAAGCGTTTGCCCCGATGCTTGCCGCTATCGTTGGTCAGGGGCAACACCGGTCAAGGCCGCGATATTTCGTCGGCTCGGTGTGCCCAACTCCGGACATTTCACCAGCAAGGTCAGTGTCGTCACCTGGCCGATGCCTGGAATGCCGCGCAACAGGTCGTCCTTGACCCGCCAAACCTCCAGGGCGCGCAGACGCTGGTTTCAGCTCGCCGTCGATCTTGGCAATGTGTTTCTCCAGCCAGTCCGCCAGTGGCTTCCGGCACGATCAGCGCGGACACGGTCTCATGTAGATCGCTCACGATCTGGGCAACGCCTTCATCGTAAAACTGACTCCGGTTTGAAACCCCGCCCGTAAGAAAGGTGCGAAGGGTGGGACCCCATTCTTACGACCGGGGTTTCGACCGTAGCCATTCTCAAGGGGAGAGAAATCCCTTCCCAATGACGTTAGGCCATGAAGGGCTGCCGGTCAAACTCCATTGGAAAGGGAATGCAAACCGGAGTCAGTTTTACGATCAAATCATGCGTAATTGGAGCAGGGATCCCGCAGCAACCGTGTTCGCTTATCAAGCGTTTTTCCGTCGATTCCAGGGAATGGCGAGCTTATTCATCCGGGCCAGAAAAAACACGTCGATTTTTACTGCTTTCCCCGATAAAGGGAACAACAAGGGAAGTAGCGGCGTGAACTGAAAATACGAGCTATCCGCCGCCCGAAGCCCGCAACGACACAACAGCTCATCCCGAACCGGATCATTTGCTCTGGCAAAAAAAGTCCGCGCCAGAATTCCCATTCCCTCCCCGAAAAGAACATTTCCGCATGTTCTTTTCCAGACTGCGCCGCACCAGGTTTTCATTCCCCCTACACCACTGCGGCAATCGCCTTGGCCACGACGGGCAGGTTTTTCTGATTCAGGGCTGCGACGTTGATGCGCCCGGAGGAAACCGCGTAGATGCCGAACTCGGTTTTCAGGCGTTCCACCTGATCCCTGGTGAGGCCGGTGAAAGAAAACATGCCGCGCTGCCGGGCGATGAAGGAAAAATCCCCGGTGCCTTCCGCCTTCAGGGCATCGACCAAGCCCACGCGCATGGCGCGGATGCGGTTGCGCATCCCGGCAAGCGCTTCTTCCCACAGCCGCCGCAGTTCCGGACTGCCGAGCACGGAAGCCACGATCGCGCCGCCGTGGGTGGGCGGGTTGGAATAATTGGTGCGGATGACGCGCTTCACCTGCGAGGCGACACGCCCGGCCTCTTCCTTGTCGGCAGTGACGATGGATAACGCGCCGACCCGTTCGCCATAGAGGGAAAAATTCTTGGAAAACGAAGACGCGATGAAAAACTGTGCGCCGGAATCGGCAAAGGCGCGCACAGCGGCGGCATCCGCCTCAATGCCGTCGGCAAAACCCTGGTAGGCCATGTCGAGAAAGGGCACGAGATTTTTTTCTTTTGCAAGCGCGGCGATTTCCTGCCATTGGCCGGGCGTCAGATCCGCGCCGGTCGGATTGTGGCAGCAGGCGTGCAACAGCACGATGGCGGCGGGCGGCAGGCTCGCCAGCTTTTGCTTCATCCCCGCGAAATCGACGCCGCGCGTCGCCGGATCATAATAGGGATAGCTTTCCACGGAAAACCCGGCGGTGCCGAACAGGGCGCGATGGTTTTCCCAGGAAGGGTCACTCAGGTAGAGTGTGCTTTGCGGCAGCAATTGCCGCAGGTAATCCGCGCCCACCTTGAGCGCGCCGGTGCCGCCCAAAGCCTGGATGGCGACGACGGAACCATTGCTTGCCCGTTCGGAACCCGCGCCAAAGATCAGATCTCGCACCGCCTGGTTGTAGGCGGCGTTGCCGTCGATGGGCTGGTAGCCGCGCGGCGGCTGCGCCTTCAGGCGGGCTTCCTCGGCGGACTTGACGGCGGCCAGGAGCGGCAGCTTGCCGTTATCGTCGTAATAGACGCCCACGCCCAGATTCACCTTGTCGGCGCGGGTATCGGCATTGAAAGCCTCGGTCAGCCCAAGAATCGGGTCACGGGGCGCCATTTCAACATGGGCAAAAAGCGAAGCTGTCATGATGTCTCCAGTCGTCAGTCGGTGCGGGGTAAAAGACGCTGGATTCTATCACGCGGCGAACCGGAAGGCGGGAAACAAACGGCATGAGGCAAGGCAATCGCATGAATGCGGCTGTCACATTTCCCGTTCGCGCCATCACTGCCGGTCTTGTCCTTCGTCTCCCGCTCAAACCACGAACTGTTTCAGGGTTGCCTCGACGTCATGCGCAAGCTGGTTGAGGGTGTGCGTGTTGCCGGCAACTTCCTCGGCGGCGGCGTTGTTTTCGTCCGTCATCTGGGCGATGCTTTCCACATGCCGCGCAATATCCTGACCGGCTTGATTCTGTTCTTTCAATGCCGCGGAAATTTCGGTCACGGCGCTGGAAACCCGTGTCGCGCCATCACGAATTTCATGAATGTACGTGCTGGCTTCCTGCGCCAGTTCCTGGCCTGCCGTTACCCGTTGCACCACATGCCCCATGCCTTCCACCGCCTCCCTGGCGGAGGTCTGCATTTTATGGATCATATTGCCGATGTCGCCCGTCGATTGTGCCGTGCGTTCCGCGAGTTTTCGCACCTCATCGGCCACCACCGCAAAGCCGCGTCCCTGTTCTCCGGCGCGGGCGGCTTCGATGGCGGCATTCAACGCCAGAAGATTGGTCTGGTCCGCAACTTCCTTGATCACCTGCACAACGGAAGAAATCTGTTCCGACTCGTCGCCCAGGGTTTGGATCATCCGCGCGGCCTCGGTCACGGTCGTGGCAATCGCGCCCATTTCAACGGCAGTGCGTTCAATGATCTCGCCGCCCTGTTGGGAGATTTCGCCCGCGTGTTGCGCCAACTGTTGCGCTTCGCCCGCGCTGTCGGCAACCGTGCTGATGCTCACCGACATTTCCTGCATCGACGCCGCCATCGCCGAAGTGGAACTGCTCTGGCTGGCCGAGCTTTGCGCCACCTGTCCCGCCGCGCCGGCAACCGATTTGACCACGCCGGATACCGCGCCGACCTTCTCCGCTATCTGCTTGAACGAGCCTTGCAACTTTTCCATCATGGCATTGAAGGCAAACACCATGTCGCCGACCTCATCGCGGGCAGTATGTTGCAGACGCAAACCAAGGTTTTGTTCCGTCTCCACCCGCACCACCAGATCGCGGGTTTTTTCCAGCGGATGAATCACCGAGCGCAGCATGGAAAAAAACAAGAAAATCAGCGCGCCAATGGAAAAGACGACCACCGTGAGCTGTACGCCGATGACGCGCTGCATGGCCTCACGCGAATCCTGGGCGATTTCTTCCGTTATTCCCTTGCTTCGCAGAATCATGGCTTCAATCTGCTCGTTGATCTGCCGCGTGACCTGATGCCGCAAGCTGTTGCGCCGATCAATTTCCTTTGCCATGTTCAGCACGGCCTCCGGGGTGGGCGCTTTCAGGGTTTCTTCCAGTCGTTGCGTAAAAAACAGGTCATCGGCAAACCAGGACGCCCAGAGCGGCTTGAAGCGATCCCAGTACGTTTGCCCTTCCGCCGACATGGGGATGGATTCATAGGCGTTGAAACTTTCCTGCGCCGACTGATCGAGCGCTCGCTTTTGCGTCAGAAGCGACTGCAATTCGCTGACGTCAAACCCTGCCGGATCGTAGGATTTGGCGATGATTTCATGCGCGCGGCGGGAAAGATTGAGCACGTCCACATGAAGTTGCAGCAAGGCGACGATTTTAGGCAGACGTGATTTGGCGATCGTCTCCATTCCCTTGCTGTCATTCATGGTATTGAGCACGCCAATGGCGCCGATGCTCAACATGGCAAGCAACGCGACCGATACCAGCAACAACAATTTGTTCTTGACCTTCATTTCCATTCCCCCGTCGTGAAAGCGCGCCCGGCATGGACAAAGGGTCATCTTCCCCTGGTCGGAAAACAGATTCCAGAACAGTTTTGTAGCCGCCTGGTGTCAAAGTACAGGTATTTGGTATCGAAAAAATCACGCGCATCCATGATGAGATCCCCGCACGAACCCGCGCCCGCCGCCACGCCATCGCAAAGACAAAGCTTTCGCAGGCAGAATCCAATCCCCGAAATCAGTACAACAAAAACGCGCGGCGCGCTTCCCGCCAAGCGTTTTCATCAATGTCCGCCAACGCTTCCAGGTCTTCAGGTCTGGCCGCAGGGTCATCCACCCACTCGCGCAACAAGGGACTGCCGTTAATCAGGTCGATGGGCAGGCGGTCGAATTCGTATTCGTAGGCAAAATTCCGCCACAAGGGATAATCGGGGCGGCGGCGGCGCAGCGCCTTGAAGACCAGGCTCTGCAAGCGCCAGGGGCGAAAAGCGTGATGGTCATAGGCGGCGCGCCCCTGTTTCACGTGAAACTGCGCCGCGTGTATTTGCAGGCCATGACAAAGTTGTCCGGCGTGCTTGTGAAAGACCGGCTCAAACCAGCATTCACGCAGGATGCAGCCTTGCAGCCAGGCAGGCGCGAGTTTTTGCATTTCCTCCATGATGGCGCGGGCATCGATGTCTGGCGCGCCGAAGAGTTCCAGCGGACGGGTGGTGCCACGCCCTTCCGAAAGCGTCGTGCCTTCCAGCAGCACTGTTCCCGTGTAGGCGCGCGCCATGGAAAGATTGGGCGCGTTGGGGCTGGGGTTGATCCAGGCGCGCTCCATCAATGGCCAGCCATAACCCGGCGCGGTTTCCGGTTGCCAGCCCTGCATGGCGACGATTTCACAGTCCACGTCGAGTTTCAGGACGGCAATGAACCAACGCGCCAATTCGCCCAGCGTAAGGCCGTGGCGCATGGGCAGCGCGCCCGCGCCAACGAAACTTTCCCAGCCGGTTTTCAGCAGCAGCCCCTCCACCGGACGGCCAACGGGATTGGGACGATCCAGTATCCACACCGTCTTGCCATGGCGCGCCGCCGCTTCCAGCATATAGCGCAGGGTAGTGAGGAACGTGTAGACGCGGCAACCCAGATCCTGCAAATCGACAAGCAGGACATCGAAATGTTCCAGCATCGCCGTTGTGGGCTGGCGCGTTTCTCCATAAAGGCTGAATACGGGAATGCCCAGTCGCGGATCGATGAAATCCGGCGATTCCACCATGTTGTCCTGCTTGTCGCCGCGCAGTCCATGCTGCGGGCCAAAGGCGGCGGCAAGGCGCATATCCGGCAGTTGGGCGATGGCGTCGAGCGCGTGCGTAAGATCCGGCGTCACGGAAGCCGGATGCGCCAGCAGGGCCAGGCGCTTGCCCATGAGCGGGCGGCGCAGGGTTGCGTCCGCGAGGAAACGATCAAGTCCAAAAAGGGTAGTCATGTCGGGGCAAGGTCGAGCGTAAAACCGGAATGATGATGAAAGTCCGGCGATCCGGGCGGGTGTTGCAAGGCGTGGTAAGCAAGGCGGCCTTCCGCCGTTTCCAGCACGACAGCGAGCGCCAGCCGCAGGGGTGCGGCGGGCAAGGCGGCGGCGGGCAGATCGAGGCGCAGGTTCAGCACGGCGGGGGTAGATTGCCAATGCATTCGCGGCATGGGCAAAGGCGGCGACGCGACGCGTTGGCGATAGCCGGAAAAATCGAAAACCGCCCATTGTCCGCTGGAAGAAAAATTGTATTCACGGTAGGCGGGGCTGCCCGTCGTTGCCAGAAAAACCTCGCAACAACTGTGCGCCCAGAGGCGTTCGGCGTCGAGTTCCTGTTCCGGCGCGGGAAAAAGAAAGGCGGAAAGCCTGCCGCGCAGCGTGTAATCCAGATGCAGTCCCGTATCCGCCAGAACGCCCGCGGCCTCAACCGCCTCCATTTCCGGCGCGGGGAAATCGGGATGCGACAACAGTGCGGCGGAAAAGCGAATGGGCGTCATGTCGCCGCCCGCCGCAAACGGTCGTGAATCGCGTTCCACGTGAAACCAACGGGCGGCATTTCCACCACAATCAAATCGAGTGCCGCGCCATCCAGTTCACGCAGGCTGGCGTAGAGCATCCGCGCGTATTGCGCCGGATCGGCGGGCAGGACGCGGCAGATTCGCGCGTTCGCTTGCGGACGCAGGGCAAGCGCGCCGCAACGGCAGCCGGCGGCGGCCTGCCGCGCGAGAAAATCCGGCAGCGCCGTTGCCTCCAGCAAGCGCAGCGGCGTGACTGGCGCATAGTGGGAAGCCAGCGAACCCGAAACGCGTGGCGCATCCGGAGCGGATTTCTTGTCACGCTGTTTGGGCATGGCGCCCAACACTTCGGCAAGGGCAAGCGCGTCCAGTCCGCCAGGGCGTAAAATCTCCGCGCCGCGCGTGGCGAAGCGGGAAAGATCGAGAATGGTGGATTCAATGCCTACCGGACACGCGCCGCCATCCAGTATCAAAGCGGTCTGTTCGCCCAATTCGGCGCGTACATGCGCCGCCGTGGTCGGGCTGATGCGCCCGAAGCGATTGGCCGAAGGCGCGGCCACGCCGCCCTGTTTCGAAACAGCGGAAAAAGCGCGGAGCAGCCGCAAGGCCAGAGGATGCGCCGGGATTCTCAGTCCCAGCGTCTCCTGCCCTCCCGTCACCGCCATCGGCACCCACTCCCGCTTTTTCAGAATCAGGGTAAGCGGTCCCGGCCAGAAGGCTTCCGCCAGCCTCCAGGCAACCGGGGGAATATCCTTCGCCCAGCGCGCCAGCGCCTCTGTTGCCGCCAGATGCACAATCAGCGGATGATCGCTGGGGCGTCCCTTGGCGGCAAAAATTTTCGCCGCCGCCGCGGGATTGGCGGCGTCCGCGCCCAGGCCGTAAACCGTTTCGGTGGGAAAGACCACCAGTTCCCCCGCCCGCAAACGGGCAACCGCTTGCGCGAGCAGCGCGTCATCGAAACGGGGCGGCGTGAAACCGGGCATGGCGTTCAATCCTGGATACAGACGTTGCGGAAAAGGCGCGCCAGACTAGCACTTTATCCCGCAAAAATCACCTTCATCCGGCAACCGCTTGTGTTATCGTCATCTCTTCGACGCCTTTTCATGACGCCATGCACTGGAAAGAACAATACACTCTCGGACACGCGCCGATGGACGCGACGCATCAGGAGTTCGTGCGCCTGGTGCGCCTGCTGGCGGAAACGGAAGCCGCGACAAAAGGCGGGGAAAACAGGATCGCGGCGGTGGCGGCGGCAATGGAAACCTTGTTGCGTCATTCGCAGCAACATTTTGCACAGGAGGATTTCTGGATGGCGGAGAGCGGATTTCCGCCCTTGCGGTGTCATGCGGACGAGCATCGGCGGGTGCTGGCTTCCTTGCAAAGCGTCCTGCGCATGGTCAAAGGCGGACATGCGGCGCTGGGCAAGAGTGTGGCGCGCGAACTGGAAAACTGGTTCGAGCGCCACGCCGCGAGCATGGATGCGGCGTTGGCGCGGCATATGCGGCAAACGGGTTACACGCCCGCCGCTCCGCCGGAAGCGCAAGGCATTTGACCTCCCGTTGCGTCGCATCCCAAAACTCCAACAAGGACAGGACAACGCACCATGCGCAAGGGGCAACACGGCAAACACAGGCGAAAGACGGACCGATGGCCGCATTTTCGTCCGTTGCTCATTCACAACGTCGTGCTGTTGTGCGCCGTGATTGGGTTTTGCGCCATCTGGATGGCGCGTGCGGATCAAGAGGCGATCGATGCCAAGAAGCGCCTGCAACACATGCGCGTAAACATCGATCTGGCCTTCTTGCAGAACGCGATGGCGAATATCCAGATTCTGCGCGCAGGCGCGGAGCACGAACTGGGGCGCGACAACCGCGAAGCGGCGCGCAAGGAACTGGCGCTCCTGACGCCGGGCGACGGCGGATTCGTTACCGGCAACATGCTGGAATTGTCGAATGCGCCACATGGCTGTCTTTTGGGAAACCGGGAAATCCCGGAATTCTCCAGCGCGCGCGCGCAGGAAATGGCTTCGGCGCTGGCGCTCACCCCCCTGATGGCGGAAATCCGGAACGTCATGCCCGATAGCGCCAGCTGGATGTATTACGCCTCGCTACAGGGCTTTGCCAATGTGTATTCTCCGGATAATGCGCCTTCTTTTTGCCAGTTGTCCTGGCGCGACAAATTCATGGAACGCCTGTATTTCGAACAGATGGGGCCGCGCATGAATCCCGGGCATGCCGCGCGCTGGCTGGATGTCCATTCCGGCCACCAGATCGGAAAGGGGACGATCATCAGCCTGGCTTCGCCGGTCTATGACGAACAGGATAAATATCGCGCCTTCGTGGCCATGGATTTTCCGCTGGAATCCCTGAAACGTTTCCTGGCCCCTTCGGATTCCCCGCTGGAGGAGGATTATTACCTCGTCAATCAGGAAAACCAGGTGTTATCCACCTCACGGGATATTCGCGCAACCCGTGCGGCGCAATATCTGCACGATCTGCTGCCGGAGGCGCTCAAGAACATGGCGCATGTGGCGCGCCAGCGGGATCGCTGCCTGCACGCGGACAAATGGCAGGTTTGCGGCGAGAACCTGCAACAAGCGCCCTGGCTGCTGGTTTCCGTAACCAGCAACTGGGAAATTTACGTCTATCGCCTGGCGCAAATGAAGATCGAGCTGTTCTGTCTTGTCTTGTTGACGCTGCTCATCATCGTGCTGGAAATGCGCCGCCGTTTCACCCTGTCCATGCGCGAGCGCAGCAACCGCTATCTGCACATCATCGAAAATTCCGAACAGGGGTTCTGGAACTGGAATCTGGAAACGCGCGAATTCACCGCCAACCCGTATTTCGACGCGCTCACGGGACACGCGCATGGCGAATCGCCGCTACGCCGACCGAATTGGAGCGAACATGTCGCCCAAGAGGATGTCCAGCGCATTCGCGCTTCCCTGCGGGCTTATCTGCACGGTCACAAACCGTACCACCAGATTGAATTCCGCATGCGCACGAAGACCGGCGCCTGGCGTTCCCTGCTGTCGCAATGCAGCGTCGTGGAGCGCAATGAACGCGGTTATCCCGTCATTATTTCCGGTACGCTTGCGGACATTACCGAACAGCGCAGGACGGAAAGCCTGTTGCGCAACGCCAAACAGGAAGCGGAAAAGGCGCGGCGCGAAGCCGAGGAAGCCAATGTCGCCAAATCGCGTTTTCTCGCCATTGCCAGCCATGACCTGCGCCAGCCGCTACAGGCGAACAATCTTTTCGTTTCCACGCTGGCGCACACCCATTTGTCCGACGACCAGCGAACCATCGTCCAGAACATGACCCTCGCCACCAAAACCTTGAGCGAACTGCTCGATGCCTTGCTGGACATTTCCCGTTTCGACGCGGACGTGATTGTGCCGCAACTGGCGCCGGTAGAGATTTACAGCGTCTTCCAGCGCATCGACAGCGAGTTTGCCACGCTGGCCCTGAAGAAAAGCCTGCGCTTCAAGATTTTCCTGCCGATGCAGCCGGTGATCATTCTGGCCGATCACGGTCTGCTGACCAACATCCTGCGCAACCTGGTCAGCAACGCCATTCGTTATACCGACATGGGCGGCGTGCTCATCGGCGCGCGCTTGCGCGGCAGCATCCTCCTGATCCAGGTCTGGGATACCGGCATCGGCATCAAGGCCGAGCAATTGCCCTATATCTACGAGGAGTTCTATCAGGCCGACAATCCCCAGCGCGACCGCGGTCGGGGTTTGGGACTGGGATTGTCCATCGTGCGCCGCATGACCGGACTCCTGGGCTACAGCCTGACCTGCAAATCCCGCTACGGGCGCGGCACGCTGTTCGAGCTTTCCATTCCCCTGAATACCGGCGGGTTGCATTACGCACCCCTGCGCCAGATATCCCCGATCGAGACGCATCATGATCTCGGTATCCTGACGGGACGCCAATGCGTCCTGATCGAAAATGATCCGATTGTCATTTCCGCGCTGCAAATCTGGCTGACCAGCCATGGCATTCGCACCCGTTGTTTCAGCGACAGTGAAAGCGCCCTTGCCGATCCGAAGATTACCGCCGCCGATTTTTTCATTACCGATTTTCGCATTCCCGGCGAATGCGACGGTCTTGGTTTCCTGAATATCCTGCAAACCCGCATGCGACGCTCCGTCTGCGGCGTCATTCTCACCGGCGACACCATCCACGAACGCGACGGCTTTGCCGATGCCGCCTGGCCGGTGCTGCACAAACCCATTTCGCCCGACCTGCTGCTGGAAACCCTGGCGCAGCAATGGTACGAAAAGCATCCTGGAAAAAACCATGAAAGAAAGCAATCCCGCTGAGTCTTCCGCCGGCATACGTGTCTCCAGGCTGCTGGCAGAGCGCGGTCTCTGTTCGCGCCGCGAAGCCGACCGCTATATCGAGCGCGGCCAGGTGTTCGTCGATGGCGCGCGCGTCACCGAACTGGGGACGCGCGCCGCGCCCGGCGCCCATATCACGCTGGACGAAGCCGCAATGCAGACCCAGGCGCGGCAGGTCACGATTCTGCTGCACAAGCCTGTCGGTTTCGTCTCCGGTCAGCCGGAACCCGGTTACAAACCCGCCATCATTCTGATTTGCCGGGAAAATCAGTGGCACGACGCGCGCCACCCGGAACGCCAGATCTTCGATCCGCGCCATTTGTCGGGACTCGCGCCGGCTGGCCGTCTCGACATCGATTCCACCGGCCTGCTGGTGCTCACTCAGGATGGTCGCGTCGCGCGGCAATTGATAGACGAGGATTCCAGCGTGGAAAAGGAATATCTGGCGCGCGTTACCGGCCGGCTTTCCGGCGACGGCCTCGCCCGCCTGCGTCACGGCCTGACGCTGGACGGCAAAAGATTGAAGCCCGCGCGGGTCGACTGGCAAAACGCCGACCAATTGCGTTTTATCCTGCGCGAAGGCAAAAAACGCCAAATCCGCCGCATGTGCGAATTGGTGGGACTTTGCGTCACAGGGCTGAAACGTGTGCGCATCGGCCAAATCCGCCTCGGCCAACTCCCCCGGGGCCGCTGGCGCTATCTGCGCGCGGAGGAAGGGTTTTGACAAACGGACTCAGGCATTGACCGCCAATCCGCCCAAGGCTTCCATCAGATCGGGGAGGAAGCGGATGAATTCACCGGACATCAAGGCAAATTCGGCGTCGAAGATCTCGTCGGCGTTGTCGCTCCCTTGCTCGATTTCTTCTCTCAACGCATCAAGAAATTCCAGACGCTTGAGTTCGCCCTTTTCCGTGAGGACAAAGGCAATGCGCGCGTTCCAGGTCAGCGCCAGACGGGTGGGCAACTTGCCGGCGGCGATGTGGGCGCGGATTTCGGCGGCGGCTTCGTCGCTCAGCGGATGGCGCACATAGCGCACGACGGCGCGTTCCTCATTCGCGGCTTTCAGTTCACAATCCCGGTCTATGGAAAATCCGGCAGGCGCGTTGCCGCCCGTCAGCCAGTCCGCCATTGCCGACGCGGGCGAAATCCGCGTCCGCACCAGCGCCAGCGGCAGGTCGTCCAGACATTGGCGCAGATGTTCCAGCGCTTCTTCCGCCCTGGCAAGGCTGGGCGCGTCGACGCCCAGCCAGCCGTGTTCGCCGTCTATCCAGACAGACGTCTTGCGTCGGCAGGTGAAGGCACGCGGCAACAACTCGTCGCGTACCTGTTCCTTCAAATCGCGCAGCGCCTTGCGTCCCGGCGGATACCCCTGTTCAGCCGCCTGTTTTCTGGCGCGCGCCAGGGTTTCCTGCTGGAGCACCGCGGCGGGCAACAGACGGCTTTCCGTCATCAACGTCATCAGGCATTGCCCGCCCGCAACGTACAACAGATCGCCCGCTTCCTCACCCGCGCGCGGCGGCGCCCAGCCGCGACTGACGGCTTCCAGATTGCCGCAAGGATGAAAAACGCCGCGAAGAAGCTGTTCGGCAAGGCTGGAAAAGGGAAGACGCCAAGGCGCGGGCAAGCGATAGATTTGCAGGTTTTTGAACCACATGTCGGTGAATTCCTAAAAAAGCGGGATGACGAAACGAACTGTCCATTCAGCAAGGGAACGACGCGGGCAACCGCTTCGTACAGACGCTGGCGCGAGATGAAGGGCAAGACTCGTCGCGCATGGCATCTCAAGCGAGTGTTCTGCGCACGAACACCAGATCCCACACGCCGTGTCCCAGCATGAGACCGCGCCGTTCGAATTTGGTGAGGAGACGATAATCCGGTCGGGGGGCATAGTCCGCCGCCGTATTTGTCAGGCCGGGTTCGTTGCCGAGCACCGCCAGCATTTGCGCGGCGTAGTCTTGCCAATCCGTCGCGCAGTGAATATAGCCGCCGGGTTGCAGGCGGCGCGTCAGTTCGGCGACGAAAGGCGGCTGGATCAGGCGGCGCTTCTTGTGCCGCTTCTTGTGCCAGGGGTCGGGGAAAAAAATGTGAATGCCGGAAAGCGCGTTTTCCGGCAGCATGGCGCGCACGACTTCCACGGCGTCATGCTGGATGAGGCGCAGGTTATCCAGCCCCATTTCGGCAATTTGTTTGCACAGGCTGCCCACACCGGGCGTATGCACTTCCACGCCCAGGTAATCGTTTTCCGGGTGAAGCGCGGCAATGCGGGCGGTGGTCTCGCCCATGCCGCAGCCGATTTCCAGCAGCTTCGGCGCGGCGCGGCCAAAGAGCGCGTCCAGGTCGAGCGGCTTTTTCGCGTAAGGCACGCCGATCTTCGGCATCATCGCTTCCCGATGGCGCGCCTGCGCCTCGGACAGATGCCCCTGGCGACGGACAAAACTGCGGATATGCGCGCGGGCTTCTGGCGCGTGGCGCGTTTCTGGCGCATTCATCGGCGAAAACATCTAGCAACCGGCGGGATAGTATATCGACTTCGAGAGTCGGCCATTCACGGGCAAATACCAGACGCCTTCCCGCTTCAGGAGAACAAAGCCGTCGCCGCAGTTATGCGCGTCTTCAAACCATTCTTCATCCAACTGCCCGCGCTCGAGATCAAAAACACGATACCTGTTCTTGTCGTCGCGCCGCGTCTTGAGCACCAGCAGATTGCCGCGGCTTTTGGCAAAGAACGCGCCGGGCGCTTCCCCTTCTTCCCGCACGGTGAATTCTGGTTCTGCGCCGGATTTTGTTTTTTGCACAACAAAAATCCGGGTTTTATCGGCATGACGCGCAAACAGCCTGCCGCCATCGAAATTCGGGCAATTGTGCCCGTAATCCAGGGGAAGCGGCTGGTCGATGACGGGGAAAAGCCCGTCCTCCGGGCGCGCCGCGTACAAGCGGCAAGTCATGCTTTCGTAATTGTACAGCGCCAGCAAGTCGCCCGTTTCCCTGGCGTGTTGCTTCCTGTATTCGTGGAATTCCGGCAAGGAAAGCGGCGCGCCCGTCGAATCATATACCTGATGGCGCAGCATCGTTTCGTAGGGACCGTTCTGTATTTTGATTCCGGGCGGCAGCGGCGTTTCGGTGACTTCCAGCGTATAGAACAGCGTATAGAAAAACTCATGTTCATAGTCGTTGAGCGCGATGTGCCCCATGCTTTTATCCGAAAACGGCAGCACCTCGCGCAAGTTCCGAATATTCAGGGGCGCGAAAAGCCACCCGTTTTCCTTGCGCAGCATGACCATTCGATAAGCCGCCCCCCATGACCCGCCGTCCGCCTCGCCGTCATACCAGCGGGGGGCGCGGCGCACAAGACGCCCGCCTTGAAAATGCAGATAGGTATATTTTTCCAGACCATCATCCTTCCGCGTGATGCGCGCGATCACCGTTCCATCATCCATCAGCGGTTTATTCGCTTCATCCGACGACGGCTCGAAAACAAGCGCGTCGAATTCATCGGGAATGACGCGTTTGCCGCGACTGTCCAGCAAGACATTGACGCCGTCTCGCCAGGCGACAAAACCAAGGCGATGCTCTTGCGGCAGCGTCATGACGGGTTCGCCTATTTTGTCCCGGATATATTCGCCGTCTTCATCGGCGAGATAATCGATCTCCTTGCGGAGCGAGTCCAGCAATACCGGCGTGATGCGCGCATAGCGGTTTTCCGGGATGTTTTCCGTTTTTTTCAGCCGATACCGATGCTGCGGGCATTGCCCCTTTTCCGTCGGCATGGCCTGCGCGTGAATCGACCAGATCTCATTGCCGCGCGCATGATGGGAAAGCAGCGAGACGTCGAACGGCGGTTCGCCGCAATTATCCGCAAACGCATTCGCGGCAACGCACAACGTCATGCCGATCACGCATCTTTTCAGCAGACGCGGGGTGATGAAATGGCGCATGTCATGCTCCAATCAGGCCGGTTGCGGGCGAAGACGGATCGGCGCGATAGAATTTTTTCGGCATCCGTCCGGCCAGATAGGCTTCGCGTCCGGCCTGCACGGCTTTTTTCATCGCCGAGGCCATCAACACGGGGTCTTGCGCGAGAGCAACCGCGGAATTCATCAGTACGCCGTCGCAGCCCAGTTCCATCGCCAATGTGGCATCAGAGGCCGTGCCCACGCCCGCGTCCACCAGCACTGGAATTTTGGCGTTCCTGATAATCAGCGAAAGATTCCAGGGATTGACAATGCCCATGCCGGAACCAATCAGCGAGGCCAGCGGCATGATGGCGGCGCAGCCCATGTCTTCCAGCATTCTCGCCTGTATGGGATCGTCGGCGCAGTAGACCATGACCTGAAAACCGTCCTTTATCAGGATTTCCGCCGCTTTCAGCGTTTCCGGCATGTTGGGAAACAGGTTGTCCGCGTCGCCCAGCACTTCCAGCTTGACCAGCGTCTGGCCGTCGAGCAGTTCGCGCGCCAGGCGCAGGGTGCGTACCGCTTCCTTGGCGCTGTAGCAGCCTGCCGTGTTGGGAAGGATGACGTAGCGGACAGGATCGATGAATTCCAGCAGATTCGGCTGTTTCGGGTCTTGCCCGATATTGGTGCGGCGAATGGCGACGGTGACGATCTGCGCGCCGGACGCCTCGATGGCGGCGCGGGTAGCGGCAAAATCCCGGTACTTGCCGGTGCCGATCAAGAGACGGGAATAGTAGCCGTGTCCGGCGATGACCAGTTGATCCATGGAAAAAATCCTAGCCGCCGCCCACGGCCACGACAATCTCCAGCGCGTCGCCGGAAGACAGGGGCGTTGCCGCGTAGCGGCTCCTGGGCACGATGCCGCCATTTTTTTCCACGGCGACGCGCTTGTCCGCATAGCCCAGATGCGCCATCAGATCAGAGAGCGTTGCGAGCGTATCAGGAAATGAACGGCGTTCGCCATTGAGCGTGAGTTCCGGCATGGGCGAAGAAAAACAGGAAAAAGGACAAGGATTGAAGTTTAGCACCGGCGCCGCGCTTGGCGTAAAATCCCCCGGTTTTTCACGCTAGGAACCTGGCCGGTTTTCCTGATTCCCGATCCCGATGCTTTCCACTCCTTTCGATGTCATTGTCGTTGGCGGCGGCCATGCCGGAACCGAAGCCGCGCTGGCGGCGGCGCGGATGGGGGCGCGCACCCTGTTGTTGACGCACAACCTGGAGACGCTGGGGGCGATGAGTTGCAATCCCTCCATCGGCGGCATTGGCAAGGGGCATCTGGTCAAGGAGGTGGATGCGCTGGGCGGGGCAATGGCGGCGGCGGCGGATGTGGCGGGCATACAGTTTCGCATCCTCAATCATTCCAAGGGCGCGGCGGTGCGGGCAACGCGCGCGCAGACCGACCGCGCGCTCTACAAACAGGCGATACGCGCGCGGCTGGAAGGTCAACCCAATCTTTCCCTGTTCGCGCTGGCCTGCGACGACCTGATAGTGGAAGGCGGCCGGGCGGCGGGCGTCGTCACGCAAATGGGGATACGGCTCATGGCGGACAGCGTGGTGTTGACGACCGGCACTTTCTTGAACGGCTTGATTCATGTCGGAATGCGGCATTATCCGGCGGGGCGCATGGGCGATCCGGCCAGTCACGCGCTGGCGGCGCGCCTGAAGGAACTCGGCTTGCCGCAGGGGCGCCTGAAGACCGGAACGCCGCCGCGCCTCGACGGCAACAGCATTGATTTTTCCGTGATGGCGCGCCAGGATTCGGATACGCCGTTGCCGGTGTTTTCCTTTCTTGGACGCGCCGAACAGCATCCCGAACAGCGCCCCTGCTGGATCACCGAGACCAACGTCCAGACGCATGACCTCATCCGCGCCAACCTGGATCGCTCGCCGCTCTACGCGGGCGTAATCGAAGGCGTCGGGCCGCGTTATTGTCCGTCCATCGAGGACAAGATTCACCGCTTCGCCGGACGCGACAGTCATCAGGTGTTCCTGGAACCGGAAGGGCTGGATACGCGCACGGTTTACCCAAACGGAATTTCCACCAGCCTGCCTTTTGACGTGCAACTGGCGCTGGTGCGCTCCATCGGGGGACTGGAAGCCTGCCACATCCTGCGTCCCGGCTATGCCATCGAGTACGATTACTACGACCCGCGCGCCCTGAAGCCAACGCTGGAAACCAGGGACATCGCCGGGCTTTTCTTCGCCGGGCAGATCAACGGCACCACCGGCTATGAGGAAGCGGCGGCACAGGGTTTGCTGGCGGGCGCAAATGCCGCCTTGCAGGCCACAAAGCGCGCGCCGTGGATACCGCGCCGCAATGAAGCCTATCTGGGCGTACTGGTCGATGACCTGCTGACCCGCGGCGTCTCCGAACCCTACCGCATGTTTACCAGCCATGCCGAATACCGGCTGCAACTCAGAGAGGACAACGCCGACTTGCGCCTCACGGAGCAGGGGCGGAAACTGGGGCTGGTCGATGACCTCCGTTGGGCGGCTTTCGCGAAAAAGCGCGACGCCGTCGAAGGCGAGTGCGAACGCCTGAAATCCACCTGGGTCAATCCCGCCATCCTGCCGCCGGAGGCGGCGCGGCGAGTGCTGGGCAGGGCCATCGAGCGGGAGTATTCGCTTTTCAGTCTCCTGCGCCGTCCGGAAGTCGATTACGCCACGCTCATGACCCTGCCCGGCGCGGCGCCTGAAAGCGGCGCGGAAATTGCCGATCCGCTCGTCATCGAGCAAATCGACATCCAGGCCAAATATCAGGGTTACATCGACCGGCAAAAGGAAGAAATCGCCCGCGCCGCCGTCTACGAACAACTGGCGATTCCCGAACATCTGGATTTCGGGACGGTGCCGGGACTCTCCCGCGAGGCGCGGCAAAAGCTGAAGGAGTTTCACCCGCGGAGCATCGGCCAGGCCAGCCGCATCCAAGGCATCACCCCAGCGGCCATTTCGCTCTTGCTGATCGCCTTGAAGCGGCTGGGCGGCGAATGCCGGGATATTTCGGAGACGTGACGGCGTGGCGCGCTTCCTCCACATCACGGACGAAAAATATGAAATCAACCCGCGCCACTGCTCCCCGGAAGCCCCGCGGCAACTGGAAGAATACAGGTCATGGCTTGCAGACGACGGCTGACGCCCTCCATGGCCTTGCAACGCTGCAAAACGGCATCGCCGCTCTGGGGCTGGCGCTGCCTGAAGGCGCAGCGGAAAAACTTCTGGCCTATCGCGATCTGCTCATGAAGTGGAATCGCGCCTACAATCTCACGGCGGCAAAAACACCGGAGGAAATCGTCACGCATCACCTGCTCGATTCGCTGGCCATCCTGCCCTGGGTGGATGCCGAAGGCCTGAATGCCGCCATGCTCGATGTCGGCAGCGGCGGCGGGCTGCCTGGTCTGGTGATTGCCGTCGCCCGCCCGGATTTGCCGGTAACGCTGGTGGATGCCGTGCGGAAAAAAGCCGTTTTTCTGCGGCAGGCAGTCATTGAGCTGGGACTGATGAACGTTACGTCCCGACATGGACGGGTGGAATCGCTGGATGGCCGTCATGCCGTCATCACTTCCCGCGCCTTTGCCGAACTCGCGGATTTTGTTGCCCTGACCCGGCATCTGCTGGCGCCCGGCGGTCATTGGCTGGCGATGAAGGGAAAAAAGCCCGACGCCGAACTTGCCGCCCTGCCCGCGTGGATTCAGGTGAGCGGCATTTGGCCGCTCGCGGTGCCGGGATTGGATGCAAAACGGCATCTGGTGATGTTGCGAATCAGGGAATGACGCCTTCCTGTCCGTGGCGGCTCCAGTGTTTTTTGCCGCCTTTATTCCGTTCCTGTATCCTGCGGAAAATTTGAGCAAAGGCAAAGCAAAGAAATTAGCGGCAGCCCTGAAGGGCTGCCGGTCAAACTCCATTGGGAGGGGGGTTCTCTCCCCTCGAAAATGGCTACGGTTGGAACCCCGGCCTCGGCCGGGGTCTCGACTTTCGCGCCTTTCTTACGGGAGGGGTTTCAAACCGGAGTTAGTTTTACGATGAACATCATCGCCATCACCAATCAGAAGGGCGGCGTCGGCAAGACAACGACGGCGGTCAATCTGGCGGCCAGTCTGGCGCACCTGGGCCAACGGGTGCTGCTCGTCGATCTCGATCCGCAGGGTAACGCCACCACGGGCGCGGGCATTTTCAAGAAAGAGGCGCTGCCCACGGTCTATCAGATGCTTCTGGGGCAGGCCATCCTCGCGCAGGTTTGCCTTTCGACCCAGTTCGGCTTTGACATCCTGCCCGCCAATCGCGAACTGGCTGGCGCCGAAGTGGAACTGGTGGAACTGGAACGGCGCGAATACCGCCTTGCCAACGCCCTGAAGAACGCGCCTTACGATTTCGTGCTCATCGATTGTCCGCCCGCGCTGAATCTGCTCACCTTGAATGGCCTCGTCGCCGCCGCCGCCGTGTTGATCCCCATGCAATGCGAATACTACGCGCTGGAAGGGCTTTCCGATCTGGTCGATACCCTGAAGAAAGTGCGCGCGCATCTCAATCCGCCGCTGGTCATCGAGGGTCTGCTGCGCACCATGTACAACCCGCAGAGCACGCTTACCCGGCAGGTTTCCGACGAGCTGGAACGGCATTTCCCCAGCAAGGTATACCGCACCATCGTGCCGCGCAATGTGCGGCTGGCGGAAGCGCCTTCCTATGGCAAGCCGGTGCTGGCCTTCGACAAGAATTCCAGAGGCGCGCTCGCCTATCTGGAACTGGCCGGGGAAATGCTGGATCGTTTGCAAAATGAGGTCACATCATGAAAAAAAGAGGATTGGGACGCGGCCTGGACGCCCTGCTTTCCGGCGGCAATGAAAACCGCCCGGACGAACGGCGGCAACTGCCGACCGACCGTCTGCGTCCCGGCAAATACCAGCCGCGCAGCCGCATGGATGAAACGTCGCTCATGGAACTTGCGGCTTCCATCGAAGCGCAGGGCATCGTGCAGCCGATACTGGTGCGTCCCATCGACGCGACGCCGGGCGCGGAACGCTACGAGATCGTCGCGGGCGAACGCCGCTGGCGGGCAGCGCAAAAGGCGGGGCTTGCCGAAGTGCCGGTATTGGTGCGAACAATTGCCGACGAACAGGCAATGGCGATCGCCCTGATTGAAAACATCCAGCGCGAAAACCTGAATCCGCTGGAAGAAGCCCAGGGCTTGCAGCGCCTGGTCGACGAATTTCATCTGACGCACCAGGAAGCCGCCGACGCCGTGGGACGCTCGCGCCCGGCGGCCTCCAACCTGTTGCGTCTTTTGCAGCTATGCGCGCCGGTACAGGAGATGTTGCTGGACAACAAGCTGGACATGGGTCATGCCCGCGCCCTCTTGTCGCTGCCCGCCGCCGGGCAGGCGCAACTGGCGCAGCACATCGCGCAAAAGCGTCTTTCCGTGCGCGAGGCGGAACGTCTGGCGCAGCGTTACCTGAACCCGCCCAAACAGCGGCAACCGGACCGCGACCTGCTGCGTTTGGAAGAGACGCTCTCCGATATCCTGGGCGCGCCCGTCGTCATTCGCGCCGATAAAAAGGGCGCGGGCAGAATCAGCATCGCCTTTGCCAATCTCGACCAATTGGAAGGACTGCTGGAACGCTTCCGGGAAGCGTGACCGTGTGCCCGAATCGAATCATGCGCGCGGCGGCGGGAATCCAGGGCATTCGACGAATGCTCGCTACCCCCCGAAGGATGCAGTTACTCATGAGTCGGCAATTCAGAAAACACGCGGATCAAATCCATCGTCAAAAACGTGCGTAGCGAAGCAATCCAGAAAACCGCATGAATTGCTCCGTCGCTTCGCTTCTCGCAATGACGAGATCCGGGGCTGTTTGCGTTAAGCATATGCATGCGCCGATCGGAAAAGGGGAACCCACGGCTTGTGACCGTGGAGGAAAGATGCCGGCACAATCGGCGTGCCGCGAACAGGTGCAATCAAGGAAGCTCTGATTTATCGTCATTGCGAGGGGCTTCGCCCCGTGGCAATCCAGACGGCCTTTCCGCTTGTCTTGCAGATGCAGAGGACCGAGGACTGATGACAGAAGACAGCGATTCATGCGGGCTTGATGCGCCCGGCAACTGATCTGTCCTCTGTCACAGGTTCCGCAAAAATCATCGCCGGGCGGCATAATGGCGGCTGTCAGTTGTTTGAAATTCAACTCAAGGAGATCGTCATGGCTGGATTGCCCACTCGCGTTCAATTGTCCGGGCGTGTTCATTGCCCGCCCGCAAACCGGACAGGGG
>JAIRLE010000156.1 GCA_031259605.1 Zoogloeaceae bacterium
GGTTTCTTTTACCTCCCCAATGGCTACGGTCGAAACCCCGGCCGCGGCCGGGGTCTCGACCTTCGCGCCTTTCTTACGGGCGGGGTTTCAAACCGGAGTGAGTTTTACGATGAATCACGCGATGAATGGGAAGCGCTTTTCATGTTCCGGCCATGGTGGGCTGGAGCGTATTCGATCCAGAGTCTGGAGGATGCGCTAGAATAGCGGCGTGAACTTGGACCGCCGGAGAAGCCTTCGGGCCGCGGCGGTTTTTCATTGCAACCGGAAAGAACCTTTCATGAGTAAAACCCCCATGACGCGCGTCGGCGCGGAAAGCCTGCGCGCGGAACTGAAACGCCTGAAAACCGTGGAGCGCCCCGGCGTCATCGCCGCCATCGCCGAGGCGCGCTCGCACGGCGATTTGTCGGAAAACGCCGAATACGACGCCGCCAAGGAGCGACAGGGCTTCATCGAGGGGCGCATCAAGGAAATCGAGGGCAAGCTCGCCCACGCTCAGGTGATCGATCCCAGACTATTGGACGCCGATGGTCGCTGCGTCTTCGGCGCGACCGTGGACATGGAAGACCAGGATTCCGGCGAGACGGTGACGTACCAAATCGTCGGCGAGGACGAGGCCAGCATCAAGGCAGGCAAAATCTCGGTCAGCTCCCCCATGGCGCGCGCCCTGATCGGCAAATACACAGGCGACATCGCCAGGGTGCAAGCGCCGGGCGGATTGCGGGAATATGAAATACTGGACGTGCGTTATGAATAGGGCGGATGCGGACAGATGCGGGGCGCGCGCGCTGCGTTCTTCCATCGGAAAACCTGTCTTTGCGCTTTGCCTTGGTCTGTTCGCGGGCGTGGTTCAGGCGCAGGCAGAAGTGGTTATGCCGGGGAAGGCGCGCGAATTGTCTTCCGTCGCCGAGCGGATTTTCAGGGCAGACCAACCCCTGCTGCTGCAAGTCCGCACCTTGCTCAAATCTACGCAAAAGCAGGCGAGCATCGGATCAGGATTCATTGTCGACGCGCGCGGTCTGGCGATTACCAATTACCATGTCGTCTCGCAATACGCGCTGGAACCCGAAACCTATCAACTCGAATATGCCGCCGCCGACGGCACGAGCGGCGCGCTGCGTCTTTATGCCATCGATGTCGTAAACGATCTCGCCGTGGTGCGGCTGGAAGCGCCGCCGGATGCCCGTTTCAAGGCGTTTGAATTCGACGCGGCGGCGGTGGCGGGAAAACTCACCAAGGGCGAGCGGATGTTTTCCATGGGAAATCCACTGGATCTGGGTTTTGGCATTGTCGAGGGCACGTACAACGGGCTGGTGGAAAAAAGCTATCAGGCGCAGGTGCATTTTACTGGCGCGTTGAATCCCGGCATGAGCGGCGGGCCGGTCGTCACTCCGAAAAACCGCATTGCCGGCATCAATGTCGCCAAGCGCGTGAGCGGCGATCTGGTCAGTTTCCTGGTGCCTGCCGAAGCGGCCTATCGTCTGCTCGAACAGGCGAAGAAACGCGAGGAAATGGATGCTTCCGCCACGCGCAAGGAGATTGTGGCGCAAGTGCTGCGCTGGCGGGACGGGTTTTTTTCGGCGCTGAAAACAGAAGGCTTCCGGGAAGCCGTTTTTGGATCCTATCGCGCTCCGGAAAGCAGGGCCGCGTGGTTTGATTGCTGGTCGGAAACCAACGACAACGAACGTCCCAAACCGAAAACGCGGATCAATGGATCTTCCTGCGATACGGATATCGTGATTTACCTGGATGACAACGTCCATATCGGTAGCGCGAAAATCGCGCATACACATCTGAAAAACGTCGATCTCAACGCGCTGCAATTCGCGCGCAAGACGAGCGACTATTACAAGAATCGCCGCTCCTTCTGGAGAGACGGGAGGACCGCCTATGATTGCCGCGAGGATTTTCTCTCCGGCGCGGCGGAGGCGAAACGTCCTGTTTTGCGCCTGACCTGGTGCGCGCGCGCCTATCGGGAGTTTCCCGGTCTTTATGATTTCATGCTTGCCGCCGTGACGCAGGACAGGCCGGACGAGGCGCTGGTTTCAAACCTGGCGATGGCGGGCGTCAGTTTTGAACACGCCATTGCCATGAGCCGGGATTTCCTCACCCTGTTGAAAGCCGATCATGATCTGGATTGAACGCCTGTCGCGTCACAAGGAAGTGCTGTCGCGTCACTCGTCACTGACGGACGATCTGCTGATCGGCCGCGCTTACGACAACGCGCTGGTCATCGACGATCCTTATATCGCGCCGCGTCATTTGCGGATATTCCGCGACGTGGAAGGCAGCCTCATGGCGGAGGATATGGGGACGCAGAACGGCATGTACGATGAAGCGGGCGTGCGTCATCTGGCCTTGCGCCTGGACGGCAATACCCTGGTGCGTATCGGTCAGACCTGGCTGCGCGTGCGCGAAGCGGATTTTGCCGTGGCCGCCGAGCGCAGGCTCAGGCAGGAAAGGCGCGCGTGGCCGTGGTTTGCGCCCCTCCTGATGTGCGCGCCGCTTTTGCTGGTTTTATTGCGCTGGTTGGAAAATACCGGGGAAAACAACCTGAGCCAGTACCTGGATGAGATATGGCTCATGACGCTGTCTCTGGGGATGTGGGTGGGCTTGTGGAGTTTGCTCTCGCGTCTTTTGTCGGGTGCCGCGCGCGCCGTCTGGCATACCGTGATTGCGTTGCTGGCGGTCATGGCCGCCCTGCTCCTTGATTCTTTCGGACAATGGGTGATTTTTGCCTTTTCCAGTCCGCTGACGGCGCAGTATGGCTTTGTCTGCACATGGCTGCTGATGGCGATGACTTGCCTGTTCCATTTGTATGTCATCGGAGCCAAACATCTGCGGCGAAAGGCGTTAATCGTGTTTTCGCTGGCTTTGATCTTGGCGGCGGCGCAGTGGCTGACGAAGGATCCATTCAAGGCCGAAAATCGCCTGGCGAGGAGCGCCTATCTCGAAACCCTGTTTCCGCCTTCCTGGCGCGTGGTCGCGCCGAAATCCGAGGCGGATTTCTTTGCGGACATCCGGAAAATGCAGGCAAGACTCGACGCATTGAGAAAAGAGGAAGCGGCTGAGGAAGAAGCGGAACCGGGATTCGAGGATCGGGATCCCGGGATCGGGGCACCATAAGACAGAGGACGGATTGGTTACCGGGCGCGGAGCGCCCGCAGGTTTTTCCCTCGCCCCTTTGGGGAGAGTGTGACCGAAGGCCGGGAGAGGGGCTGGCTCCACGCCGCGAAGCGTCGGCGGCGATCTCTTCCCGGTCTTCTGCAATGGATGGAAGCGCGGTAAATTGGCAACACGCAGGCGGCGATGGAGGTGAATTCCGTCTGCCTGAGATCGGATATCTGAAGCGGAGGTTTGTGCCTATCATGTCGATTCCTGGCCTTGAGGTGTGGCAGCATACGCCGCAGGGGCGCTATGTGCTGGATTGGGAGGCGGCGCGGCTGGATGCGGCGGTGGCGGACGTGTTCGGCTTCAAGGCGCTGCAAATCGGCCTGCCGGAGCGGGATTTTTTGCGCGCCAACCGGATGCCCTTGCGCCAAATCCTGAACGATAGTCTCGACGCGCCCGGCGCGCTGGCGTGCGCCTTCACCCATCTGCCGATTGCCGCGCAGAGCGTGGATTTGGCGATCCTGCCGCATGTGCTGGAGTTCTATCCGGAGCCGCACCAGATTCTGCGCGAAGTCGAGCGTATCCTGCGTCCCGAGGGCCACCTGTTCATTCTCGGCTTCAATCCGTTGTCGCTCTGGGGCGCGAGGCGCAGGCTGATGTCTGCCGCCACGCGCCAGCAGCAGGGATTTCCCTGGAACGCGCCGCACTATCTTTCCGTGCTGCGTCTCAAGGATTGGCTGAAACTTCTCGGTTTCGAGGTGGACCGGGGCGCGTTCGGGCTTTACGCGCCGCCCTGCAAGAGCGAACAATGGCTGTTGAAGCGTTGGCATTTCATGGAACTGGCGGGCAACCGCTGGTGGGGCTTCGCGGGCAGCGTTTACATGCTGCGCGCCGTCAAGCGGGTGGCGGGTATGCATCTGATCTTGCCTGCCTGGGAGCGGCGCAATCTTGCGGGCAAGGCGCTGACGCCTGTCGCGCACAAAACACACAGGGAGGTTCAATATGAACGGACAGCCGTTTGAGATTTACACCGATGGCGCGTGCAGCGGCAATCCCGGCCCCGGTGGCTGGGGCGCGTTGCTGGTGTGCGGCGGCGAGACGCGCGAACTCTGGGGCGGCGAAGCGCACACCACCAACAACCGCATGGAACTGACCGCCGTGATACAGGCGCTCGCGACGCTCAAGCGTCCGGCCGCCGCCCGCGTCTACACCGATTCGACCTATGTGCAGCAGGGCATCAGCCTGTGGATACGCAACTGGAAAAAACGGGGCTGGCGAACCGCCGACAGGAAGGCGGTGAAGAACGTCGATCTGTGGCAGGCGCTGGATACGCTCGCCGCCCCGCATCGACTGGAATGGGTCTGGGTCAGGGGACACGCGGGCAATCCCGGCAACGAACGCGCCGACCAGCTTGCACGGCGCGGCATTGCGCGGCAATCCTCCACTGACGGCAAGGGAGCGGACTGAACTTTACGCGCCGGGGATGACGCGCAAGGACAGATCGAAGGCTTCGACATCCTTGGTGAGCGCGCCGACGGAAATGCGGTCGATGCCGGTTTCGGCGACGGCGCGCAGATCGGCGAGGGTGAGGCCGCCGGAGGCTTCCAGAACGGCGCGTCCCCGGTTGAGCCGCACGGCCCGGCGGAGCGTGGGGAGATCGAAATTATCGAGCAGCAGCATTTTTGCGTTCGCGGCGAGCGCGGCTTCCATTTGCGCCAGGTTTTCCACTTCGATCTGGACAAAGCGGCAATGCGGGTTTTGCCGGGCGATTTGCCGGGCGGCGGCGATGGCGGCCGCGATGCCGCCTGCGGCCATGATGTGGTTTTCCTTGATGAGGATGGCGTCCCAGAGCGCAAGGCGATGATTGCCGCCGCCGCCGATCCGCACGGCGTATTTTTGCGCCAGACGCAGGCCAGGCAGGGTTTTGCGGGTATCGACGATTTGCGCGCGGGTACCGGCGGCGGCCTCGACATACCGGCGGGTCTTGCTGGCGACGCCGGAAAGGAGTTGCAGGAAATTGAGCGCGCTGCGCTCGCCGCCCAACAGCGCGCGTGCCTTGCCTTCCAGCGCGCAGAGCGTCTGTCCGGGCGTGACGCGCGCGCCCTCTTTTACCCGCCAGTCCATGCGCGTTGGCGTCTCGTCATCCAGTTGGGCGAAGCACTCGTCGAACCAGCTCTGTCCGCAGAGAATGCCGCTGGCTCGCGTGATCACCCTGGCCTTGACGCGTTGTTCCGCAAGGAGCAGTTCCGCCGTCAGGTCGCCGCTCCCGATGTCTTCCGCCAGCGCGCGGCGCACGTTGGCGGCGATTTCTTCGCGGGGGGGCAGGGCAATTGTCGATTTTTCGGCGTTCATTTCAGAATGGGCGGGATGGACGATGAACAGATGCTCACGCATTTTACGCGCGATGATGGCGATCCAGGCGTGGGCGTAAGCGCCTGTCAGGGCAATCGCATGAATGCCTGTGTTTCCCCTCGCTTGCCGTGCGGAAGAGAGAAAGGCAAGCGGCGGCGCATGGTTTTTCCCTCTCCCGCTTCGCGGGAGAGGGCTTGCCCCTCAACAGCGCGAATGGATCGTGCAATCGCCCTGAAAGGCTTCCAGCATTTCCGCGTAGGCTTCCAGCAGGCCGGGGCCGGGGTGGATGAAATGGGCGGCGTCGAGACCGACGACCTTGACCTTGAGGCTGGGCGCGATCATGCGGCAGGATTCGGCGGACTGGCTGCCCAGCGCGACCACGATTTCCGGGTTTGCTTTTGCGATCAGGGTTTTGATGTCGGCGTGATGGATTTTCGGGGCGCTTTCCGCAATATCGAAGCCTGCCTGCGCGAAGATGTCGCCGATGAGGTGTTCGCGGCCAAATGAGTAGGGGCTGCCCATGCAACTGGAAAGCACGAGTACGCGCCTGCCCCGGTTTTGCGCCGCGAGTCTGCTTGCGGCTTCTCGCCAGGTTTTGCCAAAGGCGGCGATTTTTGCCGCGCCATCCTTGGCGCGGCTGGCTTTTGCCAGCGTCTCCAGCATGTTTTCGACATCCGCGAGCGAAGAAAAACCGTCGAGACGCAAAAGGCGCGCGCCGGGCGGCGTGACCTTTGCCATGCGTTCGGCGTCGGCCCAGTTGGAAGTGACGATGAGGTCCGGCGCGAGGGCATGGATGGCTTCGGCGTCCGGGTCGAGTATGCCGCCAGTGCGCGGAAGCGCCATGTCCTCGCGCTCGTAGCGGGAGACGCCGACGATGCACGCGCCGCGTCCCAGCCATTCCAGCGCCCGCGTCAGATAGGGCGACTGGCTGACGATGCGCGGACAATCATCGGCGCGGACGGCAGGCGGCAGGATCAGAAGGCAGAGGATTGAGGACCAAAGACAGAGCGCGCGCGGCGCGCGCTTCGTGATCTGTGCGCCGCGTTCAGTCGTCAGTTGTGGCGTGTTTGGCATGATGGTCTCCATCCAGGTTCCGCAAAGGCGCGAAGCGCCGCTCTCATCTGCTCCCCGTCCAGCGCAGTCCGATGAAGGCATTGAAGCCGTCCGCGCCGTAATAGCGGACGGTTTCGTATTGCTTGTCGAAGAGGTTGTTCAATCGGCCTTCGAGCGTGAGGTTCTTGCCGAGCGCGTAGCGGGCGGTAAGGTTGGCCAGGGCGTAGCCGCCGAGTTCTTCCTTGGCGGCGGCGGTTTTCAGGTAGTTGTTGTCATAGCGACGGCCAACGGCGATGATTTCCAGCCCCGTCTCCAGCTTGCCCCAGGCGCGCGCCAGATTGAGCGTCGCCTTGTCGCGCGCGCGGCGTGCCAGACGTTCGTAGCCGATGCCGTTCGCGTCCCTGCTTTGGTTTTCGGCATTCAGCCAGTCGTAGGTCGCCGCCAGACGCCACGCGCCGAATTGTCCGGCATAAGCGAGGGTGACGCCTTCCAGCAGCGCCTTGTTGACGTTTTCATTCTTGCAGTTCCAGAAGGTGTCGCAGACATAGCTGATCAGGTTCTTGACGCGGTTGTGGTAGTAGAGGGCGGAAGCCCGGTGCGCGCCTTGTTCCCAGGTGAGGCCGATCTCGCCGTTTTTCGCTTCTTCCGGCTTCAGGTCGGGATTGCCGCCCCAGGCGGGACGAAACAGGTCGATGACGGTGGGGGCGCGAAACGCCGTGCCGTAGCCGGCGTGCACACGCATCTCCTCGCTCAGTTGATAGCCATAGGCCGCGTTCCAGGTGGCTTTGCCGCCGAATTCGGAATGCTTGTCATGCCGCGCGTTGATTTGCCAGCCGTGCTTGCCCGCATACGCCGTCCAGCCGCCGAGAAAGGAAGTGTTGCTGATTTCCGGCGTATGGCCGGGATACAGGTTCGCGCCGCTGTCGTCATGGCGCGGCCCGATGCGCTGTTTTTCCTTTTCCGCCGCCGCTATCGCCTTGCCCAGCGGCAAGGTGACGTCGTTCTGCCAGACAAGCTGCTGATTGCGGGTGCGCGTCCTGCTGATGGATTCGGCGGCTGGAAACGCCCAGGAATTCCAACTGTAATCCGTGTAATCGTTCTCGCTTTCCCCGTAACGCAAGGTGCTCTCCCAGTTTTCCAGAAAGCGGTTTTTCGTGAATATCTGCCATTGTTCGGTCTTGAAACGCGAGCGGGCATCGTAATTGCCTGCGGGCACAGGCGTATCGCCGCCGTCGTAATTCACCTGTCCCTTGTTCTGCCGGTAGGTCAGGCCGATTTCGTGGCCTTGCGCGGGCAGGAAGGAGATCGCCGCCGCGCCGCCGAAATTGCGATAGGCGTCATCATCGGCGTCCTTGTTCCTGGCGTGGCGTTGCGCGGAAAAGCCGTCGCTCCGGTGATGGTTGGCTTCCACCCGGAAACGCCACTGCGCGTTGCCGCCGGAAAGTCCGGCGGCGGCCTTTTGCGTGTCGTGGCTGCCGTAGCCGATGAAGCCGTCGGCGGCAATTCCCGGCTGGCCGCGCCGGGTGATGATGTGGATGACGCCGCCGATGGCGTCCGCGCCATAGAGGGCAGACGCCGGGCCGCGCAGGATTTCGATGCGCTCCACGTTATCCAGCGAAAGAAAGCGCAGGGGTGAATCGCCGTTGGCGGCATTGATGGCGATGCCATCCACCAATACCTTGGTCTGGTTGGAATTTGCGCCGCGCACAAAGAAACTCGTCTGCGTTCCCGGCCCGCCGCTGGTCGTTACCTGTATGCCGCTTTGACGGGCGAGGAGTTCGGTAATCGTGTCCTGCCCGCTTTTTTCGATGGCCTCGCGGTCGATGACGGTCATGTCGGCCAGGATTTCGCTGGCGCGTGCCGCCTGCCGCGTGGCGGTGACGGTAATGGTTTTCAGGATTTCTTCGTCGCCGGATGACTGGGCGGCGGCAAAAATGGGCGTCAACACGAGTGACGGCAGGAACAAGGCCGCCAGCGCCCCGGCGGATGGTGTTGGGATAAAACTGGACATGACGCTTCCTTTCTCGTCCGCGTCCCCGCAGACTGAAATGATGAAAAGGGAAACGTTGCCGGGAGAACAACAGAAAAGAAATCGCGCAGAAGGATTTCCGCCGCCGCCCCGCAACGTGTCCATCAGGTGTTGTCAGGCCGGTCTCCGGGCTTGCGAGCTGAAAGGATCTTCGCGCCATCACCTTCCCAGGCCGAAACCCAGTGGCATGTCGATGACGCTACGCTCGCTTACCGTTGCGGGGGCAGCAGCGGCATTGCGTCTTGGAGGACGCGCACCGCTTTCCCGTTTCACCGCCATCCGCAAGGAATGGGCGGCACCTGAAAACGGACAAAGCATAGCATCTGAGGGCGGAGGATGGAAGACAGAGGACACCCATTGGAACCTGTTCATCGTAAAACTCGCTCCGGTTTGAAACCCCGCCCGTAAGAAAGGCGCGAAGGTTGAGACCCCGGCCGCGACCGGGGTTTCGACCGTAGCCATTCTCGAGGGGAGAGAAACCCCTTCCCAATGGAGTTAGACCGACAGCCCTGAAGGACTGTCGCTGATTTTTGCTGGAGACGTTTCCAGTTGCCATTCCGCCCGTTCATCCTGCGCCAGCCGCTCCGTGAGCCATGGCAGGCTTTGACGCAAGGCGTCGGCCAGTGTCCAGGGCGGGTTGAAGACGATCAGTCCGCTGCCGGACATGCCGACGCCATCCGCAGCCGGGGCGCGGACAGAGAGGCGGACGTGCAGCCAGCTGGCGGACAGGCGCTTCAGGCGTTCGGGCAGTTGGCGGGATTCCAGGCGGACGAGTTGCGGATACCACAACGCATAGGTTCCCGTGGCAAAACGCTTCAGGGCGTCTTTCAGGGCAGCGACAACGGCGCTGTATTCGTGCCGGGTTTCGTAGGAGGGATCGATGAATGTCAACGCCCGCCGTCCCGGCGGCGGCAGCAGGGATTTCAGCATGGACAGGCCATCGCCCCCGATGATGCGAATGGCGTGTCCCGCGCCCTTGAACGTCCGGGCAAGCGCGCGGGCTTCGTTGCCATGCAGCTCGAAAAGCCGCAATGGGTCGGCGGGACGCAAATACCGCCGCGCCAGCCATGGCGATCCGGGGTAATGCCTGAGTTCGCCCGAAGGGTTGAGTTCCCGCACGGCGGCAAGATACTCCACAACGGCGGCGGGCGCGTCCTGCGCCTGCCAGATACGGGCGATGCCATCCTGGTATTCGCGCAGCTTTTGCGCCTCGCCGCTGGCAAGGCTGTAACGTCCCGCGCCCGCATGAGTGTCGATGACCATCAGCGGCGCGGGCTTTTGCGTCAGGTAACGCAGCATCTCGCTCAACAGCAGATGCTTGAGAACGTCGGCATGATTGCCGGCGTGAAAGGCGTGGCGATAACTCAGCATGTCGTCAAAAAATGAAGGGGTGTGATGGAAAGTGGAGGAAATTCCACCGAAAGCGAGACGTAGGGGCAGCCCTTGTGGCTGCCCAAAAGGGCGACCGCAAGGGTCGCTCCTGCAACGAAGGGAAGCGCAAACCGTTACTCATCCACCACTTCTGATCGCATCCTTTCATTGCGCTCGGCGTGACCTGTCCGTCAAGGGACTGCTATGATAGCCGCCCTTTGCTTCCTGGCGGCAATCATGATTTCTCCTTCTTCTTCCCTTGCTTTTTCTGCCGACACCCTGCGACAGATCGCCGACGACGCGCTGCGTTACGCGCGCGCCAGGGGCGCGAGCGCCGCCGAGGCGGAAGTTTCCGAAAGCTGCGGACTTTCGGTCACGGTGCGTTGCGGCGAGGTAGATACCATTGAATACAACCGCGACAAGGGCTTGAGCGTGGGCGTTTACCTGGGGCAGCGTTGCGGCTCTGCCAGCACTTCGGATTTTTCCCTCCGCGCGCTGCAAGAAACGGTGGATGCCGCCTTGTCCATTGCCCGTTTCACTGCCGAAGACCCCTGCGCTGGACTGCCGGAAAAGGAAGCATTGGCCTTGGGCGCATTGCCCGATCTCGATCTCTTTCATCCCTGGAGCCTATCGACGGAAGAAGCCATTGTCCTGGCACGTCGCTGCGAGGATGCCGCCTTTGCCGCCGACGCGCGCATCGAGAATTCCGAAGGCGGCAGCCTTTCCAGCCAGCAGGGACAATTCATCCTCGCCAATTCGCAAGGGTTCATGGGAGGCTACCCTTCCTCGCGCCACTATCTTTCCTGCTCCGTCATTGCGGGCAAGGGCGAGCGGATGCAGCGCGACTACTGGTATGCCACGCACCGCAAGCCCGACGCGCTGGAGACGCCGGAAGCCATCGGACAACAGGCGGCGCGCCGCGCCGTGGCGCGTCTGGGCGCGAAGAAAATCGCGACGGGCAGCTTCCCCGTGCTGTTTGAAGCGCCGCTGGCCTCCGGATTGCTGGGGCATTTTGTACACGCCGCCTCCGGCAGCCCCCTGTATCACAAGGCCAGTTTTTTGATCGACCAGTTGGGCCAGGCGATTTTTCCCGATTTCTTCACCCTGAGCGAACGCCCGCACCTGCCCACTGCTTTGGCTAGCGCGAATTTCGATAACGAAGGCGTACGTACCCGCGAGCGCGAAGTGGTGCAAAACGGCGTACTGCAAGGCTATTTCCTGAACGTTTACTCCGCCCGCAAACTGAACCTGAAAACGACCGCCAACGCGGGCGGCGACCACAATCTTTTCCTGCGTCCCGGCGCGCATGATCCAGAAGCCCTGCTGCGCCAGATGGGGCACGGTCTGTTGGTGACGGAACTCCTGGGACACGGCGTAAATTACGTGACCGGCGACTATTCGCGCGGCGCGGCGGGTTTTTGGGTGGAGGACGGCGAAATCGTCCATCCGGTCGAGGAAGTCACCATCGCCGGAAACCTGCGCGACATGTTCAGGAACGTCCGCGCCATCGGCAACGATATCGATACCCGATCCTCCCGCCAGACTGGCTCATGGCTGATCGGGGAAATGACGGTCGGCGCATAGTCCCTTGCGCGACGGGCGGCAAGGGCAAGCCCGGCGCGCCCCGGAAAATACGGTTCAGGGATGAATCGCCGCCCCTCTCCCGCGAGCGTCATGCCGGAAACAGAGAACATGCCGTGCGGCGTCAGTGCGCGGGTGACCTTGAGACCGGAACGGCGTTCCAGGCGGTTTTCCCGCGTCATGGTTCTTTCCCCAGGTAACAGCGCAGCGACCGGCCGGAATCCGACATCACCGCGCAAAGATTGCAATTGACGCATTTTGAGGTATAGCCAGGGTCGGCGGCCAGTTTTTCGAGAAAATTCGGCTCGCAAATGAAAGGACGGCACAGGCTGATGTGTTTCAGCCCCGCGCCGAAGATTTCCCCTCCGCTGCGAAATCCGCCGACGGCATAGACCGGAATCGCGGTGTGCGCCTGCGCGCATCGGGCATGCGCCAGATTGTAGGCGGGACGAAAGCCCTTCACCTTCATGCGCTCGAACGGCAGGCGAAACGTCTTCCACAGCGGACTTTTCGGGGCGATGAGCGGATTGAAGCGCAGGATGGCGCGCAGGGGAACCTTGCCGCGGAAAATATTGAGCGCCACGTCCATCGTGCCGCGCGACACTTCGATGGCATCGACCCGGCAGGCGTCGAGTTTGCCAATCAGGTGAAGAAAGTCGTCCTGGACGAAGGGTTCGATATCCACCTCGGCGCTGATTTTTACCCACAGCGGAAAATCCGCGCCGCAGCGCTGCCGCACGGCGCGAATCACGCGTTCCAGAAAAAGATAGCGGTCACCATAGGCATCCGGGCGGTCATTGAGGGAACGCAGCATGAATTGATGAATCAAATACCCGTGGGCGCAATGCAGTTGCACCCCGTCGAACCCGGCTTCCCGGGCGAATCCGGCGGCGCGGGCGAAATCCTCGATGATGCCGTCGATTTCCATCGTGGTGAGCGTCTGCGGCGTCACATTGAAATACGGCGATTCCTTCGCCGAAACGCCTTTTGCGCCGGCGCGATTCGTCTGCCGTCCCACGTGCGCGATCTGGGCGATGATTTGCGCGCCATTGGCATGCACGGCTTTTGTTGCCGGCAGAAAGGCCGCCGCCTTCTCGGCGCTGTCCATGCCCGCCTGTCCCGGCTGCATGGCGCGTCCCGTTTCGGAAACATACAGGAAACCGCTGACCATCTTCTGTACGTGCCGCGACAACATGCCGTAATAGCGCCGGTAACGCGGACCAGGAAAACCGTTGGCATCCGCCATGCCTTCGTAGGTCGCGGAACGGATGATCTCCACTTCCATCCTCACGCCTTGCTGTTGGCGGAAAGATCGAACAGGAAGCCCACGAAAATGTAGGAAACCAAAAAGAGCGCCATGCCAAGGGTATCCTGGAACATGGCGATCAGCGTCGCCTGTCCGCAGACGCAGGCGCGGAAATTGGTCTTCAGCGAGTAATAGGTCTTTTCTCCCTGGTAATGACGAAAATAAAGCCAGGCCGTATACGCTTGCAGCGCAAAGCTCAAGGTCGCGAGCAGCCAGAACGTGCGGGAAAAGGACTGTGGCGAAAAATAGCCGAACAGCACCAATGCGCCGAAGGCCAGCGTCGGCAAGAGGGAAAAGAGAATGCCGATCAGGCGCGCCTTTTCCGGCCCGTATTTCACCACCAGGGTTTTCTTGCCCACATGCTTGTCGCCGAAATAATCCTTGAAATAGGTAAAGTAGGTCATGATGCCGTTCAACAGCGCGATCAGGATGAGTACGCCCACCCGCTGCGCAGTAAAGAGCGGCGGCATGTACGGCCCGCAGGCGAGAAACCCGTACATCGCGCAGGTCGAGATCATGACGCCGAAGATGATGTTGCCCCAGATGCCGTAACCCTTGGCGTACTCGTAGATGACGTTCAGGAGAAGTCCGACGGCCATGGGAATGAGAGCCAGGGGTTGCAGGTAAAGCCAGGTGACGAGGGCGACGATGCAAAGCAGCGCGATGGAGACGGCCAGCGCCGCTTTCGCGTCGAGTTCGCCCGTGACCATGGGACGTTCCGGCGCGTTGATGCGGTCTTCCGGCAGGCCGAGGTAATCGTTGATGATCTGGTTGATGCCCCAGACGCAAAACAGGAAAAACAGGATCAGCCCGGTCTTGAAGGGCGACGGCGCGATCTGGCCGGCATAGTGCAGTCTTTCCGTGGTGAACAGATAGAAGGAAACGCCCGTCCATCCGGCAATGCCGGTCAAGAAGGCATAGTACAGACGCATGCTTTTGACGTAAGCCTTGATGAACCTGAACAGCATGACGGTAACGGGCGCCTTCCTCGCCGGGATGATGTCTTTCATGCGCTCAACATCATCATGCGCACCGCGCGGATTCTACCGCCAGCCTGGATGCTTTAACAAGAGGATGCGGCACGGCTGGCGGGAGCAAGAAACCAGGGGTTTCCCTCGCCCGCTCGCGGGAGAGGGTGGCGCTTTGGCGCCGGGAGATGGGCGGCGGTTCATCCCTGAACCGTATTTTCCGGGATGAGCCGCCCCTTCATCCGCCCTCCGGGCGCCTTCTCCCCCTGAAGGTAGAAGGAAAACCAAGTGCTTCCCACGACAATCCGGGAGCAAAAATCAGCGACAGCCCTTCAGGGCTGTCGGTCCAACTCCATTGGGAAGGGGTTTCCCCCCCCATGGGCTCCGGTCGAAACCCCGGCCGCGGCCGGGGTTTCGACCTTCGCGCCTTTCTTGCGGGCGGGGTTTCAAACTGGAGTTGGTTTTACGATGAACAGGTTCTTACGGTACCCGGTCTTCAGCCTTCAGTCTTCTGTCCTCTGATCGCAAGCGCGCTCCGTATGAGGGCGCGATTGCCGAGAAGAGTGATGCCTTGGCGGGCGCGGGTGAGGGCGGTGTAGAGGAGTTCGCGGGTCATGAGCGGGTTGTCTTTTTCCGGCAGCAGCAGCGCGACGTGTTCGAATTCCGAGCCTTGCGCCTTGTGTACGCTCATGGCGAACGCGCCTTCCCAGGTAGGCAGACGCGAGAGCGGCAGCCAGCGGTAGCCATTGCAACCATCGGCGTCAGTGGCGGGAAAACAGGCGAATAGCGCGTTGTCTTCGCCGTGTTCCAGCATGATGCCGATGTCGCCATTGGATAAATGCAGGGCGGCGTCGTTTCGCTGGATCAGGATGGGCTGCCCCGACAATGAAGACCGCCCTCTGTCCTTTTCGCTCTTTTGTCTTCCAGATGTCGCCAGCGCCGCGCTGAGGACGCGATTGACGCCGGAGACGCCGCGTTCGCCTTCGCGTACGACGCAAAGCACGCGAAAACTGTCCAGCGCCTGAAAAATCGGTTTCGGATCATCCCCGGCGCGCCAGCCTGCCAGCGCCTTCCAGTATGCGGCATATCCTGCCGTCAACAGGTCGTTTTCGGCAGATGAGCGCGCGCTGCCGCTGGATTCCAGGTAATTCAGTTCCACATGTTGCTGATCCAGCAAGGCAAGCGCCGCCTGGATTTCTCCCGCCGCCAGATGTCGCGCCAGACGCCCCAGCGGCGATTCCGGAGGAAAACGGCGGCTTTGCGTGAGTTGAATGACCGCATCCTGGAATGGCGAGGTCTCGGCGTCCTGCGGATCATTTGCAATGATATCTTCCGTTTCTCCGGTGAGTTCGGCGATTGCAGCGCGTGTGGCGGCGCTCAAGGTCGTGCGCGGACAGAGCGTGGCGAAGATGGCACCGGCTTCCACGGCCTGTAGCTGCGCCTTGTCTCCCAACAGAATCAGCCGGGCGTGTGGCGGCAGGGCGGCGCAAAGCTGATGTGCCAGCATCAGGTCGAGCATCGAGGCTTCATCGACCACCAACACATCGAGCGCCAGCGGATTGTTGGCGTGATGGCGCGGCGCGCCGCCCTCTGCGCCCAGCCCCAGCAGACGATGCAAGGTGGTGGCGTTGGGCGGCAGCAGACGGGCGATTTCCGGCGGCAAATCCTGGGCGCGCAGGCGCATGGTTTCCTGCATCCGCGCAGCCGCCTTGCCGGTAGGCGCGGCGAGCGCGATGCGCAATGTCGGATTGTCCGCCAGAAGACAAGCGAGCAGACGGGCGACGGTAAAGGTTTTTCCGGTGCCGGGGCCGCCGCTGATGATGGTCAGACGCCGCAACAACGCCAGCGCCACGGCATGTTTTTGTTCATCGGGCGCGTGTTGGGCGGAAGGGGGAAAAAGCCGCGCCAGCATTTGCCGCGCTGGTTTGCCGGGCGGTGGCGGCACGGCGCGGTGACGCGCCAACAGGTCTGCGCCCAGACGCGCTTCGGCGAAAAAATAGCGCGCCAGATAGAGATGCCCCGCATTATCCATAATCAAGGGCCTGCCGCTGGCGAGATCGCCCGCGACGCCACTGGCATGCAGCGCGGCGTCATCCAGCGACGCGTTGGCAAGCGAGACGCGGATCTCGCCTTCCGAAGCCGCCAGCGCCAGCGCAAAACCGGCTTTTCCGGCAGTGTCGACGCTGATGTCCGGCGCGTTCGATTGTTGCGCCCAGCGGCGGCATTGGTCGGCGAAGGCGTACGCCAGCAGGAGATTGGCGTTTTGCGTGTTCATGCGCGGCGCGTTGCCGAAAGAATGGCGTCGGCAAACTGGGGCGTCAGAGCGAAGGGAAAATCGTGTCCCATGCCCGGCAGCACCCGCAATTCCGCCGTGGGAATGGCCTTGGCGGTATCCACGCCGCAGGCGAAGGGAATCAAGGGGTCTTCCCTGCCGTGCAATACCATGCAGGGGACGCGAATCCTCGCGAGCAGGGGACGTCGGTCGCCGCCGGTCAGCAGCGCCGCCAACTGGCGGGCGATACCCGCCGGATGAAAGCCGCGTCGGAATTCAAAGGTGAACATCGCCTCCAGTTCCGCCTCCGGCGTGGGATAACCCGGACTCATCAGCACCTGTTGGCGGCGCACGGCATCCTTGACGATGGCCCTTTCGTCATGCGGGAAGGGCAGGGGCGCGATGAGCGTCTGTTGCGCCGCTGGCGTGGGCGGCGGCAACAGGGGATTGCCGGAAGAAGACATGATGGAAGTGAGCGACAGGCAACGCGCTGGATGAAGCGCGGCGGCAATCTGCCCGATCATGCCGCCCATGGAAGCGCCGACGACGTGCGCTTTTTCGATGCGGAGCGCGTCCAGCAAGGCGATTGCGTCGGCAGCCATGTCTGCCAGGGTGTAGAGCGGCGAGGCGATTTGTCCCGCGAAAAATTGCGCCAAGCGCGGCGCGCCCAGCGCGTCCAGTCTGGAAGAAAGCCCTGTGTCGCGGTTATCGAAGCGGACAACCCGATGTCCCGCGTCGACCATCCGGTCGATGAGCGGTTGCGGCCAGCGGGTGAGCGGCGTCCCCAATCCCTGGATGAGCAGAATCGCCGACGCGTCCGCCGCGCCGCAACATTCAGTTTCAAGACGCAACGCGCCAATATCGACCAAGGGCATGGGAATCAGGAACCAGGAATCAGGAATCAGGAATCAGGAATCAGGAACCAGGGATATTATAGTGTACGGCTTGCGGCCGGGCGATATATTCGGAATGATACAGGATAACAGCATGAATGTTGGCATCGTATTTTCAGCCCGCGCCGCCGCTTGCCGTCCGCTCTCCCGCTTGGCGGGAGAGCGTGCCTCAAAGGGGCGAGAGAGGGTGCCGTGCCAACGGCGCAGCCGCAAACATCAAGGTGTTGGGAACGAAGCGCCGCCCCTCTCCCGCAAGCGGGAGAGGGAAAAAATGGGCTTCATCGTAAAACCAACTTCGGTTTGAAACCCCGCCCGTAAGAAAGGCGCGAAGGTTGAGACCCCGGCCGCGGCCGGGGTTTCGACCGTAGCCATTCTTGAGGGGGAGAGAAACCCCTTAAGAATGGAGTTGGACCGACAGCCCTGAAGGGCTGCCGCTAATTTTTGCTGCAATTGTCCTGGGGATGTGCGGGTGCCGCCGCGCGTCCGGTAGCGGCGGTTCGCGTGATTATCCCTGTCAATGTTCCCGCCCTGGTGTAGACTCCCGCCCTGATCCCTGTACCTTGAATCCCGATGCAACTGGCGTTTTGTCTCTATAAATACTTCCCCTTCGGCGGCTTGCAGCGCGACTTCCTGCGCATTGCGCTTGCCTGCCGGGCGCGCGGGCACGGCATCCGCGTCTACACGCTCGAATGGCGGGGAGAACTGCCGCCGGGGTTCGACCTGGCGCTCGTCCCCGCCCGCGCATGGTGGAACCATTGCCGTTACCGTGAATTCAGCGCCTGGGTCGAAGCCGATCTCGCGCGCCGCCCCGTCGACCGCGTCATCGGCTTCAATAAAATGCCCAAGCTCGACATCTATTACGCCGCCGACTCCTGCTATGAAGAAATGGTCCGCACCCTGCGCAACCCGCTCTATCGCTTGAGCGGGCGCTACCGGCACTTCGCCGCCTGGGAGCGCGCGGTGTTCGCTCCCGAAAGCCGCACCGAAATCCTGATGATCTCCAGCGCGCAACAACCCTGCTTCATGCACCACTACGGCACCCCGGCGGAACGCTTCCACCCGTTGCCGCCGGGCATCTCCCCAGACCGTCGCGCCACCGCCGACGCCCCCGCCATCCGCGCCGCGTTTCGCGTTGAATTCGGCCTGGGCGACGACGACCTCCTGCTGCTGCAAATTGGCTCCGGCTTCAAAACCAAAGGACTCGACCGCAGCATCGCGGCGCTGGCCGCGCTCCCCGAAACACTACGCGCTCGCACCCGCCTCATCGCCCTTGGCGACGACGACCCAAGCCCGTTCCTGCGCCAAGCCAAAGCGCTCGGCCTTGGCGAACGCATCGCCATCCTGCGCGGCCGCGACGACATACCGCGCATCCTGCTCGGTGGCGACCTGCTCATCCACCCGGCCTACAGCGAAAACACCGGCACCGTCCTTCTCGAAGCACTGGTCGCCGGATTGCCCGTACTCACCACCGACGTCTGCGGCTACGCCCACTACATTGCCGAAGCCGACGCAGGCCGCCTCATCGGCACGCCCTTCGCACAAAAAGAACTCGACACCGCCCTCGCCGATCTGCTCGCCGCCCCCGAAACACGAGCGCGCCACTCGCGCCATGGGCTTGCCTTCGCCAACCAGGCCGACCTCTACAGCCTGCACGAAAAAGCCGCCGACTTCATATTGAACCCGCGCCCGGAACACCCATGAGCGAAACCGTCCTCCAATCGCCTTTCGACCGCCTCTGGGCCGGACGCGACCCCTTCGCAGCCGCCGCAGCCCTGCAAGGGCAAGTGTTCCGCGAACTGGCCGGGCGGCGCACCCTGCGCGCCGAAATCGACGGGCGTGGCTACTTCGTCAAAATCCATCGCGGCGTTGGCTGGGGCGAAATCCTCAAAAACCTCCTCAGCCTGCGCTTGCCGGTACTCGGCGCGCGCAACGAATGGCGCGCCGCCCAACGCCTCGCCGAACTCGGCGTCGACGCCCTGCGCGCCGCCGCCTTCGGCGAACGCGGCATTAATCCGGCGCGGCGGCATTCCTTCATCATCACCGAAGAACTTGCTCCCGCCATCAGCCTGGAAGACTATTGCCGCGACTGGCTGCGCACGCCGCCCGTCCCGGCGCTCAAACGCGCCCTCATCGCCCGCGTGGCGGACATGGCGCGCCGGATGCACGAAGGCCGCGTCAACCACCGCGACTTCTACCTTTGCCACTTCCTGCTCCATACCGATCCGCCGCCAACCCCCGAAGCGCTGCGGCTCTCGCTCATCGACCTGCACCGCGCCCAAGTCCACGCCCGCCCCTTGCCGCCGCGCTGGCGGCGCAAAGACCTGGCCGGACTCTACTTCTCGGCGCTCGACATCGGCCTCACCCGGCGCGATCTGCTGCGCTTCATCCGCGCCTATTTCGCCAGACCGCTACGCCGCATCCTGCGGGACGAAGCGCCCTTATTCGAATGGCTTGCCCGTGAAGCCGCGCGATTGGTTGAACGTTACCGGCAAAAAATTCTTCCCGCCGAGCGATGGCGGGTTTCCTCATGAGCGATTGGCGGCTGCTTCCCCCCTGCGACCACGGCGAGACAGCCCGCGCTTTCGCTTCGCTTGATGCCGTATTCGCCTTGCGCGGCGAGTGTGTTTCCCGCGATCCGCAAAGCGAAACCCTGCGCGTCGTCGTCGAGGGCGCGACATACTACGTCAAACGCCATTGTCGCGCCGGCAAGAATCCATTGCGGCGCTGGCTGCTGCGCCCCCGTGTGCAGGCCGAATGGGAAAACCTGCTCGCCTTCACTTCCTGGGGCATTGCCTGCGCCGCCGTGGCCGCCTACGGACTGGAACGCCATGCGGGCTTCTTCGTGCGCGGCGCATTGATTACCCGCGAACAACCCGGCGCTGTCGACCTCGCCCGGCTGGCGCACGAACGCGATCCCCGCTTGCGCACACCCGCATGGCTTGCCGCAGTCATTCCCCAGGCCGCGCGCGCCGCCCGCACGATCCACGAACACGGCTTTGCCCACAACGATTTCAAATGGCGCAACCTGCTCGTCGACGACACTCCCACGCTCTACCTGATCGACTGCCCCGGCAGCGAACGCTGGCCGGGGCCTTTTTTGCGCCACCGCATCGTCAAGGATCTGGCCTGCCTCGACAAAATCGCCAAACACCAGCTTTCCCGCACCTGGCGCTTGCGCTTTTTCCTCGCCTATGCCGGAAAACCCCGGCTTGCCGCTGCCGACAAACGCATGATCCGGCGCATCCTGCGCTTCTTCGAGGGGCAAGAATGAACGGCGCGCCGCAAGAAACCTCCGGGCAAGTGCGTCATCGGAGAAGACAAGCGGTCATGCGATGATCCTTGGACTGTGCGCTGCGCTTGTCCGGGATGCACTTGCCGAAACGAGTGCGGCGAGATTCCAATCGGTACGCCTTGGAACCTGGGGCCAGGAGAAGGCGGGCGGAACTGGCTTTGTCCCCCGGAACCCGTCTGCCGGGAAACCAATCCTGCGCATGCCGCGAATTGATGGTTTTGACCGGCGGGTTTTCCGATATGTTAGTATGTGCCGTTACGACTCTCCTGTTCTTGGTTCTCCTTGATCCCTTGTATGCGCCATGAAAATCCTGATTGTCGAAGATCATGCCCTGATGCGTGACGCGCTGGCGCGGGTGTTGTGCACCCAGAATGATCGGGTGATACGGGAAGCCAATAGCGTGGATCAGGCATTGAGCATTCTGGCGCAGGAACACGATTTCGATCTGGCGCTTCTCGATCTGGCGTTACCGGGCATGGATGGGTTTTCCGGGCTGAAGCTCCTCTCCGAGCGCTATCCGGACATGCCGGTGGTCATCCTTTCGGCCTTCGACGACAAACCGACCATCCGGCGTGCGCTCAGTCATGGCGCGGCGGGGTTCATCCCCAAGTCCTATTCCGCGGAGGCGCTGCTGGATGCCTTGTCGCAGGTGTTCTCCGGACAGGTTTTCTATCCGCCGGAAGCGGTGGCGGCGGAGCCAAATTACAACATGCCGCTGCTTTCCAACGCCGACAAGAAACTGAATCCCACGGAATTCGGTTTGACCGAGCGTCAGAGCGAGGTGCTCGTCATGATGCTCAAAGGCTATTCCAATCGTGAGATCGCCAATCAACTGAAACTTTCCGAAGGCACGGTCAAGATTCACGTAGCGGCAATTTTCAAAAGCCTGGGTGTCGCCAGCCGCGCCCAGGTCATCGTGGTCGCCAACCGCTACGGCATCACGGCGTGAGACGTCCCCCGTTGGAATACTCGTGAATCCCAAACCGCTCGCGCAAGTCAGCCTGATTACGCTCCTCATCTTCGGCTGTCTGCTGGTGTTGTATCCCTTTCTTGCCGCCGTGTTGTTCGCGGCGGTCATCTGCGTTACCACCTGGCCGCTGTATGTCCGGCTGCATCGCCTTTTGCGCAAACGCGACACCCTTTCCGCCCTGCTGATGACCCTGCTGCTCATGGTGGTGCTGATTGTGCCTACGCTCCTGCTTTCCAAGGGACTGAGCGACGCCGCGCACTTGTTTGCCAATACCGTCACCCCTTGGTTCCAGGATGGCGACGGTCTTGCCAAACATCTCCACGCGCTGCCGTACATCGGCCAGCAACTGGCGGAATACTGGCAACAGCTTTCCGCCAACCGCGAAGAAGTGCAGAAACTGCTGCAAGCCACCTATGAGCCTTCGCGCCGTCTGGTGCTGACCGGCATCAGTGTGGTGGGCAACGGCATCCTGCAATTGGCGCTGGTGATTTTCATCGGTTTCTTCCTTTACCGGGATGGCGTTTTCATCACCCGGCAACTACAGAAAGCCGCCTCGCGCCTGGGCGGCGCGCTGGGCGAGGAACTTCTGCAACTTGCCCGCACCACGGTTACCGGCGTCATGATCGGCATCGTCGGCACGGCGCTGGCGCAGGCGCTGGTCGCGCTCATCGGTTTTCTCATCGCGGGCGTTCCCGGCGCGCTGCTTTTGGCCATCGCCATCTTTTTCCTTTCCATGATTCCCGTCGGCCCGCCGCTCGTCTGGGGCGGCGCGGCGTTCTGGCTCTACAGCCAGGGCGATGCCGGCTGGGCGATTTTCATGGCCGTCTATGGACTGGCGGTCATCAGCAGCGTGGATAATTTCGTCAAGCCCATCCTGATTTCCCGCAGCGCCAGCCTACCCATCCTGCTGATTGCGCTGGGCGTCTTCGGCGGCATTTTCGCCTTCGGCTTCATCGGCATCTTTCTGGGTCCCACCCTTCTGGCATTGGCGCATACCCTGTTCTTGCGCTGGCTGCGCGCGCAGGATGGCGCATAAAAGGATTCGTGCCGACGGCGCGCATCCCCTGTTTCCCGCAGCAGTTCTGGCTTAAAGCCTTTTGTTTCCAGTTTCTTGACAAATGCAAGAGCATCAAAGGCGATTGCGGTTATGATGTTGTCCTTATGTGAGCTGTGTGCAGTCTAGCACAAAAATGATGTTGTCTGCCCTGGTCGGCGGTCTTCG
>JAIRLE010000157.1 GCA_031259605.1 Zoogloeaceae bacterium
AACGCTCCCCTTGTTCCTCCATCGCACAGAAGCTGGAATGGCACGCCTCGGCGCTTCCTTTGCGCGAACGGGATTGAGCGTCAGGCAACCGCCGGAATGCCGTCGTCGTACACTCTGTCTTTTTGGAGCGGATGTGCGGTTCATTCCGGGAAGTGCGGTTCAGGGTGAACTGCTGTCCCTCTCCCACCCCTTCAGGGCTGTCGGTCCAACTCCATTGGGAAGGGGTTTCTCTCCCCTCGATAATGGCTACGGTCGAAACCCCGGCCGTGGCCGGGGTCTCAACCTTCGCGCCTTTCTTACGGGCGAGGTTTCAAACCGGAGTTGGTTTTACGATGAATGCCGACATTGTATTTTCAGCCCGCGAAGCCGCAAAAATCACGACGTTCGGGACTACGGTCAAACCCCTCTCCCGCAAAGCGGGAGAGGAGGAAACCTTGCGCCTTTTTCTCCCGCGCGGCAGGTGAGGGAAAAAACGAGCATGCGATTGCCCTGCAACGGCAAAAGACATGGCAGCGCAAAACGCGCCGCATGCTATCATTCATCCCGGCGGGTCTCCCCGCATCGCGAGGCGGTGAACCTGGTCAGGGCCGGAAGGCAGCAGCCACAATCGTTTTCCGCGAGTGCCGGGGGTCAGGCTCGCCATCTCTTCTTTTCTGGATACTCCGGGACGAGCGCATGAGCTATCAGGTGCTGGCGCGCAAGTGGCGGCCACGCAAATTTTCAACACTGGTCGGGCAGGAACATGTCGTTCGTGCCCTGACCCACGCCTTGAATGAAAAACGCCTGCATCACGCCTACCTGTTTACGGGAACGCGCGGCGTGGGCAAGACAACCATTGCCCGCATCCTGGCAAAATCCCTGAACTGCGAGGCGGGCGTTTCCGCCGAACCCTGCGGATGCTGTCCAGCCTGCCAGGAAATCGACGCCGGACGTTTCGTCGATTACGTCGAGATGGACGCCGCCTCCAACCGCGGCGTCGACGACATGGCGGCGCTGCTCGAACGCGCTGTGTACGCGCCGGTTACGGGACGCTACAAGGTCTACATGATCGACGAAGTCCATATGCTGACAGGGCACGCCTTCAACGCCATGCTGAAAACGCTGGAAGAGCCGCCGGAACACGTCAAGTTCATCCTGGCGACCACCGACCCGCAGAAAATCCCCGTCACGGTGCTTTCCCGCTGTTTACAGTTCAATCTGAAACAGATGTCGATCCCCGCCATCGTCTTGCATCTGACGACCACATTGAACGCCGAGGGTGTGCCGTTCGAGGGCGAGGCCCTGCAAGAGATCGCCCGCGCGGCGGCGGGCAGCATGCGCGACGCGCTTTCCTTGCTCGATCAGGCCATTGCCCACGGCGCGGGCGCGGTCAATGCCCGCGAAACGCGGGAAATGCTGGGAACGGTGGATACCACCTCCCTGCTGACGCTGCTCGCGGCATTGTCCGCGGCGGATGGCGAAAAAATGCTGGCCATCGCCAATGACATGCAGGCGCGCAGCCTTTCCGCCGCCAATGCCTTGCAGGAAATCGCGGTATTGCTGACGCGCATACAACTGTTGCAACTGGCCCCCGGCAGCGCCAGCGGCGAGGACGCGACGAACGCGCAGTTGATGACGCTGGCGCGGGAATTTTCTCCCTCTTTCATTCAATTGGCTTATCAAATCGTGACCGAGGGGCGCGCGGAACTGCCGTTGGCGCCGGACGAACACAGCGGCTTTCTCATGATCCTGCTGCGCCTTCTGGCTTTCGAGCCTGTGCGTTTCGCGGATGCGGACGCGACCATTTCGCGCCCACCGGAGATGGTGGAGATAAAGCCGCAGACCGCGCCTTCCCTACCGAAAAAACCTGTCGCGCCAGGGGCTTTTCCGGCAACGTCTTCCCCTGTCGCGGCGGCGCGCGGGGAACATACGGAGTGGCACACACTCCTGGCGGCGCTCGACCTGGGCGGGCCGGCACGTTCGCTGGCGCAGCACTGCGTGTTACGCAAACTGGAGCAGGCGTCTTGCTGCCTGCAACTGGCCGCCGAGCACCAGCACATGCGCTCTTCCGCCCTGCAAACCCGGCTGGAACAAGCCTTGCGCCAACATTTGGGACGTGACATCAAGCTTTCCATCGAAATCACGGATGACCACATGAACCAGGTCACGCCGGCGCAAACCGCCGCGGCGGAGCGGCGGGCACGTCAGGACGCGGCATGGCGCGCCATCGAAAACGACGCTTTCATCCGCGAGGCGGTGGATCATCTGGACGCGACGATGGACGCGAATTCCGTTCAGCCTGTCAACACAACTCCGTAGGCACCTGTTCATAATTTCGGATTGCTGTGAAATGTTTGATTTTCCTTCTCCCCATTATTCGCAGATGACGGTAGGGACGGCCCTTGTGGCCGCCCGCCCTTGCCACGGCGGGGGCAACCACAAGGGTTGCCCCCGCCGCAACATTTCCCAGGCGCGGTCACGGAGGTGCCTCTACAGGAATCATGAACAGGTTCCAAGACAAGATTGAAACCCAAAGGAGAAGCATCATGATGAAAGGCGGGCTGGCTGGCTTGATGAAACAGGCGCAGGCCATGCAGAACAATATGCAAAAGGCGCAGGAAGAACTGGCGCTCGTGGAAGTCGAAGGACAGGCGGGCGGCGGCATGGTCAAGGTCGTCATGACCTGCGGCCACGATGTGCGCCGGGTGGGCATCGACGCGAACGCGATGGATGACAGGGAAATGCTGGAAGACCTGATCGCCGCCGCCATGAACGACGCGGTACGGCGCGCCGAGGAAAAAAGCCGGGAGCGCATGGCGAACTTCACGGCGGGGCTGAATCTGCCGCCCGGCATGAAACTGCCCTTCTGATGGCGGCCTCGACGCCCAAACGCGCCGCCCCCATGCCGCGTGTGCTTTCCGCTTTACAGGAAGCCCTGTGCCGCCTGCCGGGCATAGGGCCGAAATCGGCGCAACGCATGGCCTACCACCTGTTGCAGCATGACCGGACGGGCGCGGCGCAACTAGCCTCGGCCCTGCAACACGCCCTGACGGATTTGCGCCACTGCCGCCGCTGCAATACCTTTTCCGAAACCGAGCTGTGCGAACGCTGCGCTTCGCCGCGCCGCGACGCCACGCAATTGTGCGTGGTGGAAACGCATGTGGACATGAACATGCTGGAGCAGACCCAGGCCTATCAAGGGCTTTATTACGTGCTGATGGGGCGCATCTCTCCGCTGGACGGCATGTCGCCGCGCGCGCTGGCGCTGGAAAAACTGGTGGAGCGGATCGCGGACGGACAGGTGAAGGAGGTGATTCTGGCGACCAACTACACCAACGAAGGCGAAGCCACCGCACATTACCTTTCCACCCTGCTGATGGCCAGCGGCGTGAAGATCAGCCGTCTGGCGCGCGGCGTTCCGGTCGGCGGCGAACTGGAATTCGTCGATCCCGGCACCCTGGCGCAAGCCCTGCGCGAACGCATCGGCTGCCAGGGCGCGGAAAAATCGCCAGCAAAAATTAGCGACAGCCCTTCAGGGCTGTCGGTCTAACTCCATTGGGAAGGGGTTTCTCTCCCCTCGAGAATGGCTACGGTCGAAACCCCGGCCGCGGCCGGGGTCTCAACCTTC
>JAIRLE010000166.1 GCA_031259605.1 Zoogloeaceae bacterium
TCGAGCCAAAATCGTTTCTCGCAGGAAATTCATGGTCGACCTCTCCTTGCGCATCTGGCATGCCGTCACAACAACCGACATGTTCTCCATGCTTCAACAGACAGCGTTATATATATTTAGATAAACACTCTCAAAGAATTTTTTACGGGGCAGTCGCATGAATGCCCGTTTTTTCTCTCCCGCTTGTGGGACAGGGTGGCGCGAAGCGCCGGGAGAGGGAGGAGTAACTTTCAGTACCTTGTTCCAGACGCCTTGAGTTTGCGGCTCTGCCAAAGGCACAACCCCCCCTCTCGCCCCTTTGGGACACGCCCTCCTGCCAAAGCAGGAGGGAGGGCAACAGGCGGCGGCGCGGGCTGGAAATACGGTGGCGGCATTCATGCGATTGCCCCGTGGGGTAATTTCCGACCGTTGATACCTGAAGCGATGCGTTAAAATCGCTTTCTTTGATCTTCGGGGATACGCCGATGTGCGGCATTGTGGCGGCAATAGCGCGGAACAACGTGGTTCCGATGCTGATCGAGGGACTGAAGAAGCTGGAGTATCGCGGTTACGACTCCGCGGGGCTGGCGGTATTGCAGGCTGGAAAACTGGCGCGGCGGCGTTCGGTGGGGCGCGTCCTTGAACTGGAAAACAAGGCGGGAACGCTGACCGCCCAATGCGGCATTGCCCATACTCGTTGGGCAACACATGGCGCGCCTGCCGAACATAACGCGCATCCGCATCTTTCCGGCGGATTGGCGGTCGTGCATAACGGCATCATCGAAAATCACGCCGAACTGAAGGCCGAACTCATCGAGCAAGGTTATGTCTTCACTTCCGAAACCGATACCGAAAGCATTGCCCACCTGATCAGCGCCTGTCTGAAAACCGCGCCCGATCTGGCGGAAGCCGTGCGGCTTGCCTGCCTGCGGCTGAAAGGCGCCTACGCCATCGCGGTAATTTCCGAGGCCGATCCGGGACGGGTAGTATTGGCGCGCGAAGGCGCGCCGTTGCTTTTGGGCGTGGGTGAAAACGGCTATTACGCGGCTTCCGACACTTCCGCGTTGCTCAAGGTCACGCGCCGGATGATTTATCTGGAAAACGGCGATCTCGCCGATTTGCGCGCGGATCGTCTCGACATCCGCCGCCAGGATGGCGCGCCGGTGAATCGTCCCGTAACGCTCTCCCAACTTTCCGTCGACGCGGTGGAACTGGGCACATATCGGCATTACATGCAGAAGGAAATTTTCGAGCAGCCGGAAGCATTGGCCAACACGCTGGAACTGGTAGGCGCGGCCAGTACGCTGCAAGCCGAAGTCTTCGGGACGGAAGCAAAAACCCTGCTGCCGCAGGCGGACGCGGTGCTGATTCTGGCCTGCGGCACCAGCAGCCATGCGGGAATGGTCGCCAAATACTGGCTGGAGAGCATTGCCGGCATGCCGACGAATGTGGAAATCGCCAGCGAATATCGCTACCGTGATTCCGTCCCCGATTCCAGGCAACTGGTGATCGCCATTTCGCAATCGGGCGAGACGGCGGATACGCAGGCGGCGCTGGCGCATGCCCGCGCCCTGGGACAACCGCTGACGCTGGCGATCTGCAATGTGCCGGAATCTTCCATCGTGCGCGAGGCGGCGCTGCGTTTCATCACCCGTGCCGGGCCGGAAATCGGCGTGGCTTCCACCAAGGCGTTTACCACGCAACTGGCGGCATTGTTCCTGCTGACGCTCGTTCTTGCCAAATTGCGCGGACGGATGAGTGCCGAAGAAGAAGCCGCGCATCTTGCCGCCTTGCGTCACCTCCCGGTGGCGGTGCGGAAGGTGCTGGCGCTGGAGCCGGAAATCGCCGCCTGGGCGCGCGGCTTTGCCGACAAGGAACACGCGCTGTTCCTGGGGCGCGGCCCGCATTATCCGATTGCGCAGGAAGGCGCGCTGAAGCTGAAGGAAATTTCCTATATTCACGCCGAAGCCTATCCGGCGGGCGAATTGAAGCACGGCCCGCTGGCGCTGGTGGATAAGAACATGCCAGTAATTGCCGTCGCGCCCAACGATCCCCTGCTGGAAAAACTCAAATCCAATTTGCAGGAAGTCAAGGCACGCGGCGGCGAACTGTACGTTTTTGCCGATCAGGACAGCCGGATTGGCGAGGACGCGGAAGAAAACGGCATTCATGTCCTTTGCCTCCCCGAACACTATGGCCTGCTCTCCCCCATTCTGCACGTCGTTCCCTTGCAACTTCTCGCCTACCACGCGGCGCTGATCAAGGGCACGGATGTGGATAAACCGCGCAACCTGGCAAAGTCGGTCACGGTAGAGTAGTCGTGCGGCGCAAAGCAAAAGGCAGCGCCGCGCCGCTTTGCCAATCCGTTCATTGCCTTGAAAAGGGACGCCCCGGCGTCCAATGACTGACAACCTTGAACAAAGGAAAGCATCTTGAGCCACAAGCCTTTCACCCCGCCCCCTTCCGCTTCCCGCCTTCTCATGTCCGGCAATGAAGCCATCGCCCGCGCCGCCTGGGATGCGGGCGCGCGCGTCGCCGCCGCCTATCCGGGCACCCCGGCCACGGAAATCCTGGAGAACCTT
>JAIRLE010000094.1 GCA_031259605.1 Zoogloeaceae bacterium
AAATGGAAAGCCTGGGCAAATGCGTGGATCGCCAGGGCGCGCCCTTGACCCGCAGCAGCAGCCCCATCCTCTGGGGCGCGGTCGGCACCAGCGGACAGCACGCCGTTTTCCAGCTTCTGCATCAGGGCGGACAACTTGTCCCCAGCGATTTCATCCTGTTGAAACATGCCGACTTCCCTCTGCCCGACCACCATCTGCACCTCTTGGCCAACGGGCTTGCCCAATCCGCCGCGCTGGCCTTTGGCGAAACGCCGGAGGAAGCCCGCGCCCGCCAGATCAACGCGGCGCTGCTGCCCTGGCGCAGTTTCCCCGGCAATCAACCTTCCACTACCTTGCTGCTCGAACGCCTGAGTCCTCATGTCCTGGGACAACTGCTGGCGCTTTACGAACACAAGGTTTTTTGCCTGGGCGTGCTGTGGAATCTCAATGCCTTCGATCAATGGGGCGTGGAACTGGGCAAGCAGATGGCGCAACGCCTCCTGCCCTGCCTGGAAGACGATGGGGAAACGCCCGGCGCGGCAACGCTGGACGCTTCCACCCTTGGCCTGATTGCCGCACTGAAAGCAGAATGCGGCGTATGAGCGCGCCCGCCCTTACCCTGATTGCCGCCGTCGCCAGGAATCGCGTCATTGGCCTCCACAATCGCCTGCCCTGGCAGCTTGCCGAAGACTTGCGGCATTTTCGCGCGACAACACGCGGCCATGCCGTCATCATGGGGCGCAAGACCTGGGAATCCCTGCCCGCCGCCTTTCGTCCCTTGCCGGAGCGTCTCAATATCGTCATCAGCCGTCAACCCGATTATCCCCTGCCTGTCGGCGCGCATCTGGCGCATGCCCTGGAAGAGGCGCTGGCGCTGACGCAAGGCGAAGAAGCCTTCATCATCGGCGGCGCGCAACTCTATGCCTTGGCACTGCCCGCCGCGCATTGCCTGCTGCTGACCGAAATCGACCGGGAAATTCCCGGCGACGCCCGCTTTCCCGACTTCAACAAAAACGAATGGCAGGAGACAAGGCGGGAAGCGCATATCAGCGAGAACGGCATTCCCTTCGCCTTCGTCACCTATCGCAGGATCGGGGGACTGAGCGCCGAGGGCTGAGCGCCTCCTCCCTCCGCGCGCTTTGCGGTCTGCGCGGGGACGGATTGCGGCATCCGTCCCGCTCCTGAGAAGACGGTTCCCGCGTTTTTTCGCAAAGAATCCGCCAAATTCTCAAAACAGGTACTTCACCCGCAAGCTCCCCGTCGCCCCCTCTCTCTTCCCCGCGTAGCCCTGCACGCCGAAATCGATGGTGAGCGGCAGCGTTGCCGAGGGCGCGTAGGTGAAGCCGACTTCGCCGATGCCGGTGTCGCCGCGCAGCGAGGGCGCGTCCAGGGCGTGGCCGTAGACGCTGGCTTTGGCCTTGCCGTCGTATTCGTGTTCCCAGGCGAGACCGACGTAGGGGTGGAAGCGCCGGTCGAGCGTCCAGTTGAGGCGTCCGCCCAGGCGCAGGCGGCTGGAGTCGGCATTCCTGAACTTCACCTTGTCGCCGGTGGACAGGCGCACGGAATCGCCTTCCTGCCGCGTCTGGAAGTATTTGCCGTGGAGGTCGAGGGAGGCGGATTCCGTGATCTTCCAGAGGTAGCCGCCGCCGAGGTGGAAGCCGTACCAGGCCGAGGAGGAATCGTATTTCGCCTTGCGGCCTGTGCCGTCGCGCAGGTCGGCGCTGTCGTATTCGTTGTGAACGCCGCCCGCGCTGAGACTTGCTTCCGCGTAGGCGCGGCCGGGGCCGGCGCTGGCGAAGTCCATGCGGCCTGCCACGCCGCCGCCGACGTGGTAGACGTCGCCGTCGCCATGCACGGAAGCGGCGTTACTGAAGGAATTGTAGGTATCGTAGGCGCCGTTGCCGTACTCGAGGAACGCGCCCACGGTCAGGAAGCCCGGCGCGAGTTCGGCACCCCAGGCCAGGCCGGTCATCAGGGAGACGCTGCCCATATCCAGATGGGAGCCGGTGTCGTAGCGGGACCAGCCGCCGGAGATCGCGCCGAACACGCCCAGGCCGCGGCCTGTGGAGAGGCTCGCCCGCCGCGCCGCGCCGACCGCCGCGGCAAGACCCTGCCCGGCCACGAGTTCGACGCCCTGGTTGATCAGGGCCAGACCGGCGAGATTGCCCTCGGACAGGGCCTTGGCCCGTTCATTCACCCTCGGTCCGCCGGAAACCGTCGCCAGAATCTGATTGCCACCGATGGTCTGGATGTCGAAGCCGTATTTCAGGGTCACGCCTTGCAGGGCGTCGGCGCTGGCGTTTTCCGGCGTTCCGCTCAGGGTTCCCGCGCTCGCGTCGATGAGCAGGAACTGATCCCCGGTTTTCAGGGGTGCGGCCGCGCCGTCGATGCTCAAACCGACGACGGAAGAGCGGGTGCCGCCGTCGGTCAGGGAGGCCGTGCCGCTGGAGGCGATGATGAGCATTGCGTTTCCCGCTCCCCAGGACGCGGGCAGGTGGAAATTCAGGTACTGGAAGTTGCTCACCCCTTCCACGGTCAGATTGGCGCTCTGGAAGTTCAGGGTGTTGCCGGTGAAGACGTCCATGCTGGAAGACGCGCCGCCGCCTATCAGTTTCATCGTCTCCAGGCCGACGGGAGCGCCGGAGATGGTCACCGTGTTGTGGATGGCCTTGCCGGAAAAGCTGTACCCTCCCCGGATAAAGTCGTCGTATTGGGGATCGAAGATGCCGCCGGTGACGATCACGACGTTGCCGGAGGCGTCGCCTGTGCTTCTCCCGCCCTCCACCCCGTTGCGCGCGCGGGCGCTGCCGCCGATGATCACCCGGTTGCCGGAGGCGCTGCCGTTGGAACTGTATCCGCCCTGGATCGATCCGGTCACCAAGCCGCCGAGGACGGTCACGTCGTTGTGACTGGCGTTGCCGTTGCGGGCAGAGCCGCCGACGACGCTCCCCGCTTCGCCGCCGAGGACGGTTACGCTGTTGCGGCTGGCATCGGCGTCATTGGAAACCGCCCCGCCGATGATTCCGTTTGCCACCCTGCCGCCGGAGAGGATCACGCTGTTGCCCGTGGCCGCGCCATGATGGGATTCGCCCCCGACAACCTCATACATCTCGCCGCCCTTGATGAAAACCCTGTTGTTGGTGACGGCGTCCGTATCGTTGAGGTTCACCGCGCCATACACGTTCCCGGAAATCGTGCCGCTGTTGACGGTGACGCTGTTGCCCGAAAGGGAATTGCTCTTGCCGCTGGCGCTGCCGCTTGGGGCCAGGGAGTCGCTTACCTCGATGTATTCCAGCGGCGCGCCGGGATAGCGGACATCTTCCGCCAGGGCCGGAGCCGACAGGCGGAAGAAGCAAAGGACGCAAAGGATCAGGGCGAGGAGTGGTTTGCCCGTGTGAAGCGCGGCGTGAATCATGGGAATCTCCTTGTTCGGATTGCAAATAAGACAGAGGACGGAGGACGGAGGACGGAGGACAGAGGACAGAGGACGGAAAAGTTTGCGGCTTCGCCGGGGAAGGGCGTGGATTGCCGCGTCGCTTCGCTCCTCGCAATGACGAGTCCGCTCCTCGTCCTTGTAGAAGGACGGAAGAACCGGGAAGCATGGCGCGCGCTCATCAGAACGCGTACTTCACCCGCAAACTCCCCGTCACGCCTTCTTTTTTGCCCGCGTAGCCTTGCACGCCGAAGTCGATGGCAAGCGGCAGGGTTTTCGAGGGGGTGAAGGTGAAGCCGATCTCGCCGATGCCCGTGTCGCCGCGCAGCGAGGGGGCGTCCAGCGCGTAGCCGTTGGCTTTGGCTTTGGCTTTTCCTTCAAA
>JAIRLE010000095.1 GCA_031259605.1 Zoogloeaceae bacterium
GGAAGGGGTTTCTCTCCCCTCGAGAATGGCTACGGTCGAAACCCCGGCCGCGGCCGGGGTCTCAACCTTCGCGCCTTTCTTGCGGGCGGGGTTTCAAACCGGAGTTGGTTTTACGATGAAATATATCGACGAATTCCGCGATGGCGAACTGGCCCGGCAGATCGCCCGAACCCTTCATGCCGAAGTCGACCCCCGGCGTCGCTACCGCTTCATGGAATTCTGCGGCGGGCATACGCACGCCCTTTCCCGTCATGGCCTGCTTGACCTGCTGCCGCCCCAGGTGCGCATGATCCACGGTCCCGGTTGTCCGGTCTGCGTCCTGCCCATTGGCCGTGTCGATCAGGCGATTCACATGGCGCGCGCGCGCCGGGTGACGCTCTGCGCCTATGGCGATTGTCTGCGCGTACCCGCTTCCAACCGCTCGTCGCTGGCGCGCGCCCGTGCCGAAGGAGCGGATGTGCGCATGGTGTATTCCACCGAGGAGGCGCTGGCTCTGGCGAAGCGTCATCCGGAAAAACAGGTGGTGTTCCTTGCCGTCGGCTTCGAGACCACCACGCCGCCCACGGCGGTCGCCATCGAACATGCCGCCGCCGAAGGTCTCGACAATTTTTCCGTGCTGTGCTGCCATGTGCTGACCCCGGCAGCCATTGTCGGCATTCTCGACGCGCCGGAAAAACCGGAACTGGAAGGCATGATCGGCCCGGCGCACGTATCGACCATCATCGGCAGCGCGCCCTACGCATTCGTGCCGGAACGTTACGGCAAGCCGCTGGTCATCGCCGGCTTCGAACCGCTGGACATGTTGCAGGCCATCCTCATGCTGGTACGCCAGGTCAACGCCGGGCGCGCCTGCGTGGAAAACGAATATGCGCGCGCCGTATGCCGGGAAGGCAACCGCAAGGCGCAGGCGCTGGTGGAAAAAATCTTCACCCGCCGCCCGTCCTTCGAGTGGCGCGGCCTCGGAAGCCTGCCCGGCAGCGCCTTGCAACTCAAGCCCGAATATGCCCGTTTCGACGCCGAATTGCGCCACCCGACGCCCTATGTTCCCGTCCCTGAGCACAAGATGTGTGAATGCGCCGCCATCCTGCGCGGCGCGAAGGAACCCCGCGACTGCAAGGCGTTCTCCACCGCCTGTACGCCGGAGACGCCCTTGGGCGCCTGCATGGTCTCCGCCGAAGGCGCTTGCGCCGCGCATTACGTCTACAGGAGGCAGGAACCAGAAATCGGAAAGCGCCTTGCCCATGCTCCCGGATGACCGCGGGACGGCAGGGCGCGGCAACGTGACCATACGCCGCCCGTCATTCTCCGGAGCGGGAGCGCAGCGGCATGGCAATCCAGGGAGGAGCAAGCGCAACCCGGCATTCGTCAGGCCGCTTTATCCAGCTCTCATGCCGGGTCAGCCAAACGGATGTTGCCGCACAATGGTTTCGGCGCGTTCCGGGCCAGTGGAGATGAGGGCGATGGGGGTCTGGCAGAGTTCTTCCAGACGGGCAAGGTAAGCGCGCGCGTTCGGCGGAAGATCCTCCCAGCGCTTGAGACCATCGGTGCGCTCCGGCCAGCCGGGCAGGGTCTCGAAGACAGGCTCGCAACGCGCCACCTCGTCTACGCCCATGGGCAGAAGATCGACATGCCGACCATCCAGTCGGTAGCCGGTGCAGATGTTCAGCGCCTCCAGGCCATCCAGCACATCGAGCTTGGTGACGCACAGCCCCGTAAGACCGTTGATCAGGGAGGAACGGCGCAGCAAGGCCGCGTCAAACCAGCCGCAACGCCGCGCCCGGCCCGTGACGGTGCCGAATTCCCGGCCTTTTTTCGACATCTGGCACCCCGGCGTCCCTTCCGTTGCAATGTCCAGTTCCGAAGGAAAAGGGCCGCCGCCCACGCGGGTACAGTACGCCTTGGTGATGCCCAGCACATAATGCAGCATACCAGGGCCGATGCCGGAACCCGCCGCCGCCTGCCCCGCCACGCAATTGCTGGAAGTGACAAACGGATAAGTGCCGTGATCGATGTCGAGCAGCGCCCCTTGCGCCCCCTCGAAGAGCAGGTTTTGTCCGGCCTGGTGCGCGGCATGGAGCGCCGCCGAGACATCCGTCACCAGCGGTTTTATGCGCTCGCCGTCGGCAAGCGTCCGTTCCAGCGTTTCCCGATAATCCACCGCCTTGGCGTCAAGATAGCGGGTGAGCGTGAAATTGTGGTAGTCCAGCACTTCCGCCAGCTTCTCGGCAAAGCGTTTGCGCTCGAAAAGGTCATGGACGCGAAGACCGCGCCGCGCCACCTTGTCTTCGTAGGCGGGGCCGATGCCCTTGCCGGTGGTGCCGATCCTGGCTTCCGGATCGCGCTTCGCTTCCCGCGCCCGATCGAGCGCCGCGTGATACGGCAGAATCAGCGGACAGCCGGGACTGATTTTGAGACGGTCGGAAACCTTGATGCCGCCTTCTTCCAGCGCGTCGATTTCCCCCAGCAGGTGCCGAATGTCCAGCACCACGCCATTGCCGATATGGCACTGCACACCAGGACGCACGATGCCGGAAGGAACGAGATTCAGCTTGTATTCGCGTCTTGCGTCGCCGTAACCGACCACCAGCGTGTGACCGGCATTGTGTCCGCCCTGGAAGCGCACCACGCCCGCCGCGCTATCGGTAAGCCAATCGACGATCTTGCCCTTTCCCTCGTCGCCCCACTGGGTGCCGACGACCACCACATTCCTGGCCATGTTCAATCCTTCGTTGTGAGTATTGTCCAGTTGCCGTCCTGCCGCACAAGCTGGCGGCGTGCGCCCCGTGCCGCGTCCTCCTCGCCGGGCAATCGTTCCGCCACGCGCTCGCCCGCGTCGCGCAGACGCCGGATGACCGCCGCAAGTTCCACGTCATCGCCGCCGTAGGGCGCGAAAATGACCTCTTGCGTCTCACCGGGCGGCAAAAGACGCACCAGTTCGCGCAAGTCCAGCGAAAATCCCGTTGCCGGGCGCGCCCGGCCAAAACTCCTGCCCACACCGTCGTAACGCCCGCCCAACGCCACCGCAGCCGGATGTCCGGGCGCGTAGGCGGCGAAAACCGCGCCACTGTGATAATGGTAACCGCGCAGATCGGCAAGATCGATGGAAACCGGAAAACCGGGCACGGCCTTCGCCAGGCGCGCCAGCGTTTCCAGGGCGGCATCGATTTCCGGCAGATCGGGCAATAGCGCGCGCGCCTTCGCCAGCACCGTCTCCGGTGCGCCGTAAAGCCGCGGCAGCGCCATGATCGCCGCGCCGAACGGGGCGCTGTCTTCCGGCAATCCGGCACAGAAAGCGGCAAGCGCCGGCACATCCTTGTTTTGCAGCAGGCCGAACAGGGTTTCTTCCGCTTCCGCCGCAATCCGCGCGGCGCGAAAGAGCGCGCGGAAAAGACCGACATGCCCCAAATCCACACGGCAATCCGGCAGCGCGGCGCGCCGCAATGTTTCGGCGAGCAGGCGCAGGATTTCGATGTCCGCCTCCACGCCCGCGTAACCGTAGATTTCCGCGCCAATCTGCAAGGGTTCGCGGCTGGAAAGCAGGCTTGCGGGACGCGCGCGCAGAACGCTGCCGCAATAACAGAGCCGGGTGACGCCCTCGCGGTTCAAAAGATGCGCGTCGATGCGCGCCACCTGCGGCGTCATGTCGGCGCGCACCCCCAGCGTGCGCCCGGAAAACGCGTCGGAGAGCTTGCAGGTGGATAGCGCCAGGTCTTGCCCCGCGCCAATCAGGAGCGATTCCAGATACTCCGCCAGCGGCGGCGTCACCAGCTCGAAACCGTGACGCGCGAAGCCGTCCAGCATCTGCCGCCGCATCTCCTCGATGCGCGCCGCCTCCCATGGCAGGGCGTCCGCCAGATGTTCGGGCAACAACCAGTTCATCGAAACACCAGCGACAGCACCATCCACAACGCCAGACCCAGCAGCATGGAAAACAGGCCAATGAAGCGGATCTGCCCGTCGGAAAACTGCGCCAGCCGCCGGAACGCCTCACGCCAGACGGCGGGCGCGGCAAAAGGCATGACGCCCTCGAGCACCAGCATCAAGGCAAAGGCAAGGAGCAGGTTTTGCGTCATCGGGCGCTTTTCAGGTAGCGGAAAAAGTCGGAATTGGGTTCCACCACCAGCACATCCTGTTTGCTCTTGAAGGTCTCGCGATAGGCTTCCATGCTGCGGTAGAAGGCATAGAACTCCGGATCGCGGTTGAAAGCCCTGGCATAGATGGCGGCGGCCTGGGCGTCGCCTTCGCCCTTGATTTTCTGCGCGGTGTTGTACGCCTGGGCCAGCAGTTCCACGCGCTTCCGATCCGCGATCGCGCGCGTGGTTTCGTACTGCTTCGCGCCTTCGGCGCGCAACTGGTTGGCCACCTGCTTTCTTTCGGAACGCATCCGCTCATAGACGCTGTCCGCGACATTGGTCGGCAATTCCACGCGCTTCAGGCGAACGTCCAGCACCAGCACGCCGATTTTCTTCGCGTCCTCATTGGCCTTGACGCGCATGTCTTCCATGATTTTCTCGCGCTCGTCGGAAATCACCTGGCGCACGGTACGCTTGCCGAATTCGGCGCGCAAACCGGCATTGATGGTCTGCATCAGCCGGGTGCCGGCGCGGGATTCATCCCCGCCCACGGAAACGTAATAGAGTTCGGGATCGACGATGCGCCACTTGACATAGGAATCCACTTGCACATTTTTCTTTTCCGAAGTAATGAACAGTTCCGGGTCCTGGCTGTCGATGGTCAGCACCCGCTTGTCGAATACCCGCACGTTCTGGATGACCGGCCATTTGAAATGCAGCCCCGGCTCGGTGATCGTCAGCTTGACTTCCCCCATCTGGAACAGCAGGGCGTAATAGCGCTGATCCACGGTAAAGAAAACCGAGGAGGCCAGCGCCACAAGACTGGCCAGAACGGCCAGTATGATATGGGGAAAGACTTTCATCGGCGTGCCTCCCGCTCGCGGCCAATCTCGCCACGGGGAATGCCGCTTTCCGTGACGGACGATTTGCCGGCTTCATTCTGCGGCGACAACGACACGCTTCCCTGCGCGCCGCCGCCCGCGCCCCGTGCCAGCGTGCCGCCCGCGCCTGCCTGCATCAACTGATCCAGCGGCAGGTACAGGAGGTTGCCCTGCCCCTTGGCATCCACCATCACCTTGCTGGTCTTGGCATAGACCTGTTGCAGGGTTTCCAGATACAGGCGTTGCCGGGTAACGCCTGGTGCCTTGGCGTATTCGGTGAGAATCTGGGAAAAACGGCTGGCGTCGCCCGTCGCGGTTTCGATCATGCGCTCCTTGTAGGCTCTTGCCTCTTCCACCAGAACCGCCGCCTGCCCCTCGGCCTTGGGCACCACGTCGTTGTAGTACGCCTGACCTTCGTTTTCCTGGCGGGTCTTGTCCTGCACCGCCTTCACCGCGTCCTCGAACGCCGCCTGCACCTGTTCGGGCGGCTGGGCGTTCTGCATGGTGACCTTGGAAATCTCGATGCCCGTCTCGTAACGGTCGAGAATTTCCTGCATCAAGAGGCTGACCTGTTCGGTGACGGCAGTCCGCTCCTCGTTGATGACCACGTCCATCGTCCGTTTCCCCACCACTTCACGTACCGCCGTTTCCGCCACCTGCATCACCGCCGCGTCCGGATCGCGATTCCTGAACCGGTAGAAGACCGCGTCCTTGATCCGGTATTGCACTGCAAACTGGACATCGATGATGTTTTCGTCGCGGGTGAGCATCAAGGATTCCTTCAGTTCCTTGTTGTTCTTGTTTCTCGCGTCGCCACGATAACCGATGGTCAGCGAGCGCACCTCCGAAACATTGACGATTTCATGCGAGGCGAAAGGCCAGGGCAGCCGCCATTGCAGGCCGGGTTGCGTGGTCTCCACGTATTTGCCAAAACGCAACACCAGCCCGCGCTGCGAGGCATCGACGATATAAATGCCGGAAGCTGCCCACACCGCCAGCGCCAGGCCAAGCACGATAAAAACCAGCGTCCGCGGATACATGCCCGGCGGCGCGCCTTTCTGGTCGCCGCCGCCGTTGCCGCCGCGCCGTCTCCCCTTGTTCTTGTCGCCGGAAGGAAGGCCAAGCCAGTCCTTGAAATCGTTCCAGAGTTCATCGAAATCGGGCGGATTGGGTGGACGCCGCCCCCCGCCGTTATTGCCCCATTGCGGGTCGTTCATGGACATGAAAACGCCTAAGCCAGAGAGAATCATGTATGGATTTTTCCGTCAGAAATTTCAAGATACATAGGGCGCGTCCGGCAGGTTGCGCAACCTGTTCCCGGCGCATTCGCCCAACGCCGCGCGCAGCAAGGGCAAACCCGCGCCCGTGCGCGCGCTCAATTTGACGCAGCGGATTCTACCATAGTCATCCCGCTCTGCCGTGGGAAGAACGCCGGTCAAATCCACCTTGTTCCAGACGAGCATTCGCGGCGCCGCGCCCGCGCCGATTCCGGCAAGAACCCGGTCGACTTCCGCTTGTTGCGCGGCGCGCGCGGCACTGGCGCTATCGACCACGTGCAGCAACAAATCCGCATCCACCGTTGCCTCCAGCGTCGCCCGGAACGCCGCCACCAGGGAATGCGGCAGGTCACGGATGAAGCCCACGGTGTCGGAAAGCACCACGTTGCCCGCGCCTTCCAGCCAGAGTTTGCGCGAAGTGGCGTCCAGCGTGGCGAAAAGCTGATCCGCCGCATGGACGCCGGCATGGGTCAGCGCATTGAACAGGGTGGATTTGCCCGCGTTGGTGTAACCCACCAGGGAAACATTCAGCGTATCGCCCTTTTGCCGCGCTCTCCTCTGCACCCCGCGCTGCCGGGAAAGCCGCGCCATGCGCGCTTTCAGGGTTTTGACGCGCTGGCCCAACAGGCGGCGATCGGTTTCCAGTTGCTTTTCCCCTGGTCCGCGCAGGCCAATACCGCCGCGCTGCCGTTCCAGATGCGTCCAGCCGCGTACCAGGCGAGTGGAAAGATATTCCAGTTGCGCCAGTTCCACCTGCAATTTGCCTTCGGCGCTCTGCGCGCGCAGGGCGAAAATATCCAGAATCAGACTGGTGCGGTCTATCACCCGGCAATCCAGCAAGCGTTCCAGATTCCGCGACTGCACCGGCGAAAGATCGTGATTGAAGATGACCAGATCGGCGCCCGTGGCGGCGCGCATCGCCGCGATTTCCGCAACCTTGCCCTTGCCGACGAAAGTGCGCGCGTCCGGGCTTTGGCGACGACCGTTCACCTCGGCGCAAACCGCGCCGCCCGCCGACTCGGTCAACAGGCATAGTTCTTCCAGACGCTCCGGAATGTCTGGTTCGCCGAAATCAAGCTGTACCAGCACAGCTCGCTCGCCGGAGGCGGGGCGCTCAAACATGCGGGGGAAGCGGTTGTTCGCCCGCGGCGAAGAACATGGATGCCCCTATTCTTCTACGGAACCCTGCGTCTCGACCTGCGCCAACGTCACCGAACGCGCCGGAACCACGGTGGAAATGGCATGTTTATAGACCATCTGGGTGACCGTGTTTTTCAAAAGCACGACATATTGATCAAACGATTCAATCTGTCCTTGCAGCTTGATGCCATTGACCAGGTAGATGGAAACGGGAACATGTTCCCGCCGCAAGGCATTGAGAAACGGATCTTGTAAAAGTTGTCCCTTGTTGCTCATGGTCTGACTCCGTGTTGTTGTTATGAAAAAACCCGAAAGGCGGAATTTAACCCGATTTCACCAGCAGACGCCAGCAGGAAAGCAAAAAATTGGCGGCAGCCCTGAATGAAACGCCCGCATGAAAAACCCGGCTTCCGCGAACGGATACCGGGTTTTGCAAAGACGGACGGCAGCCGGGATCAGGCGGCGGCGCTCAGATTGGAGAGCACGACGTTGGGCCGCAGCTTGGTCAGCAGCTTTTGCAGCCCACGCCGGGTCTTGGTGTTGATCATCAGCGGCGCGCGCAGATTCGCGCCCACGCCGACGGTCGCGCCGTTTTCCTGCTTGAAGAGAATCATCAGCACCACCACGTCGCTGACGTCGGCAGCGCTGGCAAGCCCCAGCAGAGCGGTTTCCGCGTCGTCCAGTTCCAGTTCGTAAGTAAAGCCCAGCGCAGCGGGTTCGATGATCTGGAAAGCGATATGCGGCGAATCCAGGGATTGCAGGGTAAAACTCACCGGCTGCGGACTGACGTTGGTTTCATGAATCAGCATGAAGCGCTTGTTGTCCTCGAAGCTCACCAGCCCTCGCGGGAATTCGATGACCTGCTGCGGATTCACTTCCACATTGCCAAACAAAAAAGTTTCGACCTTCATTGCACCTCTCCTTGATTGATCGTAAGACTAACTCCGGTTTGAAACCCCGCCCTTCAGGGCGGCGCGAAGGTTGGAACCCCATTCTTGCGGCCGGGGTTTCGACCGTAGCCATTCTCGAGGGGGAGAGAACCCCCTTCCCAATGACGTTAGACCGGCAACCCTGAAGGGCTGCCGCCAATTTCTTGCCGAATGACACAACACGCGCGATATTATCAGGAATCGGGGATCGGGGGGTCGGAAACGACGGACAGGGCCAAGGACGATAAAGCCGGAAGTTCACGCCGCCGAGGCCGCGGGGCTTGCGCCAGGCCGATACTTCACATGCACGGCATCCGAAACGTTACGCAACGTCACGGATGGCAGACCGTTGTCAGGTCAAGTCATTGTTTGTAAATGAATAATTCTCAGAGTCCATCAATAATGGCCTGCATGCGAATCGGCATGGAGGCCAAGAATGCACACGCGAAAAAACCAGATGGGCGCGCAAGCCGCGCACAAGTTGTCAGGGCTGGCATTGATAGGGTTCGCCGGGACGGTATTGGCGCAGGGCGCGCCGCCGACGGCGGTCTTGCCGGATCGCTTTGCCGCGCCATTGATTTCAGACATACCCTTGACCCTGGGCGGCAACCTGCAACCCAACATCATGTTGTTGCTGAATACGGGCAGCATTGGACATTATGGTTATCTGCCGACCAACGCGGATCGCTACCACCCGACCGGGAGTTCGCTGGACGCGGCAAGTCCGCAGGACAGGGCCTATCGCTCTTCCTATATCAACAAGATTTATTACGACCCTTCGGTGGAATACAAAAAGCCCAATGGGAAGAATCCGAAAACCGGAAACGATTTCGCCGACGCGAGTTTCTACGCCGCGCCCATTGACGGTTATGGCGTGTTGAGCACCGGGACGCGGCGGCTTTCCGATAATTTCCGGGTAACGCACTATCAACGGAATTTTCCCAACAACACCGGCCTGAATGCCAATGGCACGGTGCGCCCCGCCGACGATAGCGGCGCTTTCAGCAATGGCAGCGCGGGCGCTCCGCCGGAATATCGCGCGGATGGCGACTCGCAGGCAGTCGGCAAGCGGGCGCATTACAACCGTTACGACCCGTCTCGTCTCTATTGCCGCCATAACCGGGGCTGGAATGAGGAACTGACCGAAGACTTTCGCTATCTGGGCAATTTCAGCGGCAGCGTCATGCATCCGGCGGGTTACACCAACGGCAGATGGATCTGGAACGACAGACCTTCCAGCGATGCAGAGTACACCAAGTATCGGCGGCATTACATGAACTGTTTTGAGCCGATTATCGTTGGCTCCGCCGCCGACAGGGACAGTTACTACAATTATTCGTGCCGCACGCCGACGGAGCAGAATCCCGGGACGGCGAATCGTCCGTTGCCGCCGCTGGCAAAGCCCGAATGGTACAACCCCAACGACAAGAAAGAGTGTGCCGGCTGGTGGAAGATCGAGGAAAGGGGACGCCCCATCACGGCAAGCGACAAGCGGCAAAATTTCGCCAACTGGTACAGCTATTACTATCATCCCGCTTCCATGATGAAAAGCGTTCTGAGCCATACCTTGAACGATCTGGATCCGGATGTGCGCATCGGTTATGCCGTGAGCGGCTGTTCCAGTTCCTGTAACGGCACGGGCGGCAATGCCGCCAGCAACCCGCGCCACCGCGACAACATTGGCGACGGCGGCGGCAATACGAACATCGACGGCATGATCACCACCGGCTATGTCAAGCGCGGCGTGCGGCCTTTCAAGGATTTTCCCATGAACGATCCTTCCGGCCTTGCGGGTGCCTGTCCCCGCGGACAGTGCAAAACGCAACTGTTGAACTGGCTCTTTGGTTTGAGTAGCGCGGACACGGATTATACGGGCTACGCCACTTTGCGGATGAGTCTGCAGGCGGTGGGCGAGTATTACCAGAATTACACGCTGACCGGCCCCTGGTCTACCACGCCGGGGATTACCCGCGCCGCCAATCCGGACAAGGGCATACCGGCTTCGCGCATACAGGCCTGCCGCAAAAGCTATGTCATCATCATGGCCGGGGGGAATTTCAGCAGCAATCTTCCGGTTTCGGCGCGGCGGGCGGGCAATGCGGACAATGAATCCGGAATGCCGATTTTTCACGCGGACACGACAAAGCCGCCGTACAAATATGTCCCCATGTTGCCATTCCGGGACGCCTACAGCAATACGCTGGCGGATTTCGCCATGAAATACTGGAAGACCGATCTCATGCCCACCGCGCCCAACAATGTGCCCATCGGCACGAGCGATCCGGCGTTCTGGCAACACCTGAATGTGCTGGCCATCCATCTGGACGCGGACGCCAGCAGCGCCAATCAGGATTTCATCCTGCGCGGGATGATGAATCCGCATTTGCTGAATACGCCGGGCTACCGCGATCCCAACGCCATGGCGCCGTATAACGCCTACAGCAATACCTGGGGCTATCCCGGCGCGTCCTATGCCGCCCGCTGCAACATCGGTGCCAATGGATGCCCCGTGCCGCCCTTGAGCGGCTGGGGCGATCCGAATCAATCGGATCGCGAGGCGCAGCCCAGGAATCTCCTGAACGGCGACGACCTGATGCACGCTGCCGTCAACAGCTATGGCTACTACGCCTCAACGCTCAATCCCGCTGAAATCAACGAGATGATCCGGCAAGGCATGTCCATCGTGCGCAAAGACAACGCCATTTCGCTGTCAGAGGTGAGTTCCAACAGTGGATCGCCCCGTCCGCCCATGCTCTATCAGGCGTCCTTCAACGACAACTGGAACGGTAAGCTCCTTGGCAACCGGATCTGTACCGCCGCCGATGTGGCGCGGGATTATCGCTATGACCAACGCAATCGGAAAGACACGATTTTGCAAAACGACAGCCGCTGCCGCGAGGAAGGCGCGTTGTGGTTCAAGGCGGCCTGGGATGCGGGCAAAAAATTGCAGGATCAGGCCAATGTTGGCGGACGCAACATCCTCGCCTGGAATCCCGAGAAGAACGGCGCCATCCTTTTCAAGGCCAGCGAATTTTCCGCCGCGCAAAAAGCCGAGTTCTGCGAAAGCGCCGGTTGCGCCGCCGAAGTCGCCTACTTTTACGGCGACGCCGCCAATGAACAACGTAACGGCGGTCCCTGGCGCTCACGGCAAAATGCCTTCAAGACGGATGAAACCGTCAACCGCGACACGATTGCCGCCGCGCCGGATAAAGCGCCGCGTGTTCTTGGCGACATCGTCAATTCCAATGTGCTTTTTGTTGGACGCGATGATTTTGGCTGGGCGAATTTTCGCGGCATCGGCTATGCCATGCGCCAGGCTTACCGCCAGCGCAAGACGATGCCGCGCACGGAAGTGGTATACGTCGGTGCCAATGACGGCATGTTGCACGCCTTCAATGCCGACCCCGAACCGGCAAAAGGCGGCGGCAAGGAGCTTTTTGCCTATGTGCCTTCCGCCGTCTGGCCAAGACTCAAGGCGCTGCGTCATCCGGATTACGCCCACAAGTTCTATGTGGACGGCTTATCCAGCGTGGGTGACGCCTGGATCGACAACAAATGGAAAACCGTGCTGCTCACCGCCACGGGCGCGGGCGGCAGCGGCTATGTCGCGCTGGACGTGGAAAATCCCGATAGCTTTGGAACGGGCAGCGTCCTTTGGGATATTCGCGGTCCGACAGTCGAAATCAGGACTTCCGGATCCACCGCCAGCAAGGTGATCACCAGCGCTTCTCATACGCCCGGTTTCATCGATCTTGGCTACAGCATCGGTCAGGGCGGCATCGTCGCGCTCAAAAGCGGCGTTGTCGGCCAGCCGGATTGGGCGGCCGTCTTCCCGAACGGCTATAACAGCTATCTTGATCGGCCCATGCTCTACATCGTGGATCTGAAGACCGGGGACATACGCGCCGACCTGAAGGACAATCTCGGATTGGTCAATTACACCACCGCCGATACCGGCAGGCCGTCGGAAGGCCCGACCAAGCCCAATGGCCTGTCTACGCCCGTGGTGGCGGATGTTGACAAGGATGGCCTTGTGGATGTGATCTACGCGGGCGATCTGCGCGGCAATCTCTGGCGTTTCCGGCTGAATGGCGGCAAAGGCGCGCTGAAAGTGGAAAGCGAGAAACTGTTTACCGCCGTCGGACCGGACGGCAAGCTGCAACCCATTACCGCCCGTCCGGAAGTGGGGCGCGACCGCTCCGGTCATGTCATGGTCTACTTCGGCACCGGCCAATACATCGCCAGTGCCGACCGCGCCAACCGCGACGTCCAGACTTTCTATGGCGTCCGCGATCTCTGCGCGCTGGGCACGGAAACCGGATGCGGCAGCGGCAGCGGCGGCGCGTTGGGCCGCAACCATCTGCTCAAGCAGGAACTGGTCTTGCAGGAATCCCGCGCTTACGCGACCAATGGCCAGAATTACAGTGAGACGGTGCGCGTCCTCAGCAACAACCGGATGACCGGCAGTGAGCACGGCTTCTATCTTGACCTGCAAGTGCGCGGCTCGACGGCGGATCGGGGCGAACGGGTGATTCGTGCGCCGCTCATCTGGAGCGACCGCCTGATCTTCAACAGCGTCATTCCCGGCGATGACGAGTGCGAACCCGATGGCGACGGCTGGATGTACGAAATCGATCCTTCCGATGGCAGTCGGCTGGAATTCACGGTATTCGATCTGGATCACGACGGCGCTTTTGGCGACAAGAACGATCTTTCCAAGGACGGCCAGGTCATCAGCGGCAAACGGATTGGCATGGGCGGCGGCCTTGCCGCGCGCGGCGACACCAAGTACCACGCCAATACCGAAGGCAGGGTCAGCAACATCAAGAACAACAAGCGTCCCGGCACAGGCCGCAGATCCTGGCGGCAACTGCGTTAGAGCCTGTCCAGCAAAAATTAGCGGCAGCCCTTCAGGGCTGCCGCTAATTTCTTGCCGTGGTTGCCCTGAGCAGCGGCTGCAACGCCTCCAGGACGGACGGCAGATCGGGCGGCGCGCCGCTCGCGCCCAGGTTCCTGCACCAGCCGCTGCCCAGGACGCCGGTCAGGGCGGGGTTGGTGGCGGTATAGAGCGCGAGGACGGGGGTGCGCACGGCCGCGGCCAAGTGGACGAGGCCGGTATCGACGCCGACCACGAAACGGGCATGGGCCAACAGCGCCGCCAGATCGGCAAGCGGCATGGGCGGCACGGCTTGCGCGCCGGGCATCATGGCGGCGATGCGTCCGGCGCGTTCGCGCTCCAGCGCGTTGCCGCCCGGCAACAACAGGGTCAAGCCCAGACGGGCAAGCGCGCGCCCCAGATTGATCCAGTTGTGTTCCGCCCATGACTTGTCGGCGCGGCTGCTGGCGGTAAGGAAGACCACCGACTCGCCGCGCGCCTCTTTCGTGCCGCGCAGCGAAAGCCCGTAATCCATCGCCGGAGGCAGGTCATACCCCAGGGCGGCCGCCGCCAGTTGCCGGTTGCGCGTGACGGCATGCAGGGACCGGGCGACGAAAAATCTTTCGTCGTAAGCCCATGCCGCCAGCGGCTCGCGTATGGCGCGGAAGCTGTAGCCCAGCCGCCGCCCCGTTGCCGCGCAGCGCGCTGCGCGGGCAATCAGGGCGCTTTTCAGCAAGCCTTGCGTATCCAGTATCACGTCATAGGCGGTCGCTTCTATGTCGTGCCGCGCCGCCCGTATTTCCCGCCAGACGCGCGCGGAAAACGGCTGCCGCTTCCAGCGGCGCAGGGCGACCGGCAGCACCCGGCGCACGGCGGGATGCAGGCGGGGAATGTCGGCAAAGCCTTCTTCCACCACCCAGTCGATATGCGCCTGGGGAAAACGCGCCGCCAGGTCGCTTGCCACTGGCAGGTTGTGGATGACATCGCCCATCGAGGAGGTCTTGACCAGCAAGATACTGCCGGGTTCGTCTGCCTTCACGGCCTTGCGTTCTCCTGGCGCGGCAGCAGCACCCACATGCGACCGGCCTGTTTCATGCGTCCGGCTTGTTGCCCGGCGGTCGCCCCGAAGCCCCAGAAAAAGTCGGCGCGCACCCCGCCCTTGATCGCGCTGCCCGTATCCTGCGCCAGCACCAGGCGGTTCAGCGGCGTCTTGCCGTTGGGACGGGTGGTCGCCAGCCAGACCGGCGCGCCCAGCGGAATGTAACGCGCATCCACGGCGATGCTGCGCCCGGCGGTCAGGGGGACGCCCAGCGCGCCGATGGGGCCGCCTGCGGCATCCGGCAGTTCGCGGAAGAACACATAGCTGGGATTGGCGTCCAGCAAGGCGCGCAGTTTGCCGGGATGCCGCCGCGCCCAGGCCTGTATGCCCTGCATGGAAGCCTGGTTCGGCTTCAATTCGCCACGCTCGATCAGGACGCGGCCAATGGAACGGTAGGGATGACCATTCTGATCGGCGTAGCCGATGCGCACATGGCGGCCATCGGGCAACTCGACCCGACCGGAACCCTGCGTTTGCAAAAAGAAGAATTCAACCGCATCCGCCACCCAGAGCAGCGGCTGTTGCGTTTGTGTTTGCGGGGAGGCTCCAGCTTCGATTTCGGCGCGGCTCCAGTACGGCACGACCTTGCCGTTTTCGATGCGGCCGCGCAGCCGCAGGTGCGCCAGCTCGGGATATGCGCTGCCCAAATCAATGGTCAGCATGTCGGGCGGCATCCCCCATACCGGAATGCGGTTGCGCGCGTCCGGTTGGCGGCTGCCGCGAATCAAGGGTTCGTAATAGCCCGTCACCAGGCCATCGGCGCGATCATTGGCCTCCAGGACGGCGTAAGGCACGAACGCGGTCTCAAAAAAGCGCCGCACCTGTTGTTCGCTTTGCCCGGACAGCGCCCTGGCTTGGGCGCAGACCGGGCGCCAGGCCGCGCCGTGCGGCTTTTCCGCCATGCCCTGGCAGGAAGCGAGAAACGCGCTCCAGGCGGCGGTCAGCGTATCCGCTTTCCAACCCGGCAGATCCGTCCAGCGCGCGGCTTCCAGGCGCGGCGCGGCGGTTTCCGGCGGCGGTGCGGCTTCGGGCGGCAGCGTCGCCGGAGGCGTGGGACAGGCCGGACAGACCGGACACGCCAGTGCCTGCGGCGCCGCGGGCACTGGCGCAACATCCGGCAACCAGGCGCTACAGGCGGAAAAAACAAGAAGCAGAACGGTAACGGCAAGACACGCGGCAGCACGAAATTGGATTTTTTGCATGGCTTTGGCTAGATTGACGGTTTTGCCGGAGTATACCCTTTGCCATGTCTTCTCCTGACACCGTTCAAGCCATGAATGCCGCGCGCGCGCTGGGCGAGGCCCTGCTTGCCCGCATGGATGCCCTGTTGTCGCGCTTCGAGGCGCAATGGCCGCTGCCGCCCGCCTTGCCGGACTGGTCTGCCGTCATCGCCTGCCGCTGGAAAAAACGCGCGGGACACGCAAGCGGTTTTTTTGCGCCCGTGCGCCAGAACCATCCGCTGCGCCTGGCCGATCTCACCGGCATCGACGCGCAAAAAGCGCGCGTCGTTGCCAACACCCGGCAATTCCTGGAGGGCAGACCCGCCAACAACGTGCTGCTCACGGGAACGCGCGGCTCCGGCAAATCCTCGCTGATCAAGGCGCTGCTGAATGAATTTTCCGGACAGGGACTGCGGCTGATCGAAGTCGATCGCGACGATCTCACCGACCTTGCCGACATCATCGAACGGATTGCCGGACGCCCGGAAAAATTCCTGATTTTTTGCGACGATCTTTCCTTTGAATCCGGTGAAAACACCTACAGGGCGCTGAAATCCGCGCTCGATGGCTCCATTGCCGCGCCGCCGGAAAATACGCTCATCTACGCCACTTCCAACCGCCGCCATATGATGCCGGAGTATTTTGCCGACAACCTGGAAACCACCCGCGCCGACAGTGGCGAAATCCATCCGGGCGAGGCCATCGAGGAAAAAATCTCGCTCTCCGAGCGTTTTGGCCTGTGGGTTTCCTTTTATCCCTTCGATCAGGAAAACTACCTTGCCATCGCCGCTCACTGGCTGCGCACCTTTGGCTTCAATGCCAGGGAGATTGCGGCTTGCGAGCGCGAGGCGCTGAACTGGGCGCTCGCCAGAGGCTCGCGCAGCGGGCGCGCCGCCTGGCAATTCGCCCGCGACTACGCCGGAAAAGCCCAAAAGCCCGGCAGAAAATGCCTGCCCGGCGCGAAAAAATGAATGCCCGTTCGTCCGCGTCCCAACCGCCGGTTGAGGTCGCCGCCGCCGTGTTGCTGCGCGACAACCCGGACCGCTTTCTGCTTGCCTGCCGTCCGGAAGGCAAGGTCTACGCGGGCTATTGGGAATTTCCCGGCGGCAAGATCGAGGCTGGGGAAACGCCGCTTGCCGCGCTGACGCGCGAATTGCAAGAAGAGATGGGCATTGCCCTCGAAACCGCCAGTCCTTGGCTGTGCCGCGATTTCGTCTATCCCCACGCCCGGGTGCGGCTCCACTTTTGGCGGGTGACAAAATGGCAGGGAGAAACAGACGGCGACATGCCCATCGAACACAGCGCCATCCACTGGCAGACGATGGACGCGCCCTGCAAGCTCGCGCCCCTGCTGCCCGCCAACCTGCCCATCCTCAAGGCGTTGCGCCTGCCGGTGCGCATGTGCATCACCCAGGCGCAAACGCGCGGCATCGCGGCGGAACTGGCGCGTCTGGAAAATGCGCAACAACAGGGCTTGCGCCTGATCCAGGTGCGCGACCGCACGCTTTTGCCCGCCCAGCGCCAGGGATTCTTGCGCGCCGTGATGGCGACGGCCAGGGCGCACGGAAGCTGGGTGCTGGTAAACGAAGACGGCGACGGCGCGTCCGCCGAACTCGCCCGTTTGAGCGGCGCGCACGGTGTGCACCTCACCGCGCGCGCGCTGGCGCGCGCGGCGGCGCGCGCGGATTTTCCCTGGGTCGGCGCTTCCTGCCACAACGCGGCGGAATTGGCGCGCGCGGCAAGCCTGCAACTGGATTACGCCCTGCTCGGCCCGGTACTGCCCACTCCCAGCCACCCCGGCATGCCCGCGCTGGGCTGGCGGCGCTTCGCCCAACGGATTGCCCGCACGCCCATCCCCGTTTTCGCGTTGGGCGGCCAGAGCGCCCAAACCCTGGGCATCGCGCAAACCCACGGCGCGCACGGCGTTGCGGGGATCAGAGGACAGATGGCAGAAGACTGAAGACAGAGCGCCCGCTTTGTAATCCGCTGTCCACAAGAACCTGTTCATCTCCAGGGGTCTCCCTCGCCCGCTCGCGGGAGAGGGTGGCGCGCCAGCGCCGGGAGAGGGGCGGCGCTTCCCATGGCAATCCGGGATCATGAACAGGTTTTCAGTCTTCTGTCCCCTGAAGCAGATGCAGAAAATGGTCGAGGATATGGAAGTGATCTTCGAACAATTCCGTCTCCAGCGCGGGCAACCCGGCAACGGGGAACCAGTGGGCTTCGGCGGCGTCGTCCGCGCCGCGGACGACGGGGAGCGCGGCAAGCGGCAGGTCGAACCAGTGCGCGTGCGTGAGAATGCGGCCGCGCGAACTGCGGTCGGGATGATCGAAGACCGCCGCCGCCCGCAAGGCATCCATGATTTCGGCATCCGGCGCATCCAGCCCGGTTTCTTCCTTCAGCTCCCGCAACGCCCCTTGGCAGAGCCGCTCCCGCCCTTCGAGAAAGCCGCCGGGTATTGCCCACAGGCCGCGCCCCGGCGCGTTCTTCCGCCGCACCAGCAACGCGTGTCCTGCCGCCGTCACCAGCGCGTCCAGAGTCACGAAGGGGCCTGCGCCCCATTTTTTCCGGTAGGCAGCCACCGCCTGGTATTCCTCCTGCATGGCGGCAAAATCGGCGCGGGCAGACCAGTTTTCGAGAAAGCGGGCAACGGAGGGCGGGAGCAGTGCCGCCCAGGGCGCATTCGCCTCCTGGGTAAAATACATCCGGCGGATGGCGCTGGCGTCGATGTCGCCCTGGCGCTCCAGCGCCAGCGGAAACCAGCGCGGGAAAAGGCGCAAATAATCACTGGAAGCGTCCTTGTGAAACCCGGCGAGCGCGACACGCGCCCGCGGAGAAATACCCTGCTGCTGCATTTTTTCCTGTACACGGCCTTCCACCGCCGCCGCCCAGCGCCGATTGTCGTAATAATCGCGCACGAAAACGAACGACACGCGCCGCGCCGCATGCGCATCCAGGCTGGCATGTATCATCGCCGCGCGTTCTTCCGCATTGAAGGGATTGCGGATGTTCCTTGCCGCGAACGCCGACCCCAACACCACCAGCACGCGCCCGGCACGCGCCAGCGCCGCCCGCAACAAACCGGCATGACCATTGTGGAAAGGCTGGAAACGTCCCATCAGGACGGCGGCGTCAAACGGTTCGCGCGAGGGCATGGCCGCTATGTTGCTCCGGCGCGCCCGCTTTGCATGGCCGCTTCGATTTCCGCTACCGTCTTCGGCGCGCGGGTGTATACCCGGCAGCCCCGTTTCGTGACGACGACATCATCCTCGATGCGGATGCCCAGGTTGTGCAAATGCTCCGGCACATCGGCGGCGGGACGGATGTACAGGCCGGGTTCCACGGTCAGGGTCATGCCGGGTGCCAGGGGAACCCACGTCTCGCCCTGTTTGTAATCGCCCGCGTCATGCACGTCCAGCCCCAGCCAGTGACCGGTGCGGTGCATATAAAAACGCTGGTACGCGCCGGATTCGACCAGGCCGTCCACCGTGCCGGACAACAGGCGCAAATCCACCATGCCTTGCGTCAATATCCGCGCCGCCGCCACATGCGGCGCGTCGAACCCCGCTCCCGGACGGATTGCCGCCACTGCCGCCGCCTGCGCCGCCAGCACGATTTCATAGCAATCCTTCTGCACGGCGGAAAATCGCCCATTGACCGGAAACGTGCGGCTGATGTCCGCGGCGTAGCCGCGCACCTCGCAGCCTGCGTCGATCAGCACCAGTCCCGCGTCCGGCAGGCGTTTGTCGTTTTCCACGTAATGCAGCACGCAGGCGTTGCCGCCGCCGGCGACAATCGGCGCGTAGGCATGGCCCGCCGCGCCCCGGCGGCGGAATTCGTAGATCAACTCCGCTTCCAGCTCATGCTCGAACTTTCCGGGACGGCAGGCGCGCATGGCGCGCAGATGACCGGCGGCGGCAATATCGGCGGCCTCTTGCATGAGCACGAGTTCCGCCGCGTCCTTGATGAGGCGCATGGCATCCAGCGTCTGGCGCACGTCGTGAATGCGCGCGGGCGGACGCTTGCCCGTCCGGCACATGCCGCGCACTGCGTTCAGGGCGCGGATGATGCGGGCGTCACTTTCGGCGTCCTGCCCCAGGCTGTGCCAGAGCGCCGACCTGTCCGCCAGCAACTGCGGCAATTGCGCTTCCAGGGAGGAGAAGGGGAACGCCGCGTCAAACCCGAACACCTCCTTTGCCGCTTCCGGCCCGTAGCGAAACCCTTCCCAGACTTCCTTCGCCGCGTCCTTCTCCCGGCAAAACAGGATGGAGCGTCCATCCGCCAGCACCAGCGCCGCGTCCGGTTCGGGAAAAGCGGTCAGGTACCAGAAATCGGAATCGAAACGATACGGATACGGCGTATCCCGATTGCGCATTTTTTCGGTAGCGGCGGGGATCACCGCCACGCCCTCGCCGATATGCGCCAGCAACCGCTTGCGCCGCGCCGCCTGCGGGCGACAGGGTTTTTTCGGCTGCGCCTTCTTCGGGGAAAGCGGTTCAGCGGTCATGCCTGCAATCCGCGCGGACGCGCCAAGAAGAAAAAGCCCAGGGGCGCGCGCGCCAGCGTGACCATCATCCTTCCAATGTGCTGTCCAGCGAGAAAGTGAATTCCTTGAAGGACGCGCCGCTTTCTTCGTCGCTTTGCTCGAATTCCAGCGATTTGTCGGCGCGCCGAACTTCTCCCTTTTCCATGCCCATATCGATGGTGGAGTTATTGACCAGCCAGGAAAGATTGGTGGGCGAGTCGGAATTGGCCAGGGCTTCGTCCAGCGTAATGACGCCCTCGCGATAAAGCCGGAACAAATCCTGCTCGAAGGTCTGCGAGCCGGGCGCCAGGCTTTGTTCCATCGCCTCCTTGATGGCCTGAACCTCGCCGCGCTCTATCAGTTCGCCGATATGGCGCGTGTTGAGCAGCACTTCCACCGATGGAATGCGAACGCCATCCGGCTTTCGCGCCAGGCGCTGGGAAACGATGGCGCGCAAACTGGTGGCCAGTTCCAGAAACAGTGCCGAACGGTTTTCCAGCGGGAAGAAATTGATGATGCGGTTCAAGGCGTGGTAACTGTTGTTGGCGTGCAGGGTCGCCACGCACATGCACCCTGTCTGGGCATAGGCCAGCGCCGCCTGCATGGTTTCCTTGTCGCGGATTTCGCCAATCATGATGCAGTCCGGTGCCTGGCGCATGGCGTTTCTCAGGGCGGACGCCCAATCGCGCGTATCGATGCCCAGTTCGCGCTGATTGACAATGGATTTCTTGTGCCGGAACAGGAACTCTATCGGGTCTTCCACCGTCAGGATATGACCGCTGCGATTGATGTTGCGAAAATCCAGCATGGCCGCGATCGTGGTGGATTTGCCCGAACCCGTGCTGCCGACGATCAGGATCAACCCGCGCTTTTCCATGATCAAATCCCCCATGATTGACGGCAGCCCCAGGCTGCTCAATTCCGGGATATTGCTCTGGATGAAACGCACGACAATGCTTATGGAATTGCGTTGGCGGAAGAGATTGACCCGGAAATTACCCACCTGCGGCATGCCGAAGGAAAGATTCATTTCCATGTCGTTCTCGAAAACCTGCGCCTGCTCGACCGTCATCAGTTCCAGGGCGATTTTTTCGATCATGTCCGGCGTCATCACCTGTTGGTTGACCGGCATGGAGTTGCCGTGGATCTTGATGTGAATCGGCGTTCCGGCGGAAACGAACAGGTCGGAGGCCTGCTTTTCCGACATGAGTTGAAAAAGTTTGTCCAGAATCATGACTTGCCACCCTCTCCATTGATGAAGACATGCGAAAGCATACGCGTTATGCGTGAAAACTCAATCGCGCAACAGATCATTGATGCTGGTCTTGGCGCGGGTCTGCGCGTCGACCTTCTTGACGATTATCGCGCAATACAGGCTGTGGCTGCCGTCCCTGGCGGGCAGGCTGCCGGAAACCACCACGGATCCGGCGGGAACACGGCCATAGCGCACTTCGCCCGTCGCGCGATCGTAGATTTTCGTGGACTGGCTGATATACACGCCCATGGAGATTACCGAGTTTTCCTCGACGATCACGCCCTCGACAATCTCGGAGCGCGCGCCGATGAAACAGTTGTCCTCGATGATGGTTGGATTGGCCTGCAAGGGTTCCAGTACGCCGCCCAGCCCCACGCCGCCGGAAAGATGCACGTTTTTCCCCACCTGCGCGCAGGAACCGACCGTCACCCAGGTATCCACCATCGTGCCGCTATCGACATACGCGCCGATATTCACGTAGGAAGGCATCAGCACCGCATTCCTGGCAATGTGCGCGCCGCGCCGGACAACCGCCGGCGGCACGACGCGAAATCCGCCGCACGCGAAATCCGCGTCCGCATATGCCGCGAACTTGGTGGGCACCTTGTCGTAATAACGCGACACGCCATCCTGCATCAGCGCGTTGTCGCGAATGCGAAAAGAGAGCAACACCGCTTTCTTGATCCACTGATGCGTTACCCATTGCCCGTCGACTTTCTCCGCTACGCGCAGTACGCCCGCATCCAGCGCCGCCACGATGTCCTCAATCGCCTGGATTTCAACCGCCGGACTTTGCGGATTCATCTCCCCCCGGCGCTCCCACAGCGCGTCGATCAAGGGTTGCAGGGCCATCAGCCCGGAAACGGAAAGAACAGACATAAAAATTCCTGATTATCGAAAAGTAGCCGCCCATGCGCGAAAACCCCCGCATTATAGTCCTTGTGCGCCTTTACAGGCAGCGAGTCCTGCTTCCCAGGGCAATCGCGCTATCTTTCCCTGATTTCCGGCGCGGCAACGCGGGTTTACCCTCTCCCGCTTCGCGGGAGAGAGAAACAAGCCTTTACTGTCGGCGCGAATCCGATTTGTTACCATGGCCGCCTCCTTGACGAATGCGTCCTCTTTTTCCCGTCTTCATGAATCCTGCTTTTTCCAATCGTTTAACGGCTGCTGAGCAGCGCACGGGCATCAGCCTTGCCGCCATTTTCGGTTTGCGCATGCTGGGGCTTTTCCTGATTTTTCCGGTGTTTGCGCTGCACGCCAAGGACATCGTCGGCGGCGACAATCTGCTTCTGGTTGGATTGGCGCTGGGCGCGTATGGCGGAACGCAGGCCTGCCTGCAAATCGCCTGGGGAACCGCTTCCGACCGCCTGGGCAGGAAGCCGGTGATCATCGCCGGTCTTCTGTTGTTTGCCCTGGGCAGTTGCATGGCGGCGCTGGCGCCGGACATCTACTGGATCATCGCCGGACGGGTGATTCAGGGCGCGGGGGCGATTTCCGCCGCCGTCACGGCGCTGGCCGCCGACTTGACGCGCGAGGAATGCCGCGCCCGCGTGATGGGCATGATCGGCGCGTCCATCGGACTGGTGTTCGCGGCATCGATGGTGGCCGCGCCGCTACTCTTCGGCTGGATTGGCATGCGCGGCATTTTCTGGCTTACCGGATTTCTGGCGCTGCTGGCGATTGTCGTCCTGGTTCGCGCCGTCCCCGCCGCGCCGCCTCCCGTTCCCGGCCCGCCGACGGCGATCTCCGCCATATTGCGAGCGCCGCAACTCCTGCGTCTCAATTTTGGCGTCTTCGTCCTGCACCTTACGCAAATGGCGCTTTGGGTGCTGGTGCCGAACATGCTGGCGGAAGTCGGCGGTTTGCCGGGCGGCGCGCACTGGAAAGTCTACCTGCCCGCCGTGCTCTGCTCTTTCGCGTTGATGGCGCCCGCCATCCTTGCCGCTGAAAAAAGGGGACACATGAAGGCGGTCTTCATTGGCGCGATCGTCCTTCTGGCGTTGACGCTGACTGGATTCTTTTTCGCGGGCGGGCATCTGGCGACGCTCTTTTTATGGCTCACACTCTTTTTTGTCGCCTTCAACATCCTGGAAGCCCTCCAACCCTCGCTCATTTCCCGCATCGCGCCGCCGCACGCCAAAGGCAAGGCGCTGGGCATCTACAATACGCTACAGGCGCTGGGATTGTTTGCTGGCGGCATCGTCGGCGGCGCGCTGGCCCAGCGCCTGGGCAGCGGCGCGGTTTTCGTTTTTTGCGCGCTGGCGGTTATCCTCTGGCTATTGCTGGCCTGCGGCATCCATCCGCCGCCTGGCCGCCGCGTCCTGCAAGACGCGGCCACCTGAACCGGAAGCGGGTTTTCGCTTACCATCGACATTTCTGTTCATTTCATCAAGGAGAAGCATTCATGGCATCCGTAAACAAAGTCATTCTCGTCGGCAACCTGGGCCGTGACCCGGAGTCCCGCTACACCGCCAGCGGCGACGCCACATGCAACATCACGATCGCCACGACCGACACCTGGAAAGACAAGCAGAGCGGCGAAAAAAAGGAGGCGACCGAATGGCATCGCGTCGTGTTTTTCGGTCGTCTGGCGGAGATCGCCGGACAATACCTGAAAAAAGGTTCGCAGGTTTACGTGGAAGGCAGCCTGCGTACCCGCAAGTGGACCGACAAGGACGGTCACGAACGCTACACCACGGAAATTCGCGCGGATGAAATGAAGATGCTGGGGCGACGCGAAGGTTCGGGCGATTCCGGCGGTGAAGCCTACGGCGGCGGCAACGCGCCCGCCAGTCGCGGGACAGCGCCGGACTACGCGCCTGCCGCGCCCGCCAGCCAGAAAAAACCGGCTTTCGACGATCTCGGCGACGACGATATTCCGTTCTGAATGTGCAGAGTTCCGGCATTGTTGGGCGAACTCGGCTAATATAGCGTTTGTCCTCACAAAAAGGAGTTGAAAATGACGATACCGACACCCGATCCAATGGAATTTGTCCGCCAGATGTGGGGCAAGTTGGGATTCACCATGCCCGGCATGGTGACGCCGACCTTCAATCAGCCTGATCTGGAAAAGAACATCGCCGATCTCAGGGCGGTGGAAGGCTGGCTGCGCACGAATCTTTCCATGCTGCAAATGACCATCCAAGGGCTGGAAATGCAGAAAACCACCTTGTCTACCGTGGAAGCCGTGGGCAAAATCATGCGCCAGCCGGAAGGAAAAAATGCCGCTGGCACCTCCGGCGCGGCGAACGCGCCCCAGGCTTCCATTGGCGAAACGCTGCAACGCGCCACGCTGTGGCCGTTCAGCATGATGCAGCAGGTACAGGAAGGCTTGCAAAAACATCTGGAAGGCGAAGTCAAGGCTGCCGCCGACCGCGCCAGAGCCGCCACCGCTGCGGCAACGGCAGCCAGCGCGCCGGAAATGCCCGCCGCCAAACCCGCGGCAAAAAAGGCCGCCGCCAAACCTGCGGCAAAAAAGGCATAGCAAGCAAAACCGCCTTGCCTCGGCACGATAGACAAAACGCCTCCCGGCAACGGAGGCGTTTTTATTTTCGGAGGACAGAGAACGGAAGATGAAGGGATTGAGGATTTTTGGCCGGGAGAACATGCGGCTTCCTCTTGTCGCGGGTTGCGGCACATGGGAAGCGGGAGGATTCAAAACCTGCGCCGCCGCTTGTTTCTCTCTCTCTCTCTCTTGCGGGAGAGAGTGTTCCGGCAGGGGCGAGAGAGGGTGGCGTTCCATGCGGCGCAGCCGCAAACCTCCTGTCTTCCGGGATGAATGCCGTGATGGATATGGAGCGTTTTTCATGCTCAGTCCCTGCGTTTCCTGTGAAGCGCCGCCCGCAAGGGCTACAATGACCGTTTTCTGAAAAAACAGCGGGCATGAACGTTTCGGATGATCGTTTGCAGGCCGCGCCTTTCATAATGCCGGAAGAATGGGCGGGCGCGTTGGCGCACAGCCGGTATTTGCGGCAACTGTTCGCGGCAAGACCGGAATTGCCGCAACAGGTGGCGCGGGATTGGCAATGGCCGCTGGCGGAAGATACGCTGCGGGCGGCGCTTCTTCCGCCCGCGACGGACGAAAAAACCTTGCAGCGACAGTTGCGGCAGATGCGCCAGCGGGCGATGGCGCAGATCGAATTGCGCGATCTGTGCCATCACGCGGAGCTCGACGAAGTGATGGAAAGCATGACCCTGCTTGCCGACGTGGCGACCAACGCGGCGCTGGCCTTTCATCACGCGGCGCTGGCCAGGGACCATGGCGAGCCGCTGGATCGCGAGGGCTTGCCGCAGCGCCTGATGGTCATCGGCATGGGCAAGCTGGGCGGGCGCGAACTGAATGTCTCTTCCGACGTGGATTACATCTTCGTCTATCCGGAAGACGGCGAGACGGCTGGCCCGAAAAAGATCGACAATTTCGATTTCTTCACCCGCCTGGGCAAGCGCCTGATTGCCGCACTGGGCGAGATCACCGCCGATGGGCAGGTGTTTCGCGTCGATATGCGCCTTCGCCCCAACGGCGATTCCGGGCCGCTGGTTTCCTCCATCGCCGCGCTGGAACACTATTTCATCGCCCAGGGACGCGAATGGGAACGCTACGCCTGGATCAAGGCGCGCGTCATGAACAGCGGCGACAACGCGCAGGCGCAGTGGATGGACGTTCTGCAAAAAACCGCGCACCCCTTTGTTTTTCGCCGCTATCTGGATTTTGGCGCCATCAACGCCATGCGTGAGCTGCACGCGCAGATCCGCCGCGAAGTGACGCGCAAGGATCGGGCGGATCACCTCAAACTGGGGCCGGGCGGCATTCGGGAAATCGAATTCATCGCCCAGGTGTTCCAGTTGATACGCGGCGGACGCGACACCCGCCTGCAAATTCGCCCCACGCTCGCCGTGCTCTCCCGGCTGGCCGAACGCTGCATCCTGCCGGCGGATACCGAAGCCGAGTTGCATCTGGCCTACAAATTCCTGAGGAAGCTTGAACACCGCCTGCAATATGTGGAAGACCAGCAGACCCACAGTCTGCCCACGGAGGCGGCGGCGCGCCAGAGCATTGCGCTCAGCATGGGCTGCGCCCACTGGGAAGCGCTGCTGGAACGGCTGAATGCCCATCGAGAAAAGGTCAGCGCCCATTTCGAGGCGGTGTTTTCCGATCCCGGCGAGGCGGTGCATCCCCTGACCGATCTCTGGCTGGGCGAATTGCCGACGGAGGCGGGCGTGGCGAAATTTGCGGAAATCGGCTTTCGTCATCCGCAGGAAGCCTGGACGCGGCTTGCCGCCCTGCGCGCCTCCGGGCGTTATCAGCAATTGCCCGCCAGCAACCGGGCGCGTCTGAACGTGGTCGGGCCGCGTCTGCTGCATGTCGTCAGCACCTTGCCGGAACCGGATCTGGCGTTGGGGCGCAGCCTGGACCTGCTTGAGCAAATCGCCCGACGGGGCGCTTATCTGGCGCTGTTGCAGCAGTATCCGCAGACGCTGGAGAAAGTCGCCCGCATGGTCAGCGCTTCCTCCTGGGCGGCCGATTATCTCAACCAGCACCCCTTGCTGCTCGATGAACTGCTCGACGCCCGTCTGCTGGATACGGCGACAGACTGGGCTGTTTTCCGCGAAGAACTCGCGCATATGCTGGCGGACGCGGCGGGCGATACCGAACGGGAAATGGACGTGTTGCGCGAACTGCATCATGCCCAGGTCTTCCGTCTGCTGGCGCAGGATTTGGCGGGGCTGCACACCATCGAGCGCATTTCCGACCATCTGACGCAACTGGCGGACATTCTGCTGGAAACCACGCTTTCCCTCTGCTGGCAAAAACTTGCCGGCGCGCACCGGGAAAAACCGGCCTTCGCCATCATCGGCTATGGCAAGCTGGGCGGCAAGGAACTGGGCTACGCCTCCGATCTCGACCTTGTTTACTTGCGCGACGACGCCGACACGCATCCCGACGCCGAACGCAATTACACCCGGCTGGGCCAGCGCATCAATACCTGGCTGGCCAACCGCACGGCGGCCGGACAACTTTTCGAGACCGACCTGCGCCTTCGACCCAACGGCGATTCCGGTCTGCTGGTCTGTACGCTGGAAGCCTTCCGCGACTACCAGCTCGAACATGCCTGGGTGTGGGAACATCAGGCGCTGACCCGCGCCCGTTTCATCGCGGGCGACGCCGAACTCGGAAGCCGTTTCGAGGCGGTGCGCAAGGAAGTGCTCTGCCAGCGGCGCGATCTGCCCGACTTCAAGGCAAAAGTGCTCGCCATGCGCCGGAAGATACACGACAACCACGCCAGCAAGGACATCAGCCTTTTTGACCTGAAGCACGACCCCGGCGGCATCATCGACGTGGAATTCATCGTGCAGTATCTGGTGCTCGGTCACGCCCATCGCTATCCCGAACTGACCGCCAATCTGGGGAATATCGCCCTGCTGAGGATGGCGGCAAGTCTGGGACTGATTCCGGCAAGAGCGGCGGAGGATGTACGCGACGCCTACCGCGAATACCGGCGGCTGCAACACGGCAAACGCCTGAACGACGCGCCTTTGCGCCTGCCGCGCGCGCAAGTCGAGACGCGGATTGCCGCCGTTGTGGCGCTCTGGAACCTGCTTTTCCGCGCATAGATGAATAAAACCGCGCATTCGTCCCGCCCCCTGCGCCGTAGTCTGGACACGGAAAAACAGGAGCGCGTGGAGATTCTCGATCAGACGCAACTCCCCTGGCGCGAAGTCTGGCTGCGCCTGGAAACGCTGACGGACGCCGAATGCGCCATCCGCGGCATGCAGGTGCGCGGCGCGCCCCTGATCGGCGTCACGGCGGCCTATGGCCTGGCGCTGGCGCTGGGGCAGGACGCCAGCGACGCCGCCGTGAATGA
>JAIRLE010000137.1 GCA_031259605.1 Zoogloeaceae bacterium
CTGGTCGAGGTCAAGATGTCGATACGTGTTGCCGCCGCGGGCTGTCTTCTGTTTTTGGCGGCTTGCGGCACCCCGGCGCCGCGCGATGCGATCAAGGGGCATTTGAACGCGCAGATGGCTTCGGCGGGCATTCCGGCAACATCGTCCTCTTCCATTCCACAGCCTGTGTGGCACACGCTGGCCATTGCGCCGCCCGCGGCTTCCGGCCCGATCGAAACCTACAGTGTGGTCGTGCACGACGTGCCCGTGCGGGATTTGCTCTTTGCGCTGGCGCGGGACACGAAACTCAACGTCGATATTCACGCCGGACTTTCCGGCAGGGTGACGCTGAACGCCATCGAGCAGACCCTGCCGCAGTTGCTTTCCCGCATCGCGCGGCAGGTTGACATGCGGTTCGAGATGGACGGCGTCAATTTGATCGTCATTCCCGATACGCCTTTCCTGCGGCATTACACGATCGATTACGTGAATATGAGCCGCGCCGTGGCAAGCGAGGTGGCGACCAATACGCAAATCACCTCTGGCACAGCTTATACGGCATCGGGCGGCGCGGAAGGCCTGGCGGCTTCGCCCCTGGGAAGCGGCAACATCTCTTCGACGCGCGTGGAAAACCTCTCGCGCAACATGTTCTGGGAATCGCTGGAACAGAACATCCGGGATATCCTGCGGGAAACCGATGCGCCTTTTCCGGGTGAGGACGCCACAACGGGCGCGGCAGCGGACGATACGGCGGCGGCAGGCGCGCGCGCCGAACGCCAGTCCGCCGCGCCGCGTCTGCTCGCGGCGCGCCTGAATTCCCGTGAAGCGTCGGCGGTTATCCTGAATCCGGAGAGCGGCGTGCTGGCGGTGCGCGCGACAGGACAGCAACATGAGCGTGTCCAGGCATTCATCGAAGAGGTGATGAACGCGGCGCGGCGGCAGGTGATGATCGAGGCCACCATCGTGGAAGTGGAATTGGGCGAAGACTATCAGCAGGGCATTGAATGGAGCCGCGTCTGGGCGAATGGCGACAAGACCTTTTCCCTTGCGCCCGCTTCCCCCGCCTCGGCGCTGTCGCCCGCCATGACGCCCTTCATCCTGCGCTACACGCATGCCGCGCCATTATCCGCCACACTGAATCTGCTCGAGTCCTTCGGCGCGACCCGCGTGCTTTCCAGCCCCCGTCTCGCGGTGCTGAACAACCAGACCGCCTTGCTGAAGGTGGTGGAAAACGTGGTGTATTTCAATATCCGCGCGGATGTCACGGCGGGCAACAGCAACAGCAATCCCCTGGTGGCCTATACCTCGACGCCGCAGACGGTTTCCGTCGGGCTGGTGATGAGCGTGACGCCGCAAATCAGCAAGGGCGATCAGGTGATTCTCAATGTGCGTCCCAGCATTTCCAGCATCGTCGGCATGGTGAAGGATCCGAATCCGGATATTCCCGCGAACGTCGCCAATGAAATCCCGCAGATTCGCACCCGCGAGATGGAATCGGTGCTGCGCCTGTCCAGCGGCGAAATCGCCGTGCTGGGCGGCTTGATGGAAGACCGCGCGGATTACAAGACCGGGCGCGTTCCGCTTCTGGGGCGGATTCCGCTGGCGGGAGAACTCCTGTCTTCGCGCAATGACGCGACCCGGAAATCGGAACTGGTCATTTTCCTGCGTCCCGTCGTCATCCGTGAACCGGGACTGAATGGGGATTTCGCCCGGCTGAGATCCTGGCTGCCGGATGCCGGTTTTTTTGCCGCGCCCGCGCCGAAACACATGGATTGGCGCGGGGAATGAAGCGCCCATGCGGAAGGCCGGTCGCGCGATGATGCCTCCCTTGTCCGCTTCCGCCGCTGCCCTGGGCGACGCCCTGCTGGCAATGGGATTGCTCTCGCCCGATCTGTTGCGCATCGCGCGTCTGGAACAGGCAAAAAGCGGCCTGCCGCTGGAAAAGCAGTTGACGGCGCTGGGCTTCGTGACGGAGACGGCGCTGTGCGACGCGTTGTCGGCGAATCTGGGCAAGGCCAGCGTGGATTTGGCGCACGTCATGGCGGATGCCGCCGCGCTGGCCTTGCTGCCCAAGGAAGTGGCGCAGGCGGCACAGGCGCTGCCGCTTTATTACGATGAAGAAAAGAATCGCATGACGCTGGCGGTGGCCGATAGCCACGACCTGCCGGGGCAGGATCGAATACGGGAATTCCTGCGCGGACGGCTGGGCGCGACGGTCAGTCTGGAAACCCTGCTGGCCGAGGCTTCGGAAATCACGGCAGCCATCGACCGGTATTACGGTTACGCGCTGTCCATCGACGGCATCGTGGCGGAAATCGAAAACACCGGCACCGGAATGGCGGCGGCAAACACGCAGGAATTCAGCCAGCCGGTGGTACGCCTGATCGACGCCATTCTCACCGATGCCGTCAAGGAGGGCGCTTCCGACATCCACTTCGAACCGGAAGAAAATTTCCTGCGCATCCGCTACCGCCAGGACGGCATCCTGCGGCAAATCCGCGCCCTGCACAAAAGCTGCTGGAACGCCATGTGCGTGCGGCTGAAGGTCATCAGCGGCATGAACATCGCGGAGACGCGCGCGCCGCAGGATGGGCGCGTCACCTTTTCCGTTTCCGGCCGCCCGGTGGATTTTCGCGTCTCCAGCCAGCCCACCTTGCACGGGGAAAACATGGTGCTGCGGGTGCTGGATCGGCAAAAGGGCATCGTGCCGCTCGCCGAACTTGGACTTTCCGAGACGGCGCAAACCCTGTTGACGAGGCTGCTTGCCCGGCCGGAAGGCGTCATCCTGATCACCGGCCCCACCGGCTCCGGCAAGACGACCAGCCTGTACGCCATCCTGAACCGCATCAATTCCGAGCGCATCCACATCATGACCCTGGAAGACCCGGTGGAATACCCGTTGCCGATTGTGCGCCAGACCAGTATCAGCGACGCCCTGCGCATGGATTTCGCCAACGGCGTCCGCGCCATGTTGCGGCAGGACCCGGATGTGATCCTGGTAGGCGAAATCCGTGACGAGGATACGGCAATCATGGCCTTTCGCGCCGCCATGACCGGGCATCAGGTATTTGCCACCCTGCACAGCAATTCCGCCGTTGGCGCGCTGCCGCGCCTGATGGACATTGGCGTGACGCCGGAGATTCTCGCGGGTAACCTGATCGGCGTCATCGCCCAGCGTCTGTTGCGCCGCCTTTGTCCGCACTGCAAGCGGGCAGTCGTCGCCACGCGCGCGGAATGCCGTCTGCTCGACTGGCCGGAAGAGGAGGCCGCGCCGCGGATTTACCAGCCGACGGGCTGCGAACACTGTCATTTCACCGGTTACCGGGGACGGCTGCCGATCATGGAAATCCTGCGCGTGGATGGCGACATGGATGAACTCATCGCCCGCCGCGCCACCACCAGCGAACTGTTGCGCCATGCCCGGCAACGGGGGTTGCGCACACTGGCGGAAGAAGGCGTCGTCCAGGTGCTTTCCGGCGCGACGGCGCTGGTGGAACTGGCACGGGTCGCGGACTTGAGCGACAGAATGTAGGCCATGCGCTATCGTTATCTGGCCATCAATGCGGGCGGCGAGCGTGTCAGCGGTACGCTGGACGCCGCGACGCCGGAAGAACTGGAAAGCCGTCTGGCGCGGATGGGACTGGATCTGGTGCGCGAACAAACCGGACGCCTTGCCGCTCTCGCCGCGTGGTTCGAGGGAACGCGGACGCGCCGCCGCGCCGTTTCGCGCCGGGAGCTGCTCGACTTCTGGTTTCAGTTGAAGGAATTGCTGCGCGTGGGCGTCCCCTTGCAGGAAGCCTTGCGCGATCTGCACGATGCGCACGCGGAAAAAGACGGACAAGACATGCGGCGCGTCATCGGCGCGCTACAGGAAGGCATTGCCGCCGGACAGACGCTGTCGCAGGCCATGTGGGCGGAACCGGAAGGCGTATTTCGTCCGTTGTTCATCCATCTGGCGCAGGCGGGTGAAACATCGGGCGATCTGGCGCGCGTCATGGAAGACATGATCGCCGCCCTGAAATATGAAGACGAGCTGCTGCGCAAGACGCAAAAATTGCTGATCTACCCGGCCTTCGTCAGCGTCATTGTCATTGCCGCCAGCCTGTTTCTTTTTCTTTATCTCGCGCCGCAACTCAAGATGTTCTTGCAACAGATGGGCGAAACCCTGCCTTTTTATACGCGGGCGCTGTTCGCGGTCGCGGATGCGCTGGGGCGCTACGGTCCGCATCTGCTGGCGGGGATCGTTCTGGGTGTGCTGGCGGTACGGGCGTGGCTCATCCATTCCACCGCCGCCCGCCTTTACCGGGACGGACTGTTGTTGCGCTTGCCCATCATCGGCCCGGTGTTGCAGAAAATCGCGCTGTCGCGTTTTGCGGGCGCGTTTGCCCTGCTTTACGCGGCGGGCATTCCCGTGCTGGCGGCGCTTGCCGCCACGCGCGACATCGTAGGCAATCGCGCCATCCGGCAAGCGCTGGCGCAGGCGGAAGAAGCCATCCGCGAAGGCCGTCCCTTGAGCGCCGCTTTTGCCGACAGCGGATTTTTCCCGGTCTTCGTCGTGCGCATGCTGCGCGTCGGCGAGAATACCGGCGCGCTGGACGTCGCGCTGGAAAATCTGCGCCACTTTTACCAGCGTGATGTCGACCTGGTCGTCGAACGCGCCGAGCGCCTGATCGAACCCCTGCTCACGCTGCTGCTGGGCGCGTTGCTGGGCTGGATCATGCTGGCTTTCATCGGCCCCATCTATGACGCGATAAGCCATGTGGCGTTTTAATCCATATCCCCGCCGCCTGCTGTTGCTGGAAAGCAACGGCGCGCGCCTCTACGTCCAATCGGCGCGCGCGCAAGAAGGCGTCCGGGAACTGGCGCGCTTTGCGCCGGATGCCGCGGGACGCCAGGCATTGTCCGCATGGATGGAAAAGGCGCGCCCCATCACGCTGCTCGTCAATCTGCCGGAAGAAGGACATATCCGGGAAAACATCCCCCGCCTGCGCGGCGGCGAAAAAAGCGCGCTGGTAAAACGCAAACTGCGCCAGCATTTCGGCGACAATCCTTTTGTCATGGCATCCTCATTGGGTGAGGTCGCCGGACAACGGCGGGAAGAACGTTTGCTGCTGACCGCTCTGCCCAGCCAGACCATGCAAGATTGGCTTGCCGCCCTGGGAGAGACGCCGATCGCCGGCATTCATGGGGCACCGCAACTCATGGCGGATTGGCTGAATCGCGCCGCGCGTCTGCCGCCTGTCTGTCTGTTGCTCAGCCTGCATGGGCATGCCTTGCGCCAGAGCTTGCTGCGGGATGGTCACGTCATTTTTTCCCGCCTGAGTCCCGCGCCCGAACATGCGGAAAAAAGCGCCTGGATTGCCGAGGAGACAGCGCGTCTTTATGCCTATCTCGCGCACCAGCAATGCGTCGAACCCGGCGTCCCCCTGCCGGTCTGCCTGCTGGAGGAAACGCCGGACGCCGCGCTTGCCGCCGCCTTCGCGCATTCCGGCATGACGCCGATGGCATTACAACCCCTGGAATGGAAAACTCCGCCCGCGACCGGGACATCCGGAATCGACGCGCACCTGCTCGCCTGTCTTGCCGCGCGTCCGCCACGCCAGCACTATGCGCCCGCCGCCCTGCGCCAGCGGTACCTTCTGCCGCAACGCCGCCGCCTGCTCCTGTGCGCGGGTGCATTGTTCCTGCTGGCGGGCGGCTGCCTGGGCGGGATGGATATATCGACCGCCAGAGACCTGCGCGCCCAGAGCGACGCGGTACGCCTGGAAGCTGCGCGTCTGGAGGCAGAGGCGCAATCCTTGTTGCGGGAAACACCGGAACTTGCGGTTTTTTCGCGTATCGAAGCCGGGGAGGCGCGCCGCTTGCTCGACGAAACCGCGCGCTATCGCGCCGAAGGTTCGCCGGAGGCCATGCTCAATGCCCTGGAACAGCTTGCCGCCCTGCTGGATCGCCATCCCGGCCTGCATCTGGAAAAACTGCGCTGGCAGGCGGCGGAAGAAACCCTGAGCCTGCAAGGCCGCGCCCCTCCCGCCGATCTTGCCCGGTTTCTCCGCCATCTGGCGCGTTCGGACATGGAATACGAAATCCGGCAAACACCGGAAGACGCGTCGGCATCCGGTTCAGAGGCGGCGGACGCGGATTTCGAACTCGTGCTCCACCTGAGGCCGACAGCATGACGCCCGTCGCAAAATCCGTGCTTCAGGCCGCGCTGCTGGCGCTCTTGCTGTTTGCGCTCGGCGCGGGATTTGCCGGATTCTGGCAACAGGAACGCCAACGCGCAGCGCACGACGCAAAAGCATCCGCCGCGCTTTTGAGCGCGGCACGCGCCCGCCTGCAAGCCTTGCGAGATCCAAAAGCCGAAGACCTGGCCGGACGTCTGGCGGAAATGTATGCGCAAGGGTTTTTTGCCGCCGCCGCGCATGACGATCTCTCTTCCCGTCTGCAAGAAGCGCGCAAGGCGCTTGGCATGGTGGAGGCACACGCTGTTTTCTCGCCAGAGGAACCCTGGGGCAATGGCGCGACGCCATTGTGGCAAGGCGAGCTGGAACTCGAATTGGGGCTGAACCACGAACAGGAATTCGCCGACTTCTGGCGCGCCCTCGCATGGCCCGGCCCCATGCGCGTCACCGCCTGCGTCCTGGAACGCAATCCTGGCAATCCCATTCGCCGCGCCGCCACGGCCCATGCCTTGTCCCGCCCTGCCCCCAATCTCAAGGCGGTCTGCCATCTTCAATGGCTCACCAGGGCAACCGCAGCAAGAAATTAGCGGCAGTCCTTCAGGTCTGCCGGTCTAACGTCATTGGGAAGGAGTTTCTCTCCCCTCGAGAATGGCTACGGTCGAAACCCCGCCCGTAAGAATGGGGTCCCGACCTTCGCGCCTTTCTTACGGGCGGGGTTTCAAACCGGAGTTGGTTTTACGATGAATGCCCTGCTTGCCGCTCAAAAGCGTTGGCCATGCGGTCTTCTTGTGGCTACAATCCCAAGTCGGCAAACGATTTGCCACTGACGCGTTGCCATGACCACGGCCTTTCCGGTGGCCGGGCAAGCTACCGTGAAGGTCACGCCAAGCCAGGTTTGCTGTTGCCATACCGAAAATCGTGGATGCCGATACCTTCGGATTGGCGCGGCCTGGTTCGCATGGCGAAATTTTCGGCTGAACCATTCGGCGCGAAGCGGCAAAGCTGGAACTGAGCACGGAAGATTCCGGGCGCAATGGAAAGGACGCGATGCGAACCGTAACAGCGCGAGCGCTGGAAGACTGGCTGGAAAACGGCAGGATACTGGAACGGGACGCCAGGGGGCCGAAGGTCGTCGCGCTGGAGAGCGGGCCGGAAAATGGCCTGTTCCTGAAGATTTTCCATACCCGCCGCCATCCGCTTCTTGCGCGGCTGCAACCCGCAGCCAAGCGCTTTGCAAGAAATGCAGAATGCCTGGAAAAACTGGGCATTCCCGCGCCGGAAGTCGTCGACAGTCTCTGGATCGGTGCCGATGCCACAGGAGAGGAGGAGTATGTTTCCGCCTGTCTGTACCGCCCCTTGCCGGGAATCACCCTGGAAAACCTGTTCCGGCAAGACCCGGGAAAACTCGAAGCCCTGCTTCCCGACCTTGCACGCTTCATACGGCAGGTACATCAAAAGCGCATCTATTTTCGTTCGCTCCATGTCGGCAACATTCTTTCTCTGCCTGGCGGAGGCTTTGGCCTGATCGATGTTCTTGATCTCAAACACTGCCTCCTGCCGCTGGGCCGCTGGCGTATACGACGCAATTTTCAACATCTGTCCCGGCATCTTGCGCGTCGCGGACTGGAGGATTTCCCGGTGAGCGCGCTTTATCGGCTGTATAGGCTTGGATAGTTGGCGCTAAGGGCCTGTTCCATTAGCCCTGTTGCCCGCCAAGTGATAATGTCACAAGCAAGATGCAACATCGCCATGAACGTCTCGGGGAGCTTCTCCCAACGCACGAGTATCCGGCGAAAGCGACACACCTGAACACAATCCTATCCGCCGTCCTCTCCTGAATATTCCCGAAATCCCCCCAAAAATTCCCTGTTCGGAAATCAACCCAAAACCACCAAATATTCCCCGTCCGAAAATCAAGTTCGATCTGTCCGAAAATCAAACGCGCTGTACGCTCTCCCGCCAGCGGGAGAGAGAAAGGCAGGCGGCGGCGCGGGCTGAAAATACGATGTTGGCATTCATGCGATTGCCCTGTCTACGACCCGCGCGGCAACTTTTCCGCGCGCCAGCGTCAGAAAAATGGCGTCGCCCGGAAATGTCGCCACGGCATCGCGCAGCAGGCTGCCGTCGGCGCGCGCGGCAATGGCGTAGCCGCGCGCCAGCACGGCTTCCGGATCGAGTTGGCGCAAGCCTTGTTCAAACTGTGCGGACCGTTCATGCTGGCGGCGCAAAAAACGCGTTGCTGCCTGCCGCAAGCGTTGACGCAGATGAAAAAGCGTCTCGGTTTGCGCCTCCAGACGCGGGCGGTGGCGCATGAGCGGCGGGGCGAGCGCGCGCAGCATGCCTTGCCTTTGCGCCATGCCTTGCCGCGCGGCGCGTTGCAGGCGGACAGCAAGGACGGCAAGGCTTTCGCGGCGCAGCAAGAGTTGCTGGGCAGGCGAGGGCAGGCGGGCGTCGAGGCAGTCCAGGCGCTGCCCCCAGACCCGCAGGCGGTTTTCGCCGCCCCGCGCCAAACGGCGGCGCAGGGCGCTCAGGCGTTCCAGCAGATCCTGGCGCGCCGGGCAAATCAACTCCGCCGCCGCCGTGGGCGTGGGCGCGCGCAAATCGGCGGCGAAATCGGCGATGCAAAAATCGGTTTCGTGGCCGACGCCGCTGACCACCGGCAGACGCGAGGCGCGAATGGCACGGGCAAGACGCTCGTCGTTGAAGGCCCACAAATCTTCCATGCTGCCGCCGCCGCGACACAGCAGAATGGCGTCATGGTTTGAGGCGGCAGCGGCGGAAAGCGCGCGCGCGATTCTCACCCCCGCGCCTTCACCCTGTACCGGAGTGGAAAAGAGCGTGAGGCGCACATGCGGCGCGCGGCGGGCGAATGTCGCCAACACATCCTGCAAGGCGGCAGCCTGCGGACTGGAAACGATGGCGATGCGGCGGGGGAAGGCGGGCAGCGGACGTTTTTGCCCGGCGGCGAACAACCCTTCGGCTTCAAGGCGCGCCTTCAGTTCCAGAAAACGCTCGAACAATGCGCCCTGCCCGGCCAGACACAGGCTTTCCACGGTCAACTGATAATCGCCGCGCGCTTCATAGAGCGTCACCCATACCCGCGCCCTGACCTTTTGTCCGTTTTCCGGGCGAAAGTCGGCAAGCTGCGCCTTGTTGCGCCAGAACACGCAGCGCGCCTGCGCTTCGGCATCCTTCAAGGTGAAATAGACATGCCCGGAAGCCGCGCGGGTCAGGCTGGAAATTTCCCCCGCCACCCAGAGCGGGGGAAATTGCGCCTCCAGGGTGCCGCGCACCGCGCGATTCAGTTCGCCGACAGAAAATACCGCGCCTTCCGTCGCGGACGGGTCAAAAAGAGGGGAAATCAAGGGCTTATTCACCATGGGGACGTAGTTTACTCCACAGAAATTCCATGCCCCGCCAGACATGGAAGAAATTTTTGCTTTTCCCTCTTGACAGCGGATTTATTTTCTAATCGTTTGATTTCATTGAGTTTTATGAACAGCCTATTTTTAAGGCACCCCCAAGGCAACGCCCGTATCCATGGAATTTTGACGGGTTAGTGACACGATACCCACAAAGTTATCCACAGTTTCTGTGTGTAAACGCGCCAGGCCGTTGTTCATGCGCCAAAGGAGGAAATGGCGCGATCTCCTTCCGGCAAGTTTTGCCGTTTTCAGAAAACAGAGGACAGAAAGTTTGCGGCTTCGCCGGAAGGAACAACACCCTCTCTCGCTCCTGCCGGGGCAATCTCTCCCGCCCAAGCGAGAGAAAGGCCGGCGGCGCGCGCTTTCCCCTCGCCCGCTTGCGGGAGAGGGTGGCGCTTTAGCGCCGGGAGAGGGTTTTTATCCACACGGCGAAGCCGCAAACCTTTCCGTCTCCTGTACCCTGATCCCTGCTCATGGCACGCTTAGTGCTTTTCGATGCCGCGCATCGGTATGTTTGCCGATGGGCGGTGATGAAAACGGGAGGAATCGCGCCATGTTCGGCGACATCAAGGGCTATCTGGCGGTTTATGCGCAGGCGTTGGATTTGCGCGCGCATCGGCAGCAGGTGTTGGCTTCCAACATCGCCAATGCGGACACGCCGTATTACAAGGCGCGCGATTTTGATTTCAAGGCGGCGTTTGCCGACGCGATGGGACGACAGGCGGCAGGCGGGCATCTGACGCTTGCCCGCACGCACGGCGGGCATTTGCCGTCGGCGGCGGACGCGCTGGCGGGCGTGAATCTGCAATACCGCACGGAGCATCAGTCGGCAGTCGACGGCAATACGGTGGATATGGACGTGGAGCGCGCGCAGATTGCGGACAACGCGCTGCAATACCAGATGCTGACCCAGTTCGTGACGCAAAAGCTGCAAGGCATGAGAACCGCCGTCAGCAGCAACCAAGGATGAGGTGAAGGTCGATCATGAGTCTTTTCAATGTTTTCCAGGTCGCTTCCAGCGCCATGTCGGCGCAGTCCTTGCGGCTCAATACGGTCGCTTCCAATCTGGCGAATGTGGACAGCGCGGTTTCCGCCAATGGTCAGCCTTACCGCGCCAAGGAAGTGGTGTTCCATGCGACGCCGATGGGCAACGCGGGCGAGGCTTCGCAGGGCGTCCGGGTCACCGGCATCGTGGAATCCGCCGCGCCGCCGCGCATGACCTACGATCCTGGCAATCCGCTGGCGGACGAACAGGGCTATGTCGCCATGTCCAATGTCGACGCGGTGGAAGAAATGGTCAACATGATTTCCGCTTCGCGTTCCTATCAAACCAATGTCGAAGTCATGAACACCGCCAAGCAGATGCTCCTGCGCACCCTGCAAATCGGCAATCAATAAGGAGAGGCATCATGTCCATCAATAGCGACATCATCGACACGGTCAACACCAGTTCGTCGGCTTACGGCGCGGCGTCCGCCAAGGCGGCGAGCGCGGCGGAGGAAATGAGCGACCGTTTCATGACGCTCTTTCTGGCGCAGCTGCGCAACCAGGATCCGTTGAATCCGATGGAAAACGCGGAACTGACTTCGCAACTGGCGCAGATGAACATGGTTTCCGGTCTGGAGCAGTTGAACGCCACCATGCAGAGCCTGCTGGGCAGCTACAGCGAGACGCTTTCCCTGCAAGCGGCAAACCTGATCGGCAAAAATGTCCTCGTTCCCGGCGATCAGTTGGCGCTCACGGAAGAGGGCAGCCTGTTCGGTCTGGAACTGGAGATTCCGGCGGACAAGGTGGAAATCAGCATCATGGACGCGAATGGCGTGGAGATTGCGCGGCAAAACCTGGGGCAGTTGGACGCCGGTTCGCAAGCCTTCTATTGGGACGGCACGGACGAAAACGGCAATACCGTGCCGTCCGGCGCCTACCGTTTTTCCGTCCTTGCTTCCTTGAACGGGGAATCGGTCAATGCGCGCGCCTTGCAGGTTGGCACGGTCTCTGCATTGATACGCGGCGGCGACGGTTTTGTCATCGAGGTTGCCGGCGTCGGCAACGTCACGCTGGATAATGTGAAACAGGTATTCTAAAAAGGATTCGTCAGGGAGAACATCATGGCATTTCAACAAGGATTGAGCGGACTGAACGTCTATTCCAAGGGACTGGATGTGGTCAGTCACAATATCGCCAATGCCAGTACGGTCGGCTTCAAGGCCGCGTCGGCGCATTTTGCGGATGTCTACGCCGGGGCGCTGAACGGCGCGGCGAATTCGCAGATCGGCATTGGCGTCAGCCTGATGGCGGTACAGCAGCAATTCACCCAGGGCAATGCGACCATCACCGGCTACGGCATGGACATGATGATCAACGGCAACGGCTTTTTCCGCTTTCAGAAAAGTCCCGCTGACCTGACGGCCTATTACAGCCGCAACGGACAATTCCATCTGGACAAGGACGGCTATATCGTCAATTCCAATGGCTGTTTTCTGACCGGCTACGATTCGCCCGACGGCGAAACCATCGACACCGCTTCCATCGTGCCGCTTACCGTCGGCACTGGCGCGATTCCGCCCAAGCAGACCGGCTGGTCTACGACGGTCGACGCGACCCGGGGCGGCCTGGAAGTGGGCGTGAACCTGGACGCGCGCGATGAACGCTCGGCGACGGTGACGCCGGGCAGCGACTGGGAGCAGCTCACGCCCTTTCTCTGGGGTCCAACTTTCCAGTCCAGCATGTTCAACTATTCCACGCCGGCGGCGATCTACGATCAGGCCGGCACCATGCACACCCTGACCAATTATTACGTGCGCCAGGGCGATACGGGCGTGGCGGCGCGCACCTGGAATGTCTACACGGTGCTCGACAACAAATATCTGGTCACCAACCCGCCCAATCAACTGGTCTTCAACGCCGACGGCACGCTGAGCACGGCCAACGCCCGCTTTGAACTGGACATGTCCAACGTCATGCTGCAGGACTACACAACCGTGGATTTGACCTCCGACACGCCGCCAGGCTACAACTGGTTCCAGGCCACCACGCCGAGCGGAAAAGCCTTCTACCTCGACCTGAGCGAGACCACGCAATTCGGGATGACGAACAATGTCGACGCCATCACGCAGGACGGCTACATCGCCGGATCGCTCACCAACCTTTCCGTTTCGCAGGAAGGTTATGTGATGGCCAGCTACAGCAACGGCCAGAACAAGATGATGGGACAGGTCATCCTCGCCGAATTCGCCAATCCGCATGGCCTGCAAAGCACCGGCAGCAACATGTGGATCGAGACGTACACCTCCGGCCAGGCCACCATCGGCGAACCCGGCGGCGGCACGCGCGGCATCATCCAGTCCGGTTCGGTCGAGGATTCCAACACCGATCTGACGCAGGAACTGGTCAACATGATCGTCATGCAACGCAATTATCAGGCCAACGCCCAGACCATCCGCACACAGGATCAAATCCTGCAAACGCTGGTGAATCTGCGTTGATAAGGTAGGAACATGCACCGTCCTCTTTCCCGCCCGTCCGCCTGTCCGCCCCGCGCCCGGGCCTTGCCGCCCATGGAGGGGAAGGGCATTGGAGAGCGAACGAACCGCCAGCGGAGCCGCGCATGGATCGCCTGATCTACACCGCCATGACCGGCGCCAAGCATGTGTTCATGCAGCAGGCGGGCGTCGCCAACAATCTCGCCAACGCCAGCACCATCGGCTTCAAGGCGCAGATGCACCGTTTCGAGGCGGTGCCGGTACTTTCTGAAGCCATGCCCAGCCGCGCCTTCGTGGTCGACGCTTCCATTCAGGACATCTTCGACGAAGGCCCGATCCTGCGCACCGACAATCCGCTCGACATCGCCATCGACGGCCCCGGCTGGCTGGCGGTGCAGGACAGGAGCGGCCAGGAAGCCTACACCCGCGCCGGCGCGCTGGAAGTCAATGTGAATGGCGTGCTGCAAACCAAGAGCGGCTACATCCTCGAAGGCGACGGCGGCCCCATCACCATCCCGCCCGACAATCACATCGCCATTGGCGGCGACGGCACGGTTTCCGTCATTCCCGCCTTCGGCAATCCCAACGTGGTCAATGTGGTCGGGCGTCTGAAGCTCGTCAATCCGCCGGAAAACAATCTGGCGCGCGGCAACGACGGCCTGTTCCGTTTGCAGGGGGGCGGCATTTCCCCGATGGACGAAACGGTGCGCGTCGCCTCCGGCAACCTCGAAGGCAGCAATGTGAACGCGGCGGAAACCATGGTGCAGCTCATCAGTCTTTCGCGCCAGTTCGAAATGCAAATCAAGCTCCTGCAAAGCGCCGACCGCAACGCGCAGGCCGCCGATAAACTCTTGAGCATGACCGGCTGACGCCGCGCATAGGAAACCATCATGATTCGCTCCCTCTGGATTGCCCGCACCGGCCTCGACGCCCAACAGACCAACATCGACGTCATCGCCAACAACCTGGCCAACGTTTCCACCGGCGGCTTCAAGAAATCCCGCGCCGTCTTTGAAGACCTGCTCTACCAGGTCATCCGCCAGCCCGGCGCGCAATCCACCCAGCAAACGCAGATTTCCAACGGCCTGCAACTGGGCACCGGCGTACAACCCGTCTCCACCGCCCGCATCTTCACCCAGGGCAATACGCAATTTACCGGCAATGCGCTCGATGTCGCCATCAATGGTCACGGCTTCCTGCAAATCCTGCTGCCCGACGGCACCACCGCCTATACGCGCAACGGCTCCTTCCAGAAGGACAACCAGGGCAACATCGTCACCCCCGACGGCTATCCGCTGCAACCGAACATCAATATCCCGGAAAACGCGCTGGAGGTGAGCATCGGCAAGGATGGCGTCGTCACCATCACCCAGGCGGGCAACATGCAGCCGGTGCAGATCGGCGCGATTCAACTGGCCACCTTCATCAACCCCGGCGGCCTGCTCTCCATGGGCAGCAATTTCTTCCTGGAAACCGGCTCTTCCGGCGCGCCCACGCCCAATACGCCGGGACAGAACGGCGCGGGCACACTGGAACACAAATACGTCGAAACCTCCAACGTCGACGTCGCCGAGGAACTGGTGAGCATGATCGAGGCCCAGCGCGCCTACGAACTCAACTCCAAGGTCGTCTCCACCTCCGACCAGATGCTGGCCAGGCTGACGCAGATGTAATGCCTGCCGGGCGCGGGCGGTATCGCGCTCTCCGATCCCTGTCAGAACCTGTTCATCGTAAAACTCACTCCGGCTTGAAACCCCGCCCGCAAGAAAGGCGCTGCGGTGGCGAACCCCCGCCCGGCCCGGGGGTTGGGCGCCGCCCAGGGCCAGGGGGGGGAAAAACCAACCCACAGGATGTGTTTCCGCCCGCCCGCC
>JAIRLE010000140.1 GCA_031259605.1 Zoogloeaceae bacterium
ATGCCGGTCCAACGTCATTGGGAAGGGGGTTCCCTCCCCTCGAGAATGGCTGCGGTCGAAACCCCGGCCGTAAGAATGGGGTCTCAACCTTTGCGCCTTTCTTACGGGTGTGGTTTCAAACCGGAGTTATACGATGATTTTAGATGGCGTCGTCTCGTGACGCTGCTGTGCGCAAGACATGAGGCTTGTCCTGAGTAATTTACACGCCATGCAGAATGACACGGGTCTTGCGACGACATCATCCAGGAAATCCGGTGGAACTTCAGGGCGATGTGTCGCGCCTCGCGGTTCCGGCTTACAAGGACACGTCCGCCCAGCAGTTGGGGGTTTCGTACAGGCGGATTTTGCTCAGTTTCAGGCGTTGGCCGTAGTTTTCCCGGTACACTGGGGAGAGCAGATCGAAGGCGGCGCGGGCGAGGTTTTCCGCAGTGGGGACATGTTCCAGCAGCACGGTTTTGTGATGGGGCAAAGTAGCGAGAAAATCCACCACTACCCTGTCTTCCCGCCAGACCAGGAAGGCATGATCCCAGGCGTCGATCAGGTGTTTTCTGGCGATGGCCTTGATGCTGGAAAAGTCCAGCACCATGCCGTTGTCGGAAGCGCCCGCCATGTTTTGGGCTTCCCCTTCCAGGGTAATTTCGATAACGTAACGATGACCATGCAGGTTGCGGCACTGGCTCTCATGATCAGGGATGCGGTGTCCGGCATCGAATTCCAGACGGCGGGTAATGTGCATGCGAACAAAAGGAAAAGCGGATGAAGGAAGCGACGGATTGTAGCACCGAGCGGCAAGACCTGGCGGCGGCGCGACTGACCGTTGCCGACCATCGTCGCGATCAGGCGGGGCTGACCTACGTCTATCCCGTACTTTCCCGCCGCGCGCGCGGCGTTTCCATCGGCATCAATCTCAATCAGAACCGCGCCTGCAACTGGGCATGCGTCTATTGTCAGGTGGAAAACCTGCGACGCGGCGCGCCGGAGGCCATCGATCTGGATTTGCTCGAAAGCGATCTGGACAGTTTTTTACGGGAAGCCATGCAGGGCGATTATCTGGCGCGGCATGTCGTAGAGGCGCGTTACCGGCGGCTGGCGGACATTGCCTTTTCCGGCGAAGGCGAGCCGACGGCGGCCAGGGAATTCGCGGCGGCGGCGGCGCGGGTAGTCGCCGTGCTGGAAGCGCACGCGCTACAGGGCCAATTGCCGTTGCGCCTGATCACCAACGGCAGTTTGATCCACAAGGCGCGGGCGGGATTGGCGACGCTGGCGCGTGCAGGCGGCGAAGCGTGGTTCAAGCTGGATCGCGGCGACGCGGCAGGAATGCTGGCGATCAATCGTATAGCGGGCGATCCGGCGCGTGTGCTGAAAAACCTGCGCGCCTGTGCCGCGATCCTGCCCACCTGGGTGCAAACCTGTTGGTTCGCCACAGAGGGCAAAGCGCCGGACGCGGCGGCGGAGGCGGCATATCTGGATATGCTGGCGCAGGCGGCGGACGTGATTTGCGGCGTGCATCTTTATGGGTTGGCGCGCGCGTCGAAACAGAGCGGAGCGGAAAAGCTGTCGCGCCTGCCTGCGCCGGTCTTGCGGGCGTGGGGGCGGCGCATTCAACAAAAAACGGGCGTCAGAGCGGTAAAAATCTCGCCCTGACGCCCGTCGATGGAAAAACAGCCGGGCAATCCTTGCCTCAGGCCGCCTTTTCCGCTTTCCTTGCCTGTTGGGCGGATTTTTTCAGCGCCTTGAACTGTTCAGGCTCATATTTTTTCAGGTACTCGACGACTTCGAAATCCTCCCGTTTGATGCGGTGGATGTCAATCTGCTCCACATGCACCAGACGCAACAGCTCGCGCACGGGCTTGGGCATGGTGCGCCCACTTTCGTAACGGGAACCGCCGCTTTGGGTGACATTGATGCGCGACCAGAACTGTTGCTGGTTCATGCCCAGTTTGTACCGGATTTCGCGCGGGTTGATGCTTTCTGCTGCTTTTACGTTCATTGTCGTTTTCCTTTCAACGTTTTGATTTCAAAACGGAAAATGCGAAATTTTCCATTTTCGTCATACAACTCAAGTTACTGCTCGCGCTATAACTAAAGTTATAGCTTCGCATTATAGGTAACTGCAAAGCATAATTGCAAGTGTCTTAGGAATTTTTACATTTGATACAAATTACGTGAGTTTTCCTCTTGCTGCGCTAAAATCGACAAGTTTTTTTCTCCAGAAGGAACAATATGGCCCTGATTGTTCAGAAATACGGCGGAACCTCCGTGGGCAGTCCGGAGCGCATCAGGAATGTGGCGCAACGCGTGGCGCGCTCTGTGGCGCGCGGGGATCGGGTGGTTGTGGTCGTTTCCGCCATGAGCGGCGAGACCAATCGTCTGCTCGCGCTGGCAAGGGAAATTCAGCCGCAACCCGACCCGCGCGAACTGGACGTGGTGCTTTCCACGGGCGAGCAGGTAACGATAGGTCTCCTGTGCATGGCGTTGCAAACGATGGGCATTGCCGCCAGAAGCTATACCGGCGGACAGGCGCGCATCCTCACCGATGACGCTTTCAACAAGGCGCGCATCTCCAGCATCGATGGCGACGCCATCCGCCGTGATCTGGAAGCGGGGCACGTAGTGGTGGTGGCGGGTTTTCAGGGCGTGGACGCGGCAGGCAACATCACCACTTTGGGGCGCGGCGGATCAGATACCACGGGCGTGGCGCTGGCGGCGGCCTTGCGGGCAGACGAATGCCAGATTTACACCGATGTGGACGGCGTCTATACCACCGACCCGCGCATTGTCGGCGAAGCGAGAAAGCTCGATTGCATCACCTTCGAGGAAATGCTGGAAATGGCGAGTCTGGGTTCCAAGGTGCTGCAAATCCGTTCCGTTGAGTTCGCGGGCAAATACAAGGTCAAACTGCGGGTGCTCTCCAGCTTCGAGGAAGCGGGGGAAGGCACGCTGATTACTGTCGAGGAAGGCAAGAACATGGAAGAACCGATTATTTCCGGCATCGCATTCAGCCGTGACGAGGCCAAACTGACGGTGCTGGGCGTCCCCGACTGTCCCGGCATTGCCTACCAGATTCTGGGCGCGGTGGCCGAGGCCAACATCGACGTGGATATGATCATCCAGAACGTGGGACACGACGGCGCGACCGACTTTTCCTTTACGGTCAATCGTTCGGAGTTCGACAAGACGAAGGCGGTGCTGGAAGGTGTGCGCGAACATATCGGCGCGCGCGAGATCCAGGGCGACAACAAGGTCTGCAAGGTCTCTGCCGTGGGTGTGGGCATGCGTTCGCATCCCGGCGTCGCCAGCCAGATGTTTCGCGCCCTGGCGGAGGAAGGCATCAACATCCGCATGATCTCCACTTCGGAAATCAAGATTTCCGTGGTGCTGGATGAAAAATACCTGGAACTTGCCGTCCGTGCCCTGCACCGCGCCTTTGAACTGGAAGCGGGCTGAAACCAGGCACCCATACACCCACGCACGGAAGCGGGGGCGAACAGTCAGCAGGCGAAGAATAAAGCGGGAATGACAACGGAATAACGACGAGCATGACGAGGTACGGCGCGCCGATTTCGAGAACCGCTCTTCTCCTTCACTTTTTTACGCATCCCTGTTTTTCGTTACGCAATGTGTCGTTGTATGATAGCAACCTTCAAAATGAGGGTTGCCGGAAAATGTGCGATCGGTTTTCCGTTTATGACGTTTCTGTGCCGGGGATGGAAGTTTCATGAGTCCCGCGGTCTTCTTCGTCCTCATGGCAGCCATTACGGGGCTGAGCGTCTTCTGTTACCTTCTCTACCAGCGGCGGCAGCGACACGAACGGGAATGGCAGCATGCGCTGCAATGTTTGCGCGTTGCTTTCCACAGCAGTCCTGTCGGTGCCTGCATCACGCGCCTGCGGGATGGGTACGCCGTCAATGTCAATGCGGTCTTCGCCGAACTGCTGAAGCAACCGCGCGCCGAATTGCTGGGAACAAGCACCATGGAAACGCGATTGTGGCAGACTCCCTTGCTTCGCCAGCAGTTTGTCGAGCAAATCGAAAAAAAGGGGCGGGCAAACAACTTTCCCGTCGACATTGCCGATCATGCGGGCGATTACCTCATCAGCACGAGCACACCCTTCTTCCTGGAAGGCGAAGCCCACATCGTCAGCTACCTGGTCGACATTACCCGGCAAAAACAGGTGGAAGCGCAATTGGACAGCGACGTGATGCGCTACAAAAGACTCTACGAGAGTATGCTGGAAGGCTATACCCGCCTGGACAAGGATGGCTTTTTCCAGGAATGCAACCGCGCTTTCCGCGAGGCGCTGGGCTATACGGAAGAAGAACTCAAGAACATGACGCCGCGCAGCATCACGCCGACTTACCTGCACGAGCGTGACGCCCGCATCGAACAGCTGGTCAGGACGCAAGGATTCTGCGAACTATACGAAAAGGAACAGATTCGCAAGGACGGCAGCATCTTCCCCATCGAATTGCAGCTTTACGCCAGTTACGACAGCAACAATGAATACGATGGCATGTGGGGCATCGTGCGCGACATCAGCAAGCGCAAACGCGATCAGGCCAACATCGAATTCCTCGCCCATCACGACCCGATCACCGGGTTGCCCAACCGCAACCTGCTGCTGGATCGTCTGGAGCACGCGCTGGAACGCGCGCGGCGCGAAGGCAATCATCTGGCCGTGCTGTTCATCGATCTCGACCGTTTCAAAAACGTGAGCAGCACCCTTGGTCATCATGCGGGCGACGCGCTGTTGCAAACGGTGGCGCGCAGCATGAACCACCTGTTGCGCGGCAGCGATACCCTGGCGTGTCTGAGCAGCGATGAATTCGTGGTTTTGCTGGAAGAAAACATCAACACCCACAATGCCACCGTAGTAGCGGAAAAGTTGGTCGACCTCTTCACGCATCCATTCCTGCTGAAAGCGCAGGAAATCTACATTACCGCCAGCATTGGCATCAGTCTTTTCCCAAGCGACAGCGATGATGCCGAAACGATGTTGAAACACGCAAATCTAGCCATGTTCAAGGCCAAGCAACATGGGCGCAACACTTACCGTTTTTATGAATCCGACAACACCATCGCAGTCGACGCATTCGAGCATCTGGCGCTGGAAAACGCCTTGCGCAACGCCATCAAACACAACGAGTTGCTGTTGTACTACCAGCCGCAAATCGACATTTCCAGCAAAAAACTGATCGGCGTGGAAGCGCTGGTGCGCTGGCGGCATCCAGAGCTGGGACTGGTGCCGCCAGGACGCTTCATTCCCATTGCCGAGGATTCCGGCATCATCAATGAAATTGGCACCTGGGTGCTGCATACCGCCTGTTGTCAAATGGGAACATGGCGGCGACAGGGTTTCAGTGTGCCGCGCATGGCGGTCAATCTGTCCATGCAGCAACTGGAACGCGCCAACCTTGTGGAACTGGTGCGCCAGGAACTGGAAGAGACCGGATTGCAAGCCAACCAACTGGAACTGGAAGTCACGGAATCCATCCTCATGCGTCAGATCGGGCTGGCGCTGAAAATCCTGAATGATCTGAAACAACTGGGCGTCTGTCTTGCCATCGACGATTTCGGCACCGGTTATTCCTCGCTGGCTTATCTGTCGCGCCTGCCGATGCACCGTCTCAAAATCGACTACTCTTTCGTCCGTGACATTGGCAAGAACAACAGCAGCGAGATCATCACCCGCACCATCATCGCCCTGGGCGACAGCCTGGGGCTGGAAGTCATTGCCGAAGGCGTGGAGCGCCAGGAACAGGAAGACTTCCTGCGCCGCGAGGGCTGCCTGCTCACCCAGGGGTTTCTCTATGATCGACCCATCCCTCCGGATGCGCTGATGAACAAATACTGCCCGCGTCCGGCAAACCTCCTTGTTGCGACCGACACGAACGTGGAATAATGGCGCGCCCATGTTTGTTTGTGAAGGATTCCTTGCATGAAACTCTACTATTGTCCGGGCGCGTGTTCGTTTGCCGCGCAAATCGCCTTGCAGGAAGCGGGATTGCCATATACGGCGGAACGCGTCGATCTCCAGAACGGAAAGCTGGCCGACGGCACGGATTTCAGGTCGATCAACCCCTTGGGCTACGTGCCTTTGCTGGCGCTCGACGACGGGAATTTTCTGCTGGAGGATGCCGTAATCCTGCTGTATGTCGCCGATCTCGTCCCGGCTCTGCGGCTTGCGCCCGCACACGGCGACTTCGCGCGTTACAAATTGCTGGAACGCCTCAATTTCATTGCCACGGAACTGCACAAGAGCTTTACGCCGTTTTTTTCAAACGCGCCGGAAGAAATCCAGTCTGCCAGCAGAACGCGCCTTGTCGCGCTGTTTGTCTGGCTCAATGATCAGCTTGCGGGCAAGGACTACCAGTTGGGAGCGACATTTGGCGTCGCGGACGCCTATCTCTACACTATCCTGAACTGGACGCCCTACGCCCGCATCCCGCTCGACGGCCTTGAGCATCTGCTGGCCTTCCAGACGCGCGTCGCCGCTCGCCCGGCAGTACAAAAGGCGCTGGCGCTGGAACGGCAGTAGGGATACATCGCGCTTTCCCCGCGCAAACCAGCAAGAAATCAGCGGCAGCCCTTCAGGGCTGCCGGTCTAACATCATTGGGAAGGGGGTTTCTCTCCCCTTCCCAATGGCTACGGTCGAAACCCCGGCCGTAAGAATGGGGGCTCGGCCTTCGCGCCTTTCTTACGGGCGGGGTTTCAAACCGGAGTTGGTTTTACGATGAAATCCAGAGGGATATTTCCGTTTACGGGGACATGGAATCTGAACGTTTCTTCCATCCTGAAAAATCCATACCCCCCCATTACATCTTCTTTTGAATTGAGCGCCGAGGAATTGACGCGCGAATACCATTTCGACAAAACACCACTCTGGACGCTCATCTGCGAAGAAGCGGTGGACACCGAACACAGTCATATCTACTATCAGTGCGTCTGCAACGAAATATCAAGACGCGGCGTCAGCGCGGAAGAGTTCAAAATCGCGCGCAAATTCATGTGGCTTACCGCGGGCTGGCTGAATTTCAAATGCATGCTGTGGGACTGGGTGGAACTCAATGAAGAAGACATAAAAAAAGCGATAGAATTGCAGCATCGACGGGGATTGATCGGCCAAAGGAAACAGGAAAGAATGCTGGCGTATGTACAATATATAAAGGAACTGGACAGGGGAAACCCGGCGTAGCCTGGAGAGGCGCGGATCAGGCGAACGTGTGCTCGATGACGATTTTCGCCCCGATCAGGATCAGAATCGCGCCGCCGGTGAATTCCGCCTTCGACTTGAATCTCGCGCCGAACAGGTTGCCGATTTTCACGCCGCATACAGAGATGAAGAAGGTTATCACGCCGATGATTGCCGCCGCTTTCAATATGTTCACCGCGAAGAAGGCGAACGTCACGCCGACGGCCAGGGCGTCGATGCTCGTCGCCAGCGCCAGAACCAGCATCTTCACGAACCGGAAGGAATATCTGGCCGCATCTTCATCGTCTTTCGAAAAACTTTCCTTGATCATCTTCCCGCCAATAAGCCCCAGGAGGACAAACGCGATCCAATGATCCAGGTTCTGGATTCCATGCGCGAAATAAACCCCTGCGAAATATCCCGCTACCGGCATCAGGAACTGAAAAGCGCCAAAATGTATTCCGGGGATTATCATTTCCCGGTATCCCAGGTTTTTTGTGGACAGTCCCAGCGCAATGGATACCGCAAACGCATCCATCGCCAACCCCAGGGAAATCACGACAATCTCAAATAACCCCATGCGCCATCCCCAATGTTCCAGGCATCCCTTTCTTCATCGTAAAACCAACTCCGGTTTGAAACCCCGCCCGTAAGAAAGGCGCGAAGGTTGAGACCCCGGCCTCGGCCGGGGTTTCGACCGTAGCCATTCTCGAGGGGAGAGAAACCCCTTCCCAATGGAGTCAGACCGACAGCCCTGAAGGGCTGTCGCTGATTTTTGCTGCGGCGCGGCAGCCAGGCCGCGCCGCGTTTTCCTCCTGGCTACGGATGTTCTTCCTCCCTCCGCAACATGACGAAGAATGCGTCGAGCATGGTTGTGCTGTAGCTTTCCATGGGAAACATCTGGCGTTTGCTTTTGGTCCAGTTGAACACCAGGCCATCCACCAGGGAGATCAGCGCGATGGCGGCCTGGTGCGGGGTGAGCGCCGTGCCAATCTGGCCTTTCTTTTGCGCCAGCGTGAAAGCCTGCAAGATGATGTCGATATGGTTTTCGCCTTCTTCCAGATATTTGTGGCGTATCTCTGCCATTTCACCCACGTACTCGCATTTGTGCAGAAAAATCTCGAAAACCCGGTAGAAGTCCGGGTCATGCGTGAGCTTGTCCAGGAATTCGTTCATGGCGGCGCGGATGAATCCCAGGGGATTTTCCTGCATGAGCCAGGCGCGTTCCTCTTTTATGATTCGCAAGGGGCATACCAGGCGCTCTATCATGGAGGAAAAGAGATCGACCTTGTCCTCGAAATGCCAATAAATCGCGCCCCTGGTTACGCCCGCTTTCTGGGCAATGGTATCCAGCGTGGTCTGGAAAACGCCCTGTTCGCTGAAACATTCCACCGCCGCGTCCAGGATGTGGTTACGGGTAATGCTGACGTCTTCCTTGATTTTGCGCACCATGTCAGGATCCCGTGCCAGCGTTTGCCGCAGGCGTTTTCGCTTCACTCCGCGCGGGAGGGGAGACGCGTTCATCTTCCACATCGCCGCCCTGCCCTGCCTCCTCTTGCCAGCCTTCTTGCCAGCCGCCGCCCAGCGCCTTGAACAAATCGACCGCGGAAAGCAGGCGGTTGCGGCGCGCGGCAAGGTATTGCAACTGGGCGTTGTTCAGGGTGCGCTGGCTATCCAGCACTTCCAGGAAAGCGGAGTAACCGGCTTCATAGCGGGCATTGGCAAGTTTCAGGGCATCGCCCGCCGCTGAAAGCTGCGTTTGCAATTCGCCTTCCGTTCGATCGAAAAGACTGAGCGAAACGAGCGCGTCGCGCACTTCGCGGAAAGCGCCCTGTACGGTTTGCCGGTAGTTTGCCAGGGCTTCCTGTTGCCAGGCGCTGGCCTGATCGACCCGGGCGCTGGTGCGCCCCCAGTTGAAGATGGGCGCGGTAATCGCCGCGCCGTAGGACCAGATTTCCGCAGGCCGGGTAAACAAACTGGAAAATTGGGCGCTTTCACTCCCCAGGAATCCGGTGAGGCTGATGACTGGGAAATAGGCTGCCTTGGCCAGGCCGATGCGAGCATTGGCGGCAATGAGCGACTCTTCTGCCTGGCGCACGTCAGGACGCGCCTCGATCAGCGCCGAAGGCAGACCCACGGGCGGCAGGGGAGAAAGCGGCACTGCGGTTTCCGTGAGCGGCTCGAGACGCAGGCCGGGTTCTCCAGTCAAAAGACCAAGCAGGTTTTCCGTCAGGGTACGCTGGCGCAGGATTTCCGAAAGCTGCGCCGAAGTCGCGGCATGGATGGCGACGGCCTGAGCGACTTCCAGATCGGATGCCGCGCCCGCGTCCTTCCTGCCCTGCACGATGTCACGGGTTTTTGCCTGGGCGCGCAGGTTGCGGCTCATGGCCAGCACTTCCACATCGCGGACGCGCAGATCCAGATAGACGCCGACCACCCGCGCAATCAGGGAAAGTCGCAGTGAATCGCGCGCGAAACGCCCGGAGAGCGCGTCGGCGCGCGCCGCCTCGTTGCTGCGCCGCAGCCGTCCCCAGATGTCGAATTCATAACCGACATTGAGCGCAACGCGGCGGTTGGTGGAAGTCATCACCCCCATCTGCCGACCGCTGGAAGTCTCGCCGCTGGTGCGGCTGCGAACGGAAGCGCCCTCTAAATCCACTGTGGGAAAGTAATCCGCGCCCGCCTCCCGCGCGGCAGCTTCGGCGGCTTCCATGCGGGCGACGGCGGCTTGCAGATCCTGATTCTGGAGAAGCGTCCGCTCGACCAGTCGATTCAGTTCCTCGTCGCCGAAAAGCCGCCACCATTCCGGGTTGATGGGGGCACCGCTAGTCAGGTTTCCGGCTTCGTCCGCAACATAGCGTTCGGGCAGGCTGGCTTCCGGCCGCTGGTAATCCGGCCCGATGGCGCATCCGGAAAAGACGAGGGAGAACCCCAACGCCAGGACAAGCCGGAAAGGGTGTGGATTACGCATGATCGTTGTCCTCAGGTGCGCCGTCGCCGTGTCCGGCAGTTTCGGCCTTGTGTTTCTTGTGTTTCTTTGCATGATGTTCTTCCAGTCCAGCCGGAACGAGTTGCTTGCCGCGTTCCAGCCATTTGAAAAAGAGCGGCACGAACAGGATGGCGATGAAGGTGGCGGCAATCATGCCGCCAAACACGCCGGTGCCCATCGAACGCCGCGCCGCCGCGCCCGCGCCGGTGGATTTGACGAGCGGAAAGACGCCCAGCACGAAGGCGAGCGAAGTCATGACGATGGGACGGAAACGCAAGCGCGCCGCCTCGATGGCGGCATCGACGGCGTTCATCCCTTCGGCGTATTTCTGCGCCGCGAATTCCACGATCAGGATGGCGTTCTTCGCCGCCAGCCCAATCAGCACCACCAGGCCGATCTGGAAATAGATGTCGTTGGGCATCTGCCGGAAACGAATGGCAATCAGCGCGCCCATCAGCGCGAACGGCACGGTCATGATGACGGCGAGCGGCAATGACCATTTTTCGTACTGCGCCGCGAGAATCAGGAAGACCATGACCACGGCAAAGGCGAAGGCGTGCAGCGAGGAACCAGAATCCTGCTTTTCCTGATACGCCGAGCCGGTCCAGACGAGGGAATATCCTTCGGGCAGGACTTCCCGCGCGGTCTGTTCCACGAGTTCGATCACCTTGCCGGAACTCGTCCCCAGGCGGGCTTCGCCCGATACCTTGGTGGCGAGAAAACCGTTGTAGCGTTCGACGACTTCCGCGGCGTTGATGCGCTTGACCGTGCTGAAGGCGGAAACGGGAATCATCGCCCCCTTCGCGCTCTTCACGTAGATTTTGCCGAAATCCTCCGGCTTCATGCGGTATTCGCTCTCTGCCTGCAACTGGACGCGATACACCTTGCTGCCCCGGTTGAAGTCGTTCACATAGAGGGTGCCCATCGTGCTTTGCAGCGTGGCATATACGTCGGAGAGCGAAAGACCGAGGGAGACCGCCTTCGGCTCGTCGACTTCCACGAAAAGCTGCGGCACGTTGGCGCGTAGCGACGTGGTCAGCCGGCAGGCGTTGCCGCAATTGAATTCGGGATGCTTGCCCAGGGCCGCGAGGAGGTCCTGCACGACGGCGTCCAGGCTCTTGGGATCGCCATCCACGCGGTTCTGCACGTAGGCTTCAAAGCCGCCGACGGAACCCAGTCCCATGATCGCGGGCGGATTGAACACCGGCGCGATGCCCTCGGTGAGCGTCAGCCCCATGCCGGCGAACTTCTCCACCAGCGCGTTCACGGAAGTCTCTTTCGTTTTCCGCTCGTCCCAGTCCTTCAGGTCGATGAACATCGTCCCCTTACTGCCGCCGATCATGTCGAATCCGGCGATGACGAAGGTGCGCTCCACCGCCGGGTCCTGTTTCACCATCGCGCTCATGCTCTCGCCCGCCTTGATGGTGCGCGGCAGGGTCGCGCCATCGGGCATGATCAGGGCGGAAAAGAGCGCCCCCTGGTCTTCCGCAGGCACGAAGCCGCCGGGCCGCTCGGAGAAGAGATAGGCGCAGACGCCGACCACCAGCGCCAGCGCCAGAACGCCGACGGAGCCGTGGCGCAGGATCTTGCCCACCGTCGTGGTGTAGGAACGGGTGAAGAGTTCGAAAAGCCGGTTGAAGGGGATGAAAATCTTGTGCTCCTCGTGCTTCGATTTCAGGAGCAACGCGCACAGCGCCGGGGAAAGCGTCAGCGCCACGACGCCGGAGATCACCACGGAAACCGCCACGGTGACGGCAAACTGCTTGTAAAGCTGCCCGGCAATGCCGCCCAGGAAGGCGACCGGAATGAACACCGCGCAGAGCACCAGCACGATGGCGACCAAGGCGGAAGACACCTCGTGCATTGCCCGCACCGCGGCGGCGTGCGGCGGCATCTTTTCTTCCCACATCAGGCGCTCGACGTTTTCCAATACCACGATGGCGTCATCGACCACGATGCCGATGGCCAGCACCATGGCAAAGAGCGTCAGGGTATTGATGGAAAAGCCGAAAAGCCACAGCCCGGCGAAGGTGCCGATCAGCGACACCGGCACGGCGATCATCGGAATCAGCGTCGCCCGCCAGCTTTGCAGGAAGAGATACACCACGGCGATGACGAGCAGCGCCGCCTCGAACAGGGTCCATTGCACTTCGCCGATGGAAGCGGAAATGAAGCGGGTGGTGTCGAAAGGCGAAATGTACTCCACGCCTTCCGGGAGATGCTGCTGCATTTCCGCCATCTTGGCGTCGACCCGTTGCGAGACTTCCAGCGCGTTGGCACCGGTTTGCAGGAAGATGCCCAGACCGATCGAATCCTTGCCGTCGACAAAGCTGCGCTGGTTGTAGTTGTTGGCACCCATTTCGACGCGGGCGACGTCCTTCAGACGCAGAATGCCGTCGGGACCGCCGGCGCGGATGATGATGTCGCCGAATTCCTCCGGCGTCAGGAGCCGTCCCTTGGCGTTCACCGTGTAGATCAGCATCTGGTCGTCCGACGCGGGTTCCTGGCCGATCTTGCCCGCCGCGTTCTGGCTGTTCTGCTCGCGGATGGCGGCGGCGATTTCCGTCGTGGTGACGCCCAGTTGCGCCATGCGGTCGGGTTTCAGCCAGACGCGCATCGAGTAGTCCAGCGCCCCGAAGACGATGGCGTCGCCCACGCCCGGCAGGCGCTTCAGCTCATCCACCATGTTGATGCTGACGTAATTGGAAAGGAAAAGACGGCTGTGCTGGGCGGAATACACCGCGAAGACCTTCAGGATGTCGGTGGAACGCTTGTAGACCACCACGCCGTTGCGGCGCACCTCTTCCGGCAGGCGCGGCTCGGCGATGCTCACACGGTTGTTCACGTTGATGAGCGCCATGTTCGCGTCCGAGCCGACACGGAAGGTGATGGTGATCGTCACCTGCCCGTCCGCCGTCGACGAGGAATTGAAATAGGTCAGATCGTCGATGCCGTTCAACTGCTCCTCGATCGGCGCGGCCACGGTACGGGAGAGCGTTTCGGCGGAAGCGCCGGGATAATTGGCGACGACGACGATGGTCGGCGGCGCGATCTGCGGATACATGGCCACCGGCAGAACCTGGGAGGCCACCAGCCCGGCAATGATGATGACGATGGAGATGACCGAGGAAAAAACCGGACGGTCAATGAAAAAATAGGATTTCTTTGCCATGACGCGCCCCTCACTGCCCGGACTGCGCGGGCGGAGCGGCGGATGGAGCGGATGGAGCGGCTTGCGGCGCGCGCGGCGCGACGGGCATGCCGGGCCTGAGCTTCAGGATGTTGTCTACGATCACCCGGTCGCCGGGGTTCAGGCCGGAAAGGACGATCCAGTCCTTGCCGAGCCACTCGCCCAGGCGCACCGGACGCGCCTCGACCTTGCCGTCCTTGTCGGCCAGCATCAGCATGTCGCCCTGGACACTTTGGATGACGGCGGTCTGCGGCACCAGATAAATGCCCTCGCGCATTCCTG